>NZ_CP094516.1:5982625-6297500 GCF_029909975.1 Bradyrhizobium sp. ISRA430
GCGGCTTGTCCTCGACCGCACGATCCGGCACGCCGTGGATGGCGTCCTCGGCATTCACGCTCGAATGAGGCTGCGTTCGGTCAAGCAATGCTTACGCCCGCGTTAGGTCAGCTCGTGCGATTGGGGGCCCCGCATCCTAGAACCATATCGGTCCTGATGGAATCAGAACCGATACGGGCCCTGCAGCATTCATGAAGGCGTGCGCGCCTTTAGGCTTCCTTGAAACGGTAACCGACGCCGTACAGCGTCTCGATCATCTCGAACTCGTTGTCGACCACCTTGAACTTCTTGCGCAGCCGCTTGATGTGGCTGTCGATGGTGCGGTCGTCGACATAGACTTGATCGTCATAGGCGGCGTCCATCAGCGCGTTGCGGCTCTTCACCACGCCGGGCCGCGTTGCCAGGGCCTGGAGGATGAGGAATTCGGTCACCGTCAGCGTCACCGGCTCGTTCTTCCAGGTGCAGGTATGCCGCTCGGGATCCATGCGCAGCAGGCCGCGATCGAGTGCCTTGGCGTCGTTCTCCTTCGGCACGGCGGCCGGATCCTTCGGCGCTGAGCGGCGCAGCACCGCCTTGACGCGCTCGACCAGAAGCCGCTGCGAGAACGGTTTGCGGATGAAATCATCGGCGCCCATCTTGAGGCCGAACAATTCGTCGATCTCTTCATCCTTGGAGGTGAGGAAAATCACCGGCAGGTCGGACTTCTGCCGCAGCCGCCGCAGCGTCTCCATGCCGTCCATGCGCGGCATCTTGATGTCGAGGATGGCAAGATCCGGTTGAGTGGTGCGGAAACCATCGAGCGCGGAGGCACCGTCGGTGTAAGTCATGATGCGGTAGCCTTCGGCTTCCAGCGCGATCGAGACGGATGTGAGAATGTTGCGGTCGTCGTCGACCAAAGCGATTGTGGGCATGAGCCTCTGCTTTCTGCTTTCCGTTTTGGGTCGTGGCTTGAAACGGCGAGCAATCCAGTGATGCGCCGCATACATGGGTCCCGAACTCGGGGTTCGACAAGGTCAACGAGCAATGCAAGCTGGGCTGAAGTGTGACCAAGTTCCACGAAACACGGCAAATTTGCCGTGTTTCGACCCATAACCGGACCCTCGTTTACCCGAAAAAAGGCCTCCCTTGCAACCACCCGAGCCGAGAAAGCCGATGCAACCGACCCCCGATTTCGACCCCGCAAAGCTCGCCAAATCGCTGCTGCGGCGTTCCCGTCAGGGCGCCCTGGCAACGCTGATGGCCGGCAGCGGTGATCCCTATTGCTCGCTGGTCAATCTGGCGAGCCATCCTGATGGTGCTCCGATCCTGCTGATCTCGCGCCTCGCCGTTCACACCAGGAACATCCTCGCCGACGCCAGGGTCTCCCTGATGCTGGACGAGCGCGCCCCCGGCGATCCCCTGGAGGGGGCCCGGATCATGCTCTCGGGCCGAGCCGAACAGGTCGATGCCGAAAGGGAATTGCTGCAGCGGCGCTATCTCAATGCTCATCCGTCGGCGGAGGCCTTTGTTTCTTTTAACGATTTCTCCTTCTTTCGGATTCGACCCACGGGAACCCATCTGGTAGCGGGCTTCGGCCGTATCATCGATCTCAAGCCGGAGCAGTTCCTTACGGATCTCGCCGGGGCCGAGGACCTGCTGGACGCGGAAGAGGCGGCCGTCGCGCACATGAATGCCGATCACCGCGACACCATGAATCTCTACGCGACAAAGCTTCTCAATAGTGCCGCGGGAAACTGGCGCTGCAGCGGCTGCGATCCCGAAGGGCTCGATATGCAGACAGCGCAGACCGTGCTGCGGCTGGAGTTCCCGGAGCGTGTCACCAGCGGCGTCGCATTGCGCAAGATGCTGGTCAGGCTTGCGGGCGAAGCGCGGGCGAAGGCGGAGTAGCTGCGACAAATTGAACGCCCCGGCGCATCGCTGCGACCCAACACGGTGTCGGCCGGACGTGGCCGGCGGTCGCCAGCCGAGAGGTTTCATGACAGGTCGCCGTTTGACGCTGGTCGCCGGCTTGGCGCTCGCGCTCGCCGCATCGCTGGCAACGCCCGGCCTTGCCCAGAAGGGTGATCTCTCTGCTCAGAGCGCGCGGATCAACGCGCTCAGGAGCGCCGGCAAATATCCCGAGGCGCTGCCGCTGGCGCAGGCGATGGTGGCGAACCTCGAGAAGACAAATAACAGCCGCGACCTCGCGGCGGCGCTCAACAATCTCGCGCAGATATATGCAGACCAGGGCCGCGACGATCAGGCGGAGCCGCTCTACAAGCGCGCCATCGCGCTGATGGAGAAGGGCGCCGGTCTCGACAGCGTCGAGATCGCGCCAGTGCTCAACAACCTCGCCGCGCTTGACCAGCGGCAGAGCCGCTTTGTCGAGGCCGAACCGTTGTTCAAGCGCGCGCTCGCCATTCGCGAAAAGTCGCTGTCGCGCGAGCACCCTGATGTCGGCCAGTCCCTCAACAATCTCGCCACGTTCTATGTGAAGCAGGAGCGCCATGCGGACGCCGAGCCACTGTTCCGGCAGGCACTCGCGATCTACCAGAAGGTCGGCGGCCCCGAGCATCCGGCGGTCGCGACGCTCCTCAACAATCTCGGCCAGCTCGATCGCGACCTGAATCGCTATGCGGACGCCGAGGCGCCGATCAAGCGCTCGCTCGCGATTCGCGAAAAGGTGCTGGGGCCGGATCACCCCGACGTCGCGCGCTCCCTGAACAATCTTGCCGGACTCTACGAGCATCAGCGCCGCTACACTGAGGCCGAGCCGCTCTATCGGCGCGCGCTGGCGATCCGCGAGCGTGCGCTTGGGCCCGATCATCCTGACGTCGCGACCTCGACCGGAAATCTCGCCTATTTCCTGTACGTGTCCGGGAACACCGCCGACGCTTTGCCGTTCGCGGAAAAGACGCTTCGCAACAATCGCGCGCAGTTACGCGTCGTGCTGCCGATCCTGTTCGCCGCGCGAGAGCAATCTCTGTTGCCCGCGGACAAGTCCCTGGACGATGCGCTCGCCGCGATCCAGCGCGGCACGCAATCTTCCGCAGCCTTCGCCGTCAACAAGCTCGCGGTGCGCCTCGCCGCCGGCAGCGATCGGCTCGCCGAACTCGTGCGCAGCGATCAGGATCTTGCGGCTGAGGCCGAGACGCTCGACAAGGCCATCGTTGCCGCGGTGTCGAAACCCTCCACCCAGCGCGACGTCGCCGCCGAGCAGCGCAGCCGCGCGCGGCTCGTGGGAATCGCGAACGAGCGTTCAGGCTTACAGAAGACGCTCGCCGTCGAATTCCCCGACTACGCCTCGCTCTCCAATCCGCTGCCGCTGACGGCGAAGGATATTCAGGCATTGCTATCAGCCGACGAGGCGATGGTGCTCTATTCCGTCGTCGACGAGCGGAGCTATGTCATCGCGATCACGCGCGAGGACGTCGACTGGAAGGAAATTTCGCTCGGTGCCGATTCGCTGGCGCTGAAATTGTCCGCCTTCCGCCGAGGGCTCGATGTCGGCAAGGCACGCGATGCATCGGGCAAGTCGGGATTGTTCGACCTTGCGCTCGCCAACGAGCTCTATGTCGCACTGCTCGGTCCGGTCGAGGCGTTGACGAAGGACAAGCGCAGCCTGCTGGTGGTGCCCTCCGGCGCGTTGACCGCATTGCCGTTTCATTTGCTTGTCACGGAGAAGCCGCAAGCTGCCATTCCCGATAAGCTCGAAGGTTATCGCAGCGCCGCCTGGCTGTTGCGGCGTCAGGCGGTTTCTGTCCTGCCGTCGGTGGTCAGCCTAAAATCGCTGCGCGCCTTTGCACGCAACAATCAGGGTGCCAAGCCGATGACCGGCTTTGGCGATCCTGTGTTCAACCCTGCCGAAGCCGGGACGGCCGACCGTCGCGCAAGCGGAAAGGTTGCGGCGCGCAGTCTGGCGGCTGTCGCCTATACCGACTTCTGGCGCGGTGCGGGCGTCGATCGTGCACGGCTTTCGCAAGCGCTGCCGCGGCTTCCCGACACCGCGGACGAGCTCAATGCCGTGGCGAAGGATGTCGGTGCGACTGAAGCCGATATCCATCTCGGGCGCGATGCCAGCGAGACGACGCTCAAGCGCGCAGCGCTTGCTCAATACAGCATCATCTATTTTGCAACCCATGGCCTCGTCGCCGGCGACGTCAAGGGACTGGGCGAGCCTTCGCTCGCGCTCTCCATCCCCGACCAGCCTCCGAGCTCGACGACGGTCTGCTCACCGCGAGCGAAGTAGCTTCGCTCAAGCTCAATGCGGATTGGGTGGTGCTGTCGGCGTGCAATACGATTGCCGGCGACAGGCCGGGCGCCGAGGCGCTGTCGGGATTGGCGCGCTCGTTCTTCTACGCCGGGGCCCGCGCACTGCTGGTCTCGCATTGGGCGGTCGACTCGGAAGCTGCCACACGCTTGACCACGTCGACTTTCGATTTGCTCAAGAGCGAACCGGGAATGGGGCGCGCTGAAGCCTTGCGGCGCGCGATGCTGGCCTATCTCGACGACGGATCGTCACCGCGCAATGCATATCCCGCTATCTGGGCACCGTTCGCACTCATCGGCGAAGGTGCAGTACAGTAGATTGCCCCCATGATTGTGCGTCGCAAAAACACCGGATAACGCTGAATCGCGCGTTTGGTTGCGCGATCATCCGCGAATTTTTGATGCGCCTGCTCAGAGCTGACATGCGCGACGTTTGGCGCGGTCCTTGAATAAACCAATTCCTGCGGGATCAGCTTGGCAACGCCAGCGTTCATCATTATTAGGTCGCCCAGCCGAGGCCGGATGGCCTATTATTCACGGTGACCGCGATGGCGCCAAACTTGGTCGCGCTGAGTGTCGCGGGTTCTAGGAGGATTCTTCGTGCAAGAGACGGGCGTGCGCAACGGTGCCTTCGGCGCCGACAAATTCGGCTTAAAGAAGCTCAAGCAGGTGCATTGGAATCTTGGCGCGCCGCAGCTTTATCAATATTCGCTAGCTGCGGGCGAAGCGGTTCTGTCTGCAGACGGTGCGCTGTGCGCCGACACCGGCGAGTTCACCGGCCGCAGCCCGAAGGACAAGTTCACGGTGCGTGATGCCACCACCGACCAGAAGATGTGGTGGGCCGGCAATCAGTCGATCACCGCGGAGCAGTTCGAGGCGCTCTACCAGGACTTCCTGAAGCACGCCGAAGGCAAGACGCTGTTCGCGCAAGACCTCTATGGTGGCGCCGACCCGGCCTACCGCATCAAGACCCGCGTCTTCACCGAGCTCGCCTGGCACTCGCTGTTCATCCGCACGCTGCTGATCCGCCCCGAAGCCGTCGAGCTGTCGAGCTTCGTGCCCGAGCTCACCATCATCGACATGCCGAGCTTCCGCGCCGATCCGAAACGTCACGGCGTGCGTTCGGAGAACGTCGTCGCGATCGATTTCGCCCGCAAGATCGTGCTGATCGGCGGCTCCTACTATGCCGGCGAGATGAAGAAGTCGGTCTTCACCACGCTGAACTATTACCTGCCCGAGCGCGGCGTGATGCCGATGCACTGCTCGGCCAATGTCGGCGCCAATGGCGATGCCGCGATCTTCTTCGGCCTGTCCGGCACCGGCAAGACCACCCTGTCGGCCGATCCCAACCGCACGCTGATCGGCGACGACGAGCACGGCTGGGGCCCGAACGGCGTCTTCAACTTCGAGGGCGGCTGCTACGCCAAGTGCATCAAGCTGTCCAAGGAAGCCGAGCCTCAGATCTATGCCGCCTCGACGCGCTTCGGCGCGGTGCTTGAGAACTGCGTGCTCGACGAGGACACCCGCGTGGTGGATTTCGACGATGGCTCCAAGACCGAGAACACGCGCTCGGCCTATCCGCTCGACTTCATCCCGAACGCCTCGCGTACCGGCCGTGCGCCGCAGCCAAAGAACGTGGTGATGCTCGCCGCCGACGCCTTCGGCGTGCTGCCGCCGATCGCCAAGCTCTCGCCGGCGCAGGCGATGTACCACTTCCTCTCCGGCTACACCGCCAAGGTTGCCGGCACCGAGCGCGGTCTCGGCAACGAGCCGCAGCCGGAATTCTCGACCTGCTTCGGCTCGCCATTCCTGCCGCTCGACCCAAGCGTCTACGGCAACATGCTGCGCGGCCTGATCGCCCAGCACAATGTCGACTGCTGGCTGGTCAACACGGGGTGGACCGGCGGCAAGTATGGCGTCGGCTCGCGCATGCCGATCAAGGTGACGCGGGCGCTGCTGACCGCGGCGCTCGACGGTTCCTTGCGCAACGTCGAATTCCGCACCGACAAGTATTTCGGCTTCGCGGTCCCAACGGCGCTGCCGGGCGTGCCGAGCGAGATTCTCAATCCGGTCAACACCTGGAAGGACAAGGACGAGTTCGACAAGACCGCCCGCGCACTGGTCGGCATGTTCCAGAAGAACTTCGCCAAGTTCGAAGCCCAGGTCGACGCCGAGATCCGTGCGGCAGCTCCGGACGTGAAGCTCGCGGCGGAGTAACTTTGTTCAACGGAAATGCAAAGGGCGGCCGAGAGGCCGCCCTTTTTGTTTGGGCGACTGCTGTCCCTTCTCCCCTTGTGGGAGAAGGTGGCGCGAAGCGCCGGATGAGGGGTTCTCTCTGCACGTTCGATTGATAGAGGTTCATTCGCGGAGAGAACCCCTCACCCCGCTTCGCTTCGCGAAGCGACCCTCTCCCACAAGGGGAGAGGGTCAGAACCTACACCTTGAAATACGCGATCTGCGTCGTGGTCGCGAGCAGGCGGCCGTTCGGGGACCATAGCTCGCCGTTCTGATCGCCGTAGCTCTTGTGGAAGACCTTTGCATCGGCTGTCGCGAGGACGCGGGTGATGTCCTCGGCCAGAAGGCTCTCCGCATCCGTATGGAAATAGGTCGTCAGCGACACCGTACCGAACGGCACCAGCTCGCGCCGTGCGTGGAAGATGCGGCCGAAGAAGGCGTCCGACATCGACATCAGCGACAGCATGTCGAGCCTGCGCGGCGTGCGGTCGCCGATCCAGACCTTGGAATAAGTGCTTGCGAGCTCGGCTTGTGGCGGGCCGATCCGCATCTCGCCCTCGACGAAGCGGAATTCATACTGGTTGGCCCAGGATGCCGCGATCTTTGGAAAAGGCAGGGTCTGCTCGAACGGCTTTGCGTCCGGGCATTTCGCGACCGCATGCGACCAGGACGGCCGGCGCTCGGCAAACACGGCGGTCGCGAGGGTCGCGACCTCGCCGCCGCCTTGTGACAGTTCGACGCTCCAGTGCTGGCTCGAACGGTTGGCCTTCACCAGCCGCACGTCGAGATCGAATGGTCCCTTCGCGATCGGCGCGCAGTAATTGACGGTGAGCGCCAACGGATCGCCGGCGCGCTGTGGATGATCGATCAGCGCGCGCAGGATGGTCGCGGCGGTCGCGCCGCCGAATGGGCCGACAAAGGCCCAATAGTCGTCGCTGGTGTGCCCCTGCCATCGGCTGTCGCCGGCAGTAACGCGCGTCGCCTCGTCGAAGGGGTGCGGGAGTTTGGCGTGCATAGTCAGTCCTCGAAGCCCGCCCGACCGACATTGCGAGCGCAGCGAAGCAATTCAGAATCTTTCTGCGGAGGCAGTCCGGATTGCTTCGCTGCGCTCGCAAATGACGGTGTTTGAGGCAACGGCGTCAGCGTCGCCGACGCCGCCTTGTGGGGATGATGACGATCATATCATCATCCTCCGCGCCTGATGCAATAACCTCGCGGGTAACGCGGATTTTCGCGTCGTGGAAAATCAGACCGCGGCGTCGCGCAGGCCCGGCAGCACGGGCGTGGTCGGATGGACCGGCACGTTCCAGATCTCCTCGGCATATTCGCGGATGGTGCGGTCGGAGGAGAACCAGGTCATGCGCGCGACGTTGAGGATAGAGGCGCGCGTCCAGGCCGGCACCACCTGCCAGCGCGCGTCGATGCCGCGCTGTGCCTCGTAGTAGGAGTCGAAGTCGGCGCTGACCATGTAGTGGTCGAGATAGCGCAAAGCATGCGCGATGGATTCGAAACGTCCGGGATCGCCGGGCGAGAACTCGCCGGTCGCGATCGAGTTGATCGCGCGCAAAAGCTTTGGCGACCTGCGGATCACGTCGGAAGCATCGAGCCCCTGCTTGCGGCGGATCATCACGTCGCCGGCTTCCATGCCGAAGATCGCGATGTTCTCAGGCCCGACATGGTCGCGGATCTCGATGTTGGCGCCGTCGAGCGTGCCGATGGTGATGGCGCCGTTCAGCGCCAGCTTCATGTTGCCCGTGCCGGAGGCTTCCATGCCGGCGGTCGAGATCTGCTCGGACAAGTCGGCCGCCGGGATGATCACCTCGGCAAGGCTGACATTGTAATCCGGCAGGAAGGCGACCTTCAGCCTGCCCGCGATCGCGGGATCATTGTTGACGATGTCGGCGACGTCGTTGATCAGCTTGATGATCAGCTTGGCATAGCGGTAGCTCGCCGCCGCCTTGCCCGCGAAGATTTTGACCCGCGGCACCCAGTTGCCGTTGGGATCGTCTTTCATCGCCTGATACAGCGCGACCGTCTCGATGATGTTGAGGAGCTGGCGCTTGTATTCGTGAATGCGCTTGATCTGCACATCGAACAGCGCGCTCGGGTCGACCTTGATGCCGAGCCGCTCGCCGATCAGGCGCGCCAGGGCCGTCTTGTTGTGATGCTTGACGGCGCGGAATTTCTGCTGGAACGCGACGTCGCTGGCGCGCGCCTCGATCAGGCTGAGCTGGGTCGGATCGTCAAGCACCGCCTCGCCGCAGGTCTCGCGCAACAGGTCGGTCAGCTTCGGGTTCGCCAGCATCAGCCAGCGGCGGAAGGTGATGCCGTTGGTCTTGTTGGTGATGCGGCCGGGATAGAGATGGTTGAGATCGTGGAACACGGTCTCGCGCATCAGGTCCGAATGCATCGCCGAGACGCCGTTGATGCGGTGCGAGCCGACGAAGGCGAGCTGGCCCATGCGCACGCGGCGCCCGCTCCTCTCGTCGATCAGCGAGACCGAAGCACGGAAATCGATGTCGCCGGGACAGCGCGCTTCCGCAAGCGCCAGATGCTGGACGTTGATGCGGTAGATGATCTCGAGATGTCGCGGCAACAGGCGCTCGAACAGCTCGACCGGCCAGGTCTCCAGCGCCTCGGGCAGCAGCGTGTGGTTGGTGTATGACAGGGTCGCGACCGTGATCTTCCAGGCCTCGTCCCAGCGGAAATTGTGCTCGTCCACCAGGATGCGCATCAGCTCGGTGACGGCGAGGCTCGGATGGGTGTCGTTGAGCTGCACCGCGACCTTCATCGACAGGCTGCGCAACTGTCCGTCGGAGGTGAGGTGGCGCTTGACGAGATCCTGGAGCGACGCGGAGACGAAGAAATATTCCTGGCGCAACCGCAGCTCGCGGCCCGCGGGGCTCTCGTCGTTCGGATAGAGGAATTTGCAGATCGCTTCCGCGCGCGCCTGCTCGGAGCTTGCGCTGACATAGTCGCCGGAATTGAACACGTCGAGCTTCAGCGGATCGGGCGAGCGCGCCGACCACAGGCGCAGCGCATTGACGTGCTGGCCGCGCCAGCCGACGATCGGCGTGTCATAGGCGATCGCCTGCACCGTCTCGGCCGGATGCCAGATCGCGCGGTCGCGGCCCTTGTCGTCGACATGCTCGACGCCGCCGCCGAAATGGACGTGATAGATCACTTCCGGCCGCTGCAATTCCCAGGGGTTGCCGAAGCTGAGCCACTCGTCCGGATATTCCTGCTGCCAGCCCTGATTGATGATCTGACGGAACAGGCCGTAGTCATAGCGGATGCCATAGCCGATCGCGGGGATCGACAGCGTCGCCATGCTCTCCATGAAGCAGGCGGCGAGCCGGCCGAGGCCGCCATTGCCGAGCGCCGCATCCGGTTCGCATTTGCGCAAGTCGGGGAGCGAGACGCCGAGATCGCCGAGCGCGACCTCGAAGATGTTGAGCAGTCCCATGTTGTTCAGCGCGTCGGTGAAGAGGCGGCCGATCAGGAACTCGAGCGAGAGATAGTAGACGCGCTTGCGCCCCGCGTCGTAGCTGGCCTTCTCCGCGGTGAGCCAGCGATGCACGATGCGATCGCGCAACGCCAGCGCGGCGGCCTGGTACCAGTCGTGCCTGGTCGCCATGCCCGCGTCCTTGCCGACGGCAAGGCGCAGCTTCGCCAGGATCGCGCCCTTGATCTCCGCCAGCGCGAGTTCGTCGATGGGCTGGCCGGGTGCGGGAAAATTGGGCTGGAACGATGGATCTTGCAAAGCCGTCACTTCCTGGTCGACTACCGAACTCAAGCTTACGCGTCCTGCCCCGGCACCGGAACCGCTGCCGGCGCGGCCGTGCACTGCGCTGGCGTAATTTTATGCAAGGAATGGGCCGGTTTGGAAACCCGGGAGCCCACGGAGAAACCTGAATTCGGTGCTAGATTGCGCGCAAATTCGGCCATCAGTGTGGAGGAGGCGCCCCATGAGACTGCTGATCGAAATCGCCGCTGCAGCCTTGCTCGTCGTCTGCATCACCGCGTCCAGCGCCGCCTTCGCCGCCGGCAAACCGGGCCGCAGCGCCGATGCCTTAAGCTGCGCCGTCTCGCTCCCGCAAAACGCAACGCCAGCCGTGCGCTGTGCCGCCATCAAGCGTCAATGCGGCGGCAAGTTTTACGCGAGCGCATGTGGCGACAGGCTGATGTCTGCGGTGAGGTGAGGGTGATTGGTGTAACGAAGATGATGTCGTCCCCGCGAAGGCCGGGACCCATAACCACGGCTGTCAGAGAAGATGGGACAAGTCGCGCCAATCGGGATGATCCCCCTCGATCAAACGAATCTTCCAGTCGCGATGCCATTCATTCAACGCCTTCTCGCGTGCGATCGCTTCGGCTGGCGAGGCGTATGTCTCGACGTAGACGAGTCGCGTCACGCCGTACTTCTTGACAAACTTCGAGCCTCTTCCTGAACGATGCAACGCAAGCCGACCGCTAAGGTCGTGGCAAATGCCGATGTACAGTGTGCCGTAGCGTCGGCTCGCTAAAATGTAGGCGTAATACGGGGCATTCATTGCTGGGCGCCCATTTCCGAAACGTCTGAAAGCAGTGGTTATGGGTCCCGGCCTTCGCCGGGACGACATTGTAGAAGCATTGGAACGAATTAAGAACACTTTAGCAAGTCTTTGATATATCATTGTGATTCGGTGCGTTGCCGACACAATATCTAGGGTCTGCCAGACTTCGCGAGGACTACATGTCCACCATTGCCTTCCATCAATTCGCCCTCACCCGGATCGCCGATTTCGCGCGCTCGTTGTCGCGCCTGCATCAGGCAGCGCGGCGTTACGCGGTCGATGACGACCAGTTCGACCGCGAGTTCAACGCGGTGTGCCAGTCGATCTGGGGCTACACGGTCGACGATATCAGCGACGATCTGTTTTCGGTCGAGGATCACCTGTTCCTCGACACGCTGGATGAGGCGCATGCGCGCATCTTCGCGGCCGAGCAGGGCTATGACCTCGTCGACGACCAGGGCATGCTGACCGACTGGTGGGGCTTTTGCTGGATGATTCTGGCTGAGAGGCGCGGCCTGCTGACGCCGGAAAACCGCGCCGCCGCGCGTGCCGCGATCGAGGAGAAATATCTGGCGGCGCCGAACGTGATCGGGGTGATCATCGGGCGGTAACGCAAACATCCTTCGTCATTGCGAGCGAAGCGAAGCAATCCAGAGTGTCGCCGCGGGAGCATTTCTGGATTGCTTCGCTTTGCTCGCAATGACGGCTTGGTTACAGTTGGGTCCTACTCCAGCCCCGCGCGCTTCGCCGGCTTCTGCGTCTGCGGCACCGACACATCAGGCGGGGTCTCGCGGACAATCTCCGCAGCCGGTGCATCCGTCGACACCGTCTCCGCGCGCACCGGGGCGACCTTCATTTCGCCGAGGCGGGCGCGGACCTGGGCGGTGAGGCCGGGATAGGACGCGACCGGCGTGAAATCCGCGGTCTGGTCGTTGCCGACGCGGATACCGGTATAGGCGACGAGGCCGTCGGAGGTGGCGATCACGTCGCCGGCTTTCAGCGACGAGTCCAGCGCGAGATCAACCGGAGCGAGGCCGACCGGCTCGCGGCCGTTGCACGTGCAATCGGACCGCAGCGCCTTGCGGTAGGCGAACGCGTTCTCGCTGTCGGCGTAACGCTCGCCGGTCTGCGCATAGGCGCCGTCGATGCTGGAGCCGAAATAGACCTTTGTCGCGCTGGCGGGACAGAAGGCCTGACACATCTGTGCAGGCGAGGCGAGCCCGCGCATCAACGGAAAGTATTTTCCGTCGCAGGTGCGCACGCAAAAGGCCGGACCCGAGCCGCCGACGGCCGCCGTCCGAGTCGGCGGGACATCTTGCTGAACCGGCGCATTCTGCTGGCCGGTGAAGGGATCGGTGTAGGTGCTTGCCTGCTGCGACCGCTGCCGCTGCAATCCGCCGAAGAAGAAGTCGAACAGGCCCTCAGCCGAAGCCGGGGCCGATGCCGCGAGCATCGGAGTTGCAAGGAGGGCGGCTACCTGCATCGTGCGCCGCCGCCGGCGCGCATGGGACAACTCTGTACGCAATGCTCGCTCCACCCGACGCTACTGAACTGGCTGGGACCGAGGCCTCAGCACATGATTCACCATATTCCGGGATGGTAAATGAGCAGTTGCGCGGGGGCGGTTTCAAGACGAGGCGGTGACCTCTTTAAGGCCTGGCGCAGCTTCCGACGGATCGTTGCTTCCGGGTCACGGTTCCGCCAAAGGCTAGCCGAGCCACAACGGTGCTCAGCCGCCGAAGCTTGAGCGCAGGCGGCACGCCCCGGTATCACGGCGCAGGATGTTTCGTCGCGTTAGGCCTTCAAGAACTCCGAAGCCTTGTAGAGCGAGCGGAACGGCAGGCCGGCTTGGCCGAACGTATCGGTGGCGCCTTCCTCGCGGTCGACCATGGTGAGCACCAGCACCACATCGGCGCCGGCCTCGCGCACCGATTCCACCGCCTTCATCGCCGATGCGCCGGTCGTGGTGACGTCCTCGACGATCACGACGCGCTTGCCCTGAAGCGTCTCGCCCTTGGCGAGGCCCTCGATCGCCAGCTTGGCGCCGTGCTCCTTCGGCTTCTTGCGCACGAAGAAGGCCGCGATCGGATGCCCCTTGATCCAGGAGATCTGCGCCAGCGCGCCGGCAAGCGGCACCGCGCCCATCTCGAGGCCGCCGATGAAATCGAGCCGGTCGTCCTTCAGCGCTTCATAGGTCAGCTCGGCGAGCAGCGTCGCGCCCTCCGGGTCGAGCATGGTCGGCTTGAGATTGAAGTAGAAATCGCTCTTGCGGCCCGACGCGAGCGTCACCTCGCCGCGGCCGAAGGAGCGCCGGCGGATGATTTCGAACAGGCGGGCGCGGGAGGCAGATTTCGACACGTCGGTCCCTCGGGAGCGTTTTTGGAAGTGGCGGAATTTATCCCCCGCCGCGGTGACATTCCAGAGGGGGCGGGCCCGTCAAATCGCCCGTCAACAGGCGAGCGGCCGCGCCAGCGGCCGGTCCGCCATTCCGGCACGCCGGTTGTAGCAGTGCAACCTTCTGGAGTAGGTGAGGCCACGTCTCTTGGGGAAGGAAACAGAGAATGACCATCGAGCTCCACACCTGGAACACGCCGAACGGCCGGAAAATCTCGGTCGCGCTGGAGGAAATGGGGCTGCCCTACAAGGTGATCCCGGTGAACATCACCAAGGGTGAGCAGATGGCCCCAGGGTTCCTCAAGCTCAGCCCGAACAACAAGATCCCCGCGATCGTTGACCCCGAGGGTCCCGACGGCAAGCCCGTCAGCATATTCGAGTCCGGCGCGATCCTGCTCTATCTCGGCGAGAAGACCGGAAAATTCCTGCCGAAATCGCTGGCAGGCCGCATCCCTGTCTACGAATGGTTGATGTGGCAGATGGGCGGTTTCGGGCCGATGCCCGGCCAGGTGCACCATTTCATCGCGCTCGAGAACGAGCAGGACCGCGCCTACGGCTTGAAGCGCTTCATGGCGGAGACGCGTCGGCTCTATGGCGTGCTGGATCGTCGGCTCGAAGGCCGCGACTTTGTTGCGGGCGACCTCTCGGTCGCCGATTTCGCCATCCTCGGCTGGGCCTGGCGCCACCCGCGTCACAAGGTGGAGCTGGCAGATTTTCCCAACGTGAAGCGCTGGTACGAGGCCCTGATGGCGCGCCCGGCCGTGCAGCGGGGCATGGAGGCGAAGCTGGATTGAGGTCGTTAATCCCTCTCCCCTTACAAGGGGAGAGGGAAGCGGCTCACACCTTCCGCGCCTCGACCGCCATCCGCACCGCGAGCCCGGCCAGCACCGTGCCCATCAGCCAGCGCTGCACCAGCATCCAGCTTGGTCGGCTCGACAGGAACAGCGCGATCGAGCCCGCCGCGAGCGCGATCATGGCGTTGACGCTGACGCTGATCGCGATCTGGATCGCGCCCAACACCACCGATTGTGCCAGCACGCTGCCGGCGGCGGGATCGATGAACTGCGGCAGCAGCGCCAGATAGAGCATCGCGATCTTCGGGTTGAGCAGGTTGGTGACGAACCCCATCGCGAACAATTTGCGCGGGCTGTCGATGGCGAGCTTCCTGACCTGGAACGGCGAGCGGCCGCCCGGCTTCACCGCCTGCCAGGCCAGCCACAACAGATAACCGGCACCGGCAAAGCGTAGCGCGTCATAGGCAAAGGGAACGGCGAGCAGCAGTGCCGTGATGCCGAATGCCGCGCACAGCATGTAGAACACGAAGCCGAGCGCGACGCCGCCGAGCGAGACGATGCCCGCCCCAGGCCCTTGCGTGATCGAGCGCGAGATCAGGTAGATCATGTTCGGCCCCGGCGTCAGCACGAGACCGAGGCAGACGAGGGCGAAGCCGAGCAGGGCGGAGGCGTGGGGCATGGGTGAACCTGTGTGGGAGATCGCACCGTTCTAATATGCGCCGCGCCGCGCAGCCATCGCGCAATTGCACGGAGGACAATTCGACTCTCGCGTCCGGACGCGGCGCAGCGCTCTCGCGGGCTCCCTGCCCCCGTTCTTGCGGGGAGAGGCGAGGACAGATCAGTGCGCCTCGTCCCAGTTCGTCGCCGCACGTGCATCGACGTGCAGCGGCACCGAGAGCAGCACGGCGGGGAACGGTGCGTCCTGCATGACGTGCTGCACCACCGGAAGCGTCGCCTCGACTTCCGCGTCCGGCACCTCGAAGATCAGCTCGTCGTGCACCTGGAGCAGCATCTGCGCCGACAGCTTCTTCTCGGCCAGCGCGTCCTCGACGCGGTTCATGGCGCGGCGGATGATGTCGGCGGCGGTGCCCTGAAGCCGCGCGTTGATCGCAGCGCGTTCGTTGAACGCGCGCACCGAGGCGTTCGACGCCTTGATGTCGGGATAGTGGCACTTGCGGCCGAACAGCGTGGTGACATAGCCGTAGCTCCGGCAGAACTCCTTGGTCTCGTCCATATAGGCGCGGATGCCGGGGAAGCGCTCAAAATACTTCTTGATGTAGGCGGACGCTTCCTCGCGGGCGATGCCGAGCTGGTTGGCGAGGCCGAACGCCGAGATGCCGTAGATGATGCCGAAATTGATCGCCTTGGCGCGGCGGCGGATTTCGCTCGGCATGCCCTTGATCGGCACGCCGAACATTTCGGACGCGGTCATGGCGTGAATGTCGAGCCCGTCGCGGAACGCCTGCTTCAGGACCGGGATGTCGGCGATCTCGGCGAGCAGCCTGAGCTCGATCTGTGAATAGTCCGCGGACACCAGCTTGTGGCCGGGCGTCGCGATGAAGGCGCGGCGGATCTTGCGGCCATCCTCGGTGCGCACCGGAATGTTTTGCAGGTTCGGCTCGTTGGACGACAACCGGCCCGTCGTGGTCGCCGCCAGCGCGTAGGTCGTGTGCACGCGATGGGTCTGCGGATTGACGTAAGTCGGCAGCGCGTCGGTGTAGGTCGATTTCAGCTTCGAGACCTGACGCCACTCCAGAATCTTCTTGGGGAAGTCGTAGCCCTGCTCGGCGAGGTCGTCCAGCACCTGCGCCGTGGTCGACCACGCGCCGGTCTTGGTCTTGCTGCCGCCGGGCAATCCCATCTTGCCGAACAGGATGTCGCCGATCTGCTTGGGGCTGCCGACATTGACGGGCTCGCCCGCAATCTCCTGGATCTCGGCCTCGACCCGCGCCGCGGTCTGGGCGAACTCGCCTGACAGCCGTGACAGCACCTGACGGTCGATCGCGATGCCGCGCCGCTCCATGCGCGCGAGCACGGAGACCAGCGGCCGCTCCAGCATCTCGTAGACCGTGGTCATGTGCTCGGCGATGAGGCGCGGCTTCAAGACGCGCCACACCCGCAGGATCACATCGGCGGTTTCGGCCGACAGCGGTGTGGCCTTGTCGATCGGGACCTGGTCGAAGGTGAGCTTGTTCTTGCCGCTGCCGAGCAGGCCGTTCTCCGCCAGCATGGCGTGGCCGAACCAGCGTTCCGCGAGCGAGGCCAGCGCGTGCGAGCCGCGCCCGGCGTCGAGCACGTAGGAGATGAGCAGCGCGTCGTCATAGTTGCGCAGGCTGATGCCGTGCTGTGCCAGCGCGACAGCGGTGAATTTCACGTCGAAGCCGACCTTGAGGATGCCGATCGATTCCAGCACCGGCCGCAGCGCGTCGATGGCGTCGGCATGCTTGACCTGATCGGGTGCGAGGCCGGCATCGAACAGGCCGGCGCCGCCGCCGGACTGCTTGTGCGCCAGCGGCACGTAGCAGGCATCGTTCGGCGCCAGCGCCAGCGCGATGCCACAGAGATCAGCCTGCATCGGGTTGATGGAGTTCGCCTTGGTTTCGATCGCGACGTGGCCAACCTCGTGAATGCGTGCGACGAAAGCGTCGAGCTCGGCGCGCGTCTTGATCGTCTGGTATTTGCTACGGTCGACCGGGAGCTTTTTCAGCGCCTCCTCGCGCGCGGCCGCGAGCGAGATCGGCGCGCCCTTTAGGCTCGCGGCCTTGTCCTCCTTGCCGGCGGTTTTATTGCGTTCCTTGGCGCCCGGTGCAGCTTGCGCCGCTGTGCCGGGGCCTGGTGCCGGCACGACGTCCGAAGGCGGCAGCGGCGAGAACACGCTGGCACCGCTCTTGTATCCGGGATCGGCCTCTACATCGGCGGGGTCGATCTGCGAATAGTCGGCAACGCGTCGCGTCAGCGTGGAAAACTCCATCGCCTTCAGGAAGGCGATCAGCTTGCGCGCGTCGGGCTCGTGGACGACGAGGTCGTCGAGCGGCACGTCCAGCTTCACCTTGTCGTCGAGCAGCACGAGCTGGCGCGAGATCCGCGCTTTCTCCGCATTCTCGAGCAGCGCCTCGCGGCGCTTAGGTTGCTTGATCTCGCCGGCGCGGAACAGCAACTGCTCGAGGTCGCCATATTCGATGATCAGTTGTGCCGCGGTCTTGACACCGATGCCGGGCACGCCCGGCACGTTGTCGGTGGAGTCGCCGGCCAGCGCCTGCACCTCGACCACCTTCTCCGGCGGCACGCCGAATTTCTCGACCACCTCGGGGATGCCGATGCGGCGATCCTTCATGGTGTCGTACATGGTGACGCAATCGGTCACGAGCTGCATCAGATCCTTGTCCGAGGACACGATGGTTGCGGTCGCGCCGCGCTCGCAGGCCTCGCGCACATAGGTGGCGATCAGGTCGTCGGCCTCGAAGCCGGCCTGTTCCAGGCAGGGCAGGTCGAAGGCGCGCACCGCCTCGCGGATCAGCGCGAATTGCGGGATCAGATCGTCCGGCGCCGGCGGCCGGTGCGCCTTGTAGTCGGGATAGATCGTATTGCGGAAGGTGACCTCCGACTTGTCGAACACGATCGCCAGATGGGTCGGCCGGTTGTCGGGGGGCATGTCGCGCAGCAGCTTCCACAGCATGTTGCAGAAACCGAGCACGGCATTGACCTGCAAGCCATCGGATTTGCGGTTGAGCGGCGGCAGCGCGTGGTAGGCGCGGAAGATGTAGGAGGAACCGTCGACCAGGAAGACGTGGTCGCCCTTTCCGGCGGCCTTGGCCGCGACCGGTTTGGCAGCAGACTTGGCAGCAGCGGGCTTGGTGTCGGCGGCTGCCTTGGGCGCAGCAGCCTTGGTGTCAGCTTTGGCGGTGGTCTTCGGGGAGGTTTTGGGCATGGCCGCAATGTATGAATTTTTGCGGCATTTGACAGCCTTGGATGGGGGAATTTTGGGCTGATTCCCACACTTCACTGTCGTCCCGGACAAGCGCAGCGCCGGGCAGCGCGGAGAAGTTTGGCGAAGACTCGTGGTTGCCGTCTCCCGCCACAACCTCTCCCTGGGGGTATGGGTCCCCGAGTTCAGCGGCGCTCGGCCGCTTCAACCCCGTCATTGCGAGCGCAGCGAAGCAATCCAGAGTCTTTCCGCGGAGGGATTCTGGATTGCTTCGCTGCGCTCGCAATGACGGTGTGGAGAGAGCGTTACTCCGCCGCCTGCAACACCGCCGCGGCCTTCTTCGGCGCGATCCAGAACGCCTCGGGCCGCTCGAACAGGAATTTGGCATTGAGCCGCAGCGCGGCCTGCCAGATCGCGAGCGATCCGATCACGCCGAAGATGGTCACGATCAGCGACACCGTGCCGATGTCGGGAATGACGCCCGTGCGGAGCAGCAGCGTTCGGGTCGCGGCCATCGGCAGGAAGAAGGCGAGATAGATCACGATCGAATGCTCGCCGCAGAAGCGAAAGAAGTTCAGCCAGTGGGCGCGCGCGAGCAGCGTGCCGATCGTGATGATCGCACAGGCGCCGGAAAAGCCCAGCATCAGCGACACGATCTTCCATTCGCTCGCGCCGAGCGCGACGAGGCTTGCGTTGATGATCGCCCATGCTGCGAGCGCGGCGAGCGCAATCGCAGGGTGCCGCCGCGCGCGGTCCGACAGCGCGAAGACGTAATCGGCGAACAGATAGCCGGAGTAGAAATATACGAAGCGCGCGCAGAACTCGTCGATCACGGTCCAGCCGGTCGCGATGCGCGCCGTCTCCAGCGAGGCGGCAATGAGCCAAATCGCGAGCGGCGGGATTCGCCGTGTCAGTTTTGTGACGACAAAGAAGATCGGCAGCAGGTAGATGAACCAGAGCGTGCCGAACGGCTCGATGAAGGATTCGAGATAGAGCAGGCCGACGGCGGCGCGCCAGCTCGATGACGCGGCGAAGGCCGGTGCCTTGAAGGCGAACTGGATTGTCACCCAGACGACATAAAAATAAGCGAAATGCACGACCTTGCGGTCGAGATAGGTTCGCCAGTCCCGGCCGATCACGAGGGGAAGGAACAGGCCCGAAATCAGGAAGAAATCCGGCATCCGGAACGGCTTTGCGAAGGCCACCAGCACATGCATGAACCCGGTCTCGCCAGCGGCGAGCTCGACCCCCAGCACGGAATGCATCATCACCACCATGACGATGCAGATGCCCTTGGCGTAGTCGACCCAGTCGACGCGCGGGCCGGCCGGGCGCTTGGAGTCTCCGCTCGCGACCATTGTGCCTGATAGTGTCATGGTGTCCCTTTTCGAGGCGCCGGCGCCCCGGATCTGTCCGGGGCCGGGGCAGTGTGGGGCCTCAGCGGTTTCCGACTTCTTTATCGGTACAAATCGCGTGCCGGTTTCCGAACGCGGGCTCTTCCCTCCCCTCGGGAAAATGCTAAACCGCCCCGAATTGGGGTTTCGTTAACCAGGACAAACAGGGTCTTCTATGCGAATCGCGATGATCGGCACGGGTTACGTGGGATTGGTATCCGGGGCCTGCTTTGCGGATTTCGGTCACGACGTTACCTGCGTCGACAAGGATCAGGGCAAGATCGCAGCGCTCCACCGCGGCGAGATCCCGATCTACGAGCCCGGGCTCGACGAGCTGGTCGCAACCAATGTGAAAGCCAAGCGCCTGAGCTTCACCACCGACCTGTCCAAGCCGGTGGCGGAAGCCGACGCGGTCTTCATCGCGGTCGGCACGCCTTCGCGCCGCGGCGATGGTCATGCCGATCTGTCCTACGTCTACGCCGCCGCGCGCGAAATCGCGCAGTCGCTCTCGGGCTTCACCGTCGTGGTGACGAAATCGACCGTTCCGGTCGGCACCGGCGACGAGGTCGAGCGCATCATCCGCGAGACCAATCCGCAAGCCGACGTCGTGGTCGCCTCCAACCCCGAATTCCTGCGTGAGGGCGCGGCGATCCGCGATTTCAAGTTCCCCGATCGCGTCGTCGTCGGCACGTCGGACGAGCGCGGCCGCAAGTTGATGGGCGATATCTACCGGCCGCTGTCGCTGAACCAGGCACCCCTGATGTTCACGGAACGCCGCACCGCGGAGATGATCAAATACGCGGCGAACGCGTTCCTTGCCACCAAGATCACCTTCATCAACGAGATCGCCGATCTCTCGGAGAAGGTCGGCGCCAATGTGCAGGAGGTGGCCCGCGGCATCGGCCTCGACAACCGCATCGGCACCAAGTTCCTGCATGCGGGGCCCGGCTTCGGCGGCTCCTGCTTTCCGAAGGACACCAAGGCGCTGATCAAGATCGCGCAGGACTACGACGTGCAGCTTCGCATCGTGGAGTCCGTGCTGGCGGTCAACGAGAACCGCAAGCGCGCGATGGCGCGCAAGGTCAGCCACGCGCTCGGCGGCGCCCTGCGCGGCAAGACCATCGCCGTACTCGGCCTCACTTTCAAGCCCGACACCGACGATATGCGCGATGCGCCGTCGATTCCGCTGGTGACCGGTCTGCTCGACATGGGTGCGAAGGTCCGCGCCTTCGACCCGGTCGGCATGGAGCAGGCCAAGACTGAGCTCCCCAGCATCACCTATTGCGAGGATGCCTATTCCTGCGCGCAAGGCGCCGACGCGCTGGTCGTCGTCACCGAATGGGTGCAGTTCCGCGGACTCGACCTCGACCGGCTCAGAAGCGTCCTGGCGCGGCCCGTCGTCGTCGACTTGCGCAACATCTTCCGCCCCGAGGACATGGCCGCAGCCGGCTTCGTCTATGAGAGCGTCGGCCGGCCGCCGGTGCAGGGCTGACGCTACATCTTATTGTCATACCCCGCGAAGGCGGGGTATCCAGTAACCCGCGATCTTCGTAACAACTTGGATCCGAGCTTACTGGATCGCCCGCCTGCGCGGGCGATGACGGATAAATAGTTTGCCCCGCAGCTTCGACACGCCCCTTCCGATCGACGCCGTGCTCGACGATCTGTCGCGCACGCTGGATCGGCACAACGCCGCCGTTCTGGTGGCGCCGCCGGGGGCCGGCAAGACGACGCGGGTGCCGCTGGCGCTACTGGATGCGCCCTGGGCCAGGGACAAGAAGATCATCGTGCTGGAGCCGCGGCGCATCGCTACGCGCGCCAGCGCCGATCGCATGGCCAAGTCGCTCGGCCAGCGTGCCGGCGAGACCGTCGGCTACCGCGTCCGCTTCGGCTCGAAGATATCGCGGGCAACGCGCATCGAGGTGGTGACCGAAGGCATCTTCACCCGCCAGATCCTCGACGATCCCGAGCTCTCGGGCGTGGCCGCCATCCTGTTCGATGAATTCCACGAGCGGTCGCTTGACGCCGATCTGGGCCTCGCCCTGGCGCGCGACGCGCAACTCGGCCTGCGCGAGGATTTGCGCATCCTCGTGATGTCGGCAACACTCGACGGTGCACGTGTCGCAAGGCTGCTGGGCGAAGCGCCCGTCGTCGAAAGCGAGGGCCGCGCTTATCCCGTCGAGACGCGCTATCTCGGCCGTAAGGCCGATGCGCCGGTGGAGCGGCAGATGGCGGATGCGATCGCGTCCGCGCTGCGTGCAGACAGCGGCTCCGTGCTGGCGTTTCTGCCGGGCGCGGCCGAAATCCGCCGCACGCAGAATTTTCTCGCTGAGCGCGTGCAGGATGCCAGCACCGAGATCGTGCCGCTGTTTGGCGCGCTCGACGCCGCCGTGCAGGACCGCGCGATTGCGCCGGCGCCCAAGGGGATGCGCAAGGTGGTGCTTGCGACCTCGATCGCGGAGACCTCGTTGACCATCGAAGGCGTGCGCATCGTCGTCGATTCCGGGCTCGCCCGCGTGCCGCGTTACGAGCCGGATATCGGGCTGACGCGGCTCGAGACCGTGCGTGCCTCGCGCGCGGCGGTGGACCAGCGTCGCGGCCGTGCCGGCCGAACCGAGCCTGGCGTCTGCTACCGGCTCTGGGACGAGCCGCAGACGGCATCGCTTGCGCCCTACACCCAGCCGGAAATCCTCAGCGCCGATCTGTCGTCGCTGGTGCTCGACCTCGCGCAATGGGGCGTTGCCGATCCCGCCGCGCTGTCGTTCCTCGATCCGCCGCCGCAGCCGGCCTGGAAGGAAGCCAGGAGCTTGCTCGCTGAACTCAACGCGCTCGATGGCGATGGTCGCATCACCGCGGAAGGCAAGAGCCTGCGCGCGCTGGCGCTGCCGCCGCGGCTCGCGCGCATGATCGTGGATTCGCATCGCGCGGGCGCAGGCGAGGCGGCGGCCGAGATCGCCGCCATCCTCACCGAGCGCGGGCTCGGCGGCGATAGCGTCGATCTCGAGCACAGGCTCGATCAATTCCGTCGCGACCGTTCGCCGCGCGCGACCAGTGCCCGCGATCTGGCGCGGCGCTGGGCTTCGCAGGTGGCGGGTTCAGAGAAGGCCCCGCCGGAGCAGGATGACCTCTCCACAGGCCTGATGCTCGCCTATGCCTTTCCCGACCGGGTCGCGCGCAACCGCGGCAATGGCAGCTTCGTCCTCGCCAACGGCCGCGGCGCCGCGGTCGAGCAAACCTCCTCGCTCGCGCGCGCGCCCTACATCGCCGTCGGGGAAATGACGGGAACGGCGGCGAGCGGACGCATCCTGCTGGCGGCGCCGATCACACAGGATGACATCGAGCGGCATTTCGCCGAGCATGTCGAGGTCACTGATGAGATCTCGTTCGATCGCAGCGCTATGGCGCTGCGGGCACGGCGCAAGCGCGCGCTGCATGCGATCACGCTCTCGGAGGCGCCGCTTGCGCTCTCGCCATCGGAAGCGACCGCGCGCATCCTTGCCGACGGGCTGATCGCCGCCGGGCTCGAGCGGCTGCCGTGGTCGAAACAGGCCGGGCAATGGCGCGACCGCGTGATGTTCCTGCGCAAGGCTGAAGGCGAAAGCTGGCCCGACGTCTCGGACGACGGGCTGATAGCGCGGCGCGACGACTGGCTGGTGCCGGCGCTCTACGACAAGACCGCGCTCAAGGATGTGTCCGCCGGCGATCTCTCCGATGCACTGATGGCGCTGCTGCCCTGGGAATTGCGTGCGCGACTCGATCGCGAGGCGCCGACCCATTTCGAGGCGCCGACCGGCACCATGCTCGCGATCGACTATGAGGCCGAGCAGGGACCGACCATCGCGGTGCGGCTCCAGGAGTTGTTCGGGCTCAACACGCATCCTTCGATCGCGGCCGGCAAGGTGCCGCTGGTGCTGGAATTGCTGTCGCCGGCGCAGCGCCCGGTGCAAGTGACGCGCGACCTTCCCGGCTTCTGGCGCGGAAGCTACAGCGCGGTGCGCTCGGACTTGCGCGGGCGCTATCCGCGCCACCCCTGGCCGGACGATCCCGCAAGCGCGCTGCCGACCCGGCGGGCCAAGCCGCGCGGCACGTGATCATTTCGCGCCGCTTCTCGGCGCTAGCGGCGATCTCCAAAGAGTGCTTAGATTTGCGGACCGGATCACGGAAGCGCCAGTACCCAGGAGGCCGCTTTGGAGATCAAGAACGCCTCGCCATCGCTCTACAACGAAGATCTGGCACCGGCGCGGGTCCGCAATTGGGGCGCCTTCAGCATTTTCAACGTCTGGACGTCGGACGTTCACAGCCTCTGGGGCTATTACCTCGCCGCCAGCCTGTTTCTCCTCTGCGGCACATTCATCAACTTCATCCTGGCGATCGGACTAGGTTCGCTCGTCATCTTTTTCCTGATGAGCTTGATCGGCAATGCCGGCGTCCGAACCGGCGTGCCCTATCCGGTTCTGGCGCGCGCCTCCTTCGGTGTATGGGGCGCGAACCTCCCCGCTCTGGTGCGGGCGATCGTCGCGTGCTTCTGGTATGGCGCGCAGACTTCGGCCGCCTCGAATGCGATCGTCGCGCTGCTGACGCGCATGGATGCCTTCAAGTCGTTCCACGAATCCAGCCATGTGCTCGGACATTCCGGTCTCGAGGTCATCTGCTTCGTCGTGGTTTGGGCGTTGCAGCTTTTGATCATTCAGCACGGGATGGAGACCGTGCGCCGCTTTCAGGATTGGGCCGGACCTGCCGTTTGGTTGATGATGCTGATCCTTGCGATCTATCTTTGCGTCAAGGCCGGCGGCATCTCGGTGATCTCGCCGATCCCGCACGACGTGCTGTTGGAGAAGACCAAGGATGCCGGCGTACCCGGCGTGCCCGGCTCTCCAGCCGCGCTATTCGCTGTTGCTGCGACCTGGATCACCTACTTCGCCGCGCTCTACCTCAATTTCTGCGACTTCTCTCGCTACGCGCCGGATGCCGCCGCGTTGCGCAAGGGCAATATCTGGGGTCTGCCCGTCAACTTGATCCTGTTCTCGCTGGTCGCGGGCGTGACCACGATTGCGGCTTTCCACGTTTATCAGGAGGTGCTGCTGCATCCCGACCAGATCTCGGCGAAATTCGATAGCTGGTCCCTGGCACTGCTCGCGGCGATCACGTTCGCGGTGGCAACACTCGGCATCAATGTCGTCGCAAATTTCGTCTCGCCGGCGTTCGATTTCTCGAACGTTTTCCCCAAGTACATCGATTTCAAGAAAGGCGGCTATATCGCGGCTCTGATTGCGCTACTGCTTTATCCCTTCGCGCCTTGGGAAGGGAGCGCCGCTTCATTCGTCGGGGGGATCGGCGCGACGATGGGACCGATCTTCGGCGTCATGATGGTCGACTATTATCTCATCGCGAAGGGCAGGGTGAACGTGCCGGCCCTGTATCAGGAAAATGGCGAATACCATTTCCAGAACGGCTGGAACGTCAGCGCGTTCATCGCCGCCGCGATCGGTGCGCTGTTCTCGTCCATCTTGCCGAACTTCACGTCCATCCTGCCGTCCTGGTGGGCGGTCTATGGATGGTTCTTCGGTGTGGCGATCGCGGGCGCGGTTTATTATGTGCTGCGTGTCACGATGTCGAGTCCCGTCGCGAAAGCCGCCTGACAAGTCGAGAATCGACAGCGTTGCTTCCGGCCTGCTCACGGGCAAGGCCGCCATTTGTCGGCATCATGGGTCCGCTCCGCACATTCGCAAGCTCGCATTAACGCTTCCGTCACCCTTTTCGCCAAAATGGCACCGTTCCGGCCGCGCCCTTGCTCGCGGGCCGGCGCCTTGCGTGGTGAAATCGAGCTTTCGGTTCCGAGTGGTGTCATGCGTAACATTATGATCTTCGCGGCCATCATGATCGGCCTGGGCACCTTCATGGCGCAGATGGCGGACAAGATGAGCTCCGCGTCCGCGACATCCGCGCCGCGCACGACGGTTGCCCTTGCAGCCACCCCGCCGGCCAGTAGTCGCAGCCTCACCATCCCCCGCGACGCGCGCGGCCATTTCCAGACCGAAGGGCGGATCGACGGACAGCGTATCGGCTTCATGGTCGATACCGGCGCCTCCGTGGTGGCGCTGAACGAGACTTCGGCCGCCCGCTTCGGTCTGCGGCCTTCACGCAGCGACTACAACGCGACCGTCTCTACTGCCAACGGGACCATCAAGGCCGCGCGTACCCGCATCGCCATGCTCGAAGTCGGCGGCCTCATCGTGCGCGACGTCGATGCCATGGTGCTGCCGGACGAGGCGTTGTCCGAAAACCTGCTCGGGCTCTCCTTCCTGTCCCGCCTCAAGCGCTTCGAATACGCCAACGGACAGATGGTGCTGGAGCAGTAAGCGGGCTTGAACGCCTGCCGTAGCGCGGGGACGTACAAGTCCAGTCAGCGATGTCGACTTGTTGCTCGACGGTGTCGGAGCGCCTAGCAGCCAGAATCGACCCCGGGTAACCTTTTTGCGCGTTACCAAACTGCCGCAATTATAAGCCATAAGCTGGCAATCCCGCCTTTCGCTGCGGCCCGGCATTCGCTAAGGCTGCAGCGATTTTCCTGCCCCGTTCCACGAGACCCGCTCAATGTTTCCCAAGCCGAAGTCCGTATTGTTGCCCAATACCTACGCCTTCGAATCCGAGCCGATGGTGAAGGCCACGGGCTTCCGCGAATACGACGCCCGCTGGCTGTTCAACAAGGAAATCAACCTGATGGGGGTGCAGGCGCTCGGCATGGGGCTGGGCGCGCTGATCGCCGAACTCGGCGTCAGCCAGGAAATCGTCACCGGTCACGACTTCCGCGGCTATTCCGCCTCGATCAAATATGCGCTGATCTCGGGCCTGATGGCTGCGGGGTGCAAGGTGCACGACATCGGGCTCGCGGTGACGCCGATGGCCTATTTCGCGCAGTTCGACCTCGACGTGCCCTGCGTCACGATGGTCACGGCTTCCCACAACGACAATGGCTGGACCGGAGTCAAGATGGGCGCCAACCGTCCGCTGACCTTCGGCCCCGACGAGATGACGCGGCTGAAGCAGATCGTGCTCAATGCCGAATTCAACAACAAGGCCGGCGGCTCCTACCAGTTCCACGAAAACTATCCGGCGCGCTACATCGCCGATCTCACCAACCGTCCGAAGCTGAAGCGCAAGCTCAAGGTGATCGCGGCCTGCGGCAACGGCACCGCCGGCGCGTTCGCGCCGCAGGTGCTGGAAGCGATCGGTTGCGAGGTGATCCCGCTCGACACCGAGCTCGACCACACCTTCCCGAAATACAATCCGAACCCGGAAGATCTCGAGATGCTGCACGCGATCCGCGATGCGGTGCTGCATCACAAGGCCGACGTCGGCCTCGGCTTCGACGGCGACGGCGACCGCTGCGGCGTGGTCGACAACACCGGCGAGGAGATCTTTGCCGACAAGGTCGGCGTGATGTTGGCGCGCGACATGTCGGCGATCCACAAGGACGCGCAATTCGTCGTCGACGTGAAGTCCACCGGCCTCTTCATCACCGATCCGGTGCTGCAGAAGCAGGGCGCGAAGGCAGCCTATTGGAAGACGGGCCATTCCTACATGAAGCGCCACACTAACGAGATGGGCGCGCTCGCCGGCTTCGAGAAGTCCGGCCACTTCTTCTTCAACAAGCCGTTTGGCCGCGGCTATGACGATGGCCTCGTCTCGGCACTTGCGATCTGCGACATGCTCGACCGCGCGCCCGGCAAGTCGATGGCCGATCTGAAGAACGCGCTGCCGAAGACGTGGTCGTCGCCGACGATGTCGCCGCACTGCGCCGACGAGGTCAAATACGGCGTCATCGACGCCGTGGTGAAGCATTTCGAGGCGCTGCAGAAGAAGGGCGAGAAGATCGGGGGACAATCGATCCGCGATCTCGTCACCGTCAACGGCGTTCGCGTCACGGTGCAAGACGGAAGCTGGGGCCTGGTGCGCGCCTCCTCGAACAAGCCCGAGCTCGTGGTCGTCGTCGAGAGCCCGGTCTCCGAGCAGCGCATGCGCGACATGTTCGAGATGGTCGATAGCGTGCTGCGCACCCATCCCGAGGTCGGCGAGTACAATCAGAAGATCTGAGGCGGCTGCGATAGCGGCGAACCGATCACCGGAACGCCGCCGTTGATGCGTTGCGAGGGCGGCTCAGGCCGCCTGGAGCGAGCCGAGAAAAGCGGCGACCTCGGATTTCAGGCGATCGGACTGCGACGAAAGGCCATTCGCGGCATCGAGCAGCCGCGCGGTCGCCTGGCTTGCCTCTTCGGAGGCGTGGCTGACGCTGATGATGTTCTTGTTGACGTCCCTTGTACGGTCGGCCGCCTGTTGCAGGTTTCCGGCGATCTCACGCGTCGCGCCGCCCTGCTGATCTACAGCGGCTGCAATCTCGCCGGAGATCCGATCGATCTCGGCGATCGTGCCGCCGATCGCCGAGATCGCGCTGACGGCCTCGCCGGTCGCGGCCTGAATCTCCTGGATCTGCGCCGAAATTTCCTCGGTCGCCTTTGCCGTTTGATTGGCCAGGGCCTTGACCTCGCTCGCGACGACTGCAAACCCGCGGCCGTGTTCGCCGGCGCGGGCCGCCTCGATGGTCGCATTCAAGGCCAGGAGGTTGGTCTGGCTCGCGATGCTCTGGATCAGCGTCACGACCTCCCCGATCTTCTGCGTGCCGGCAGCAAGCATTTCCACGACGGTGTTCGTGCGACGGGCTTCGTCGGCTGCCTTGGCCGCAATCTGGGCGGAGCGCGTCACTTGCTCGGCGATGCTGTTGATCGAAGCCGTGAGCTCTTCTGTCGCTGCTGCAACGGTGTCCACATTTGCCGAGGCTTGCGTCGAGGCCGCGGTTGCCGCAGTCGTCTGCTGGATTGCTTCGGCATTGCTGCCGTTCATGGACGCCGAGAGTTGCCGCATCTCGCTTGCTGCCAGCGCAACCGCCTCGACGACGTCGCTGATCCTCTGCTCGAAGCCGGCTGCGAGTTTGCGCCTGCCTTCGTCCCGGTTTCGCTTGGCCTGTTCAGCCTCATTTCGCTCGGCGTTGGCGCGGGCCTCGGCAGCGCTTGCGGCTGTAGCTTCCGCTGTCTTCCGTGCTGCCATCTCGAACAGTTGCGTGAGCGTGTGCGCGAGCCAGATCAGGATGCCGGCCTCGATCACGAGAATCACGGCATGGAGGACGACCCGGCCGAAATCGGCGCCGCCCGGGTAGATGGCCGCGGGCAAAAAGAAGTTCAGCGTCAGATGGTGCAATGCAACGGCGACCGTGCCTGCGACGATCGGCCGATAGTCGCAATAGGCGACGAGACATGCGAGCGCCGCGAAGAAATACATGTGCATGTCGACCTGCCACGCATGACCTTCGAACTGGAAGACCAGCATCGACACGCCGGCCATCAGGGCGACGGCAACGATCATGCGGGTCGAAGCCTCGTTCCCCGCGAGATACCATGACGCGGTCGACGCCAGCGCCATCGCGGCCATAAACGCTGCCGGCATGAGCCAGCCGGTCCCGAGCGTCAGGCCGACGACGACGGCGATCGGGACATGCAACCAGAGTACCGCGAACAATATCTTGCTCGCCGTTTCGCGCAGGATTGCCAGCTCATCACCTTCGAAGGTCATTCCCCAATCCCCAATGATTTGTTTTTGAAACAGGCATCGATCGCTTGCGGGTCGAGGGCCAGCCAGGCCCCCGCCTCGCGCAGCTTTTTCAATCCGTCGTGGCCGTCGGGGCGCAGCACCAGGACGGAAGGCACAGCCGTCATTCGCACGAACGCGGCATTCGCCGATGCGGCGGCCAGCAACGCCCGCTGGGTATTCCACCATGGCGGGAATGCCACGGCCACCACCTCGGCGTCCGGTCGCACCTGCAACGAAAATGCTGCGACCGCAACCCAGCTCACCAGCAGCAACGCTGCTGCGGGAAGCCATGCGGGCAGCCATGTCCTTCTGACGACGTTCCCCGACTCCATCAGCGAGGATCATATCGTCACGAAGCTAACCGCGCGTAAATCTCTGGTTGAAGAAAGGTCGAACTCTCGCCGGCCCTGGCGCGCTTACGTCGCCACCACCGCCGGGATCGGCAGCGCGGTGACCGACTTGATCTTCTCCATCGCAAAGCGCGAAGTGACGTTCTTCAGCGGCACGGCACTGATCAGCTTCTTGTAGAAGACGTCGTAGCTCTGCATGTCCGCCACCACGACGCGCAGCATGTAGTCGACGTCGCCGGCCATCCGGTAGAACTCCATCACCTCGGGCATGGCGCTGACAGCCTCGGCGAACTTCTTCAGCCAGGCGTCGGAATGGTCGGAACTCTCGACCGAGACGAATACGGAGATACCGAGCCCGATCTTGTTCTGGTCGACCAGCGCCACCCGCTTCAGGATCACGCCGTCGGCCTCGAGGCGCTGGATGCGCTTCCAGCAGGGCGTCGAGGACAGCCCAACCCGGTCCCCGATCTCGGCAACCGACAAGGAGGCGTCTTCCTGGAGCACCATCAGGATCTTGCGGTCGATGGCGTCGAGGCGGCGGCTGGTCTCGGGGATCGGGACGGCGAAGTCGGTCATCTGAAGAACTTTGTTCCATTTCAAGGGTCAATTTCCCTGATATAGAGAAAATCCTTCTATAGCAAGCCTATATTCTTGGCGACGGGCCGGGGTCGAGTCCCCGCGGTGCGCGCAAAAACTCTTCAACTTCAATACGTTGCGGGGCGGCCAGGCCGCCGCCGAGGCGTGTGCATTTCAGCGCGGCCGCAGCCGCGGCAAATCGCAGCGCTTCGCGCACGTCCTCTCCCTCGGCGAGGCGCAGCGTGAAGGCACCATGGAAGATGTCGCCGGCGCCGAGCGTGTCCACGGCCTGGACGGGAAAGGCCGGTGTCTCCTCCAATGCGCCGGCCTCGTTCAGCCAGACCGTGCCGTGCGGGCCGCGGGTGGCGGCCAGGAAGGCCGGCGTCAGCTTCGCCAAGATCCGCAGTGCCTCCTCGTCGTCGGCAGCGCCTGCAGTCTCCTGCACTTGCTCGCTCGCGAACAGGAGATGTGAGGCGGCCGTGAGCAGGCTGTCGCTCAGCGACATCGCGCGATCGACGCCGACGATGACGGGAATGTCGCGCCGGTGCGCCTCGGTGCAGAGATCGCCGCAGAATGCAGCGCAGCGGCTTTCGACCAGGATCGCGCGACAGTCGGCGAGCAGCTCATCGGCATCGGGCAGTCTCACCGTCCACAGAGCCGGGTCGCGATAGATGACGAGCGTCCGCTCGCCGGAGGGCTCGATCATGATCGCCGAGACCGGCGTGGTCAGGCCCGGCATGCGGATGACGTGTCTGGCGTCGATTCCCTCAACGGCCATCCGCTCGAGAATGAAGCCGCTGGATGTCTCCCGCGTATCGCCCATGGGACCTGCGAAGGCGACGCGGCCGCCGAGCCGCGCGATCGCAATCGCGGCATTGAGCGCGTTGCCGCCGCAGATTTCCGTGAGATCGTTGGCGTTGGCCTTGCTGCCACGCTTGGGCACGCCCTCGACGCGAAAGCTGAGGTCGCGCACGGGAATGCCGACGCAGAGGATGCGCGGCGCGATTCTTGTTGAAGCCATCGACCCGTGCCGCTAGTCGCCGCTGGCGTCGTGCACCCAGCGTCCGAGCAAATGATGCGCGATGGCGAAGGGGTGCGGGCCAGCGAGCCCGTCGGGATGGGTTCGCGCCAGCATCAGGCGTGCTTCGTCGCGCGTGAACCAGCGTGCGTCCTCCAGCTCCGTCCGGTCGACGACGACGTCCTCATTGAGCGCCCGCGCGCTGCAGCCGATCATCAGCGACGAGGGATAGGGCCAGGGCTGGGTCATGTAGTACTGGACGTCGGTGCAGCGGATTCCGGACTCCTCGAGGATTTCGCGGCGCACGGCGTCCTCGATGGTCTCGGCCGCCTCGACGAAGCCGGCGAGGCAGGAATACATGCCCGGCGGAAAGTGCTTCTGGCGGCCGAGCAGGCATTTGTCGCCGGAGGCTACCAGCATGATCACCACCGGATCGGTGCGCGGGAAATGCTCCGCCTTGCAAGCAGGGCAATCGCGCTTCCAGCCACCTTCTTTCATCGCGCTGCGCGTGCCGCAATTGGCGCAATAGCCGTGGCGCTGGTGCCAGCTCACCATCGATTTCGCCATCGCGACCGCTGAGAGTTCATCGGGCGGGATCGCGCCCTGCATCGCCATGCCGCGCAGCTCGGTGACGGTGTAGTCGTCGCGGCCGACCATCTTCTCGGCCGCGGCCTGCGACAGGCCCATGCCGAACACCGCCGCGCCGTCGCGCAGGCCCAAGAAGATCGTGCCGGGGTTGGCGCCGCATTTCAGCGCCTCGTCGATCGACAGCAGCGCGCGCACGCGCTCGCCCTCGCGCTTCACCAGCAGCGAGTCGCGGTAGACGACGTAGGCGCGCGACGACGGCTTCTGCTCCATCGCAAACAGCTTTTCATCATCGCGGCGCAGATGCGCGGCACGATCGAGGACGTTGGTGACGAAGGCCGGTTGCCCCAGCGGAAACGAACTGAATGCTGACATTTCTTGTTCTTTCAACCCAACCAGATCTTGCGGCGAAGCGCGCTGATGAAATTCTGCACCTCGGTGGCGTCATGTGCCAAGGGCGGCATCACGCCCCACACCGGCCGCGGCCAGGCGGCATCGCCGGTTCGTCGCGCTATGATGTGAACATGAAGCTGCGGCACGAGATTGCCCAGCGCTGCGACATTGAGCTTGTCGCATTTGGTGATCTCCTTCAGCGCGCGCGAGACGCGCGAGATCTCCGTCATGAGCTGGGCCTGCTGCACCTCATCGAGATCGATGATCTCGACCGTGTCAGCGCGCCGCGGCACCAGCAGCAGCCAGGGGTAATGAGCGTCCTTGATGACGAGCACCTTCGACAGCGGCAGATCGCCGATATCGATGGTGTCCTCTTTCAAGCGGGAGTGCAGCGACCAGGCGGGTTCGGGCATGAAGGGTTTCCGGATGGCCCGACGGAAGCGGGCGGAGAGGCAAGGCCTCTGATTGGTTGGTCCCGACCATACGATACCGCTTCCGATAGGGGAAGGATCGCGCTCTGCGCAGCCCGCATACTCAATCATCGTCGCGGGCAAGCGTAGCGCTGTCCCGTAGCGAAGCGCCGATCCGGGACCCCCGCGCGAGCGCTTGCGCGCGTCGCGATAACCACAGGATTGAGTTGTCGAGCACGCTGGCGGCCACCAGCCGTCGCAACGACTTCTCGGGGTCTGCGCTTACGCCTGCCCAGGACGACGATTGAGTTTGCGGCAACTCCGGCCGCTATGCCGACACGCCTTTACGCCTCCACCAGATCGGCGGCGAAATCCAGATCGGCGATCGAGAGCGAGAGGGGAATCGTATCACGCACGCGGCCGCCGAGCAGGTCGGCAACCGAAAGCCCGGACGATTTCCCGACGATATCGAGCAGCGCCATCTCGATCGCGACCGCTTTCGGTGAGGCCAGGAAGGCGATGATCTCGGCCACTTCGTCCGGGCGTCCGCGATGGCGCATCGGGATCAGCGCTTCCGTCGCTGCGATCTGCTCGGGCGAAAGTCTGCTCTCGCTCGGCTTGTCCTTGACGATGAGGCCGGGCGCAACCGCGTTGACGGTGATGCCGTCCTTGGCGAGCTCGACCGCGGTGAGGCGCACCAATGCTTCCAGCGCCGAGCGGCGCGGCAGTGACAGCGCGGCATCGACCGGCCGCGTGAAGGTCAGCGCGGATTCGTCCATCGCGCGGCGGAACTCGTCCGGAGGCGTGCCGATGGCGCTGGCGGCGCCGGTGACGAGATAGACGCGATTAATGTCGGGCATCACGATGCCGTTGTGCCCGGCCGCAGCGCGCCGGTGCGGTGGAAATAGCTGAGGAACGCGCGCGTCGCGATCCCGCGCGGCGCGTCAATCACCTGCCGCGACGGACTTTCTCGACCACGACGCCGTCGCACACGCACAACCTATCGGCTGGGCAGACCGGGAATTGCCCGGATGCTGGGCAAGGCGAAAGGCCAAAGCCCTTATCAGGCGATACCCCGCTTGCTTTCCGAGCCTTTTAGCTCCAAATAGGGACCGGGAGATTGGCGGTGGACGAGCCACTCGCCAACCGGGTCAGGTCCGGAAGGAAGCAGCCCTAACGAGGTCTGGATCGGGTCGCTCGTCAGTCTCCTACCTGTTTTTTCGAGCGAATTGCGCTGGCGGCAATAGCCGCCCGCGCGCTCCTTTCCGCAAAAGCCAGCCGAGAGACATTTCATTGCGGATCGACCGATGACCGATGCTGGCGCCCCTCCCAATAACGACAGCGCCGCGCCTTACCGGGTGCTGGCGCGCAAATACCGCCCCTCCAGCTTCGAGGACCTGATCGGCCAGGAGGCGGTGGTCCGTACCGTCTCCAACGCGTTCGAAACCGGCCACATCCCGCAGGCCTGGATCCTCACCGGCGTCCGCGGCGTCGGCAAGACCACCACCGCGCGCATCCTCGCCCGTGCGCTCAACTACGAGATGCCGGACGGCTCGGTGAAGGGCCCGACCATCCATATGCCGACGCTGGGCGTGCATTGCCAGGCGATCATGGAAAGCCGGCACATGGACGTGCTGGAGATGGACGCCGCCTCGCACACCGGCGTCGACGACGTCCGCCAAATCAATGACAGCGTGCGCTATGCGCCGGCCAGCGCCCGCTACAAGGTCTACATTATCGACGAAGTCCACATGCTGTCGACGGCGGCGTTCAACGCGTTCCTGAAGACGCTGGAAGAGCCGCCGGAGCACGCCAAGTTCGTGTTCGCGACCACCGAGATCCGCAAGGTTCCGGTGACCGTGCTGTCGCGCTGCCAGCGTTTCGACCTGCGCCGGGTTGAGGCCGACGTGCTGATGAAGCACCTCGCCAACATCGCGGCGAAAGAGAGCGTCGAGATCGAGCCGGAGGCGCTCGGCATCATCGCGCGCGCGGCGGAAGGTTCCGTGCGCGATTCCTTGTCGCTGCTTGATCAGGCGATCGCGCATGCGGCGGGCCAGGTGAAGGCCGATGCCGTCAGGCAGATGCTGGGGCTCGCCGACCGCACCCGTGTCATCGACCTCTTCGATTCGCTGGTGCGCGGCGACATCGCGGCCGCCTTCAAGGAGTTCCGCGACCAGTACGACACCGGTGCCGATCCGATCGTCGTGCTCTCGGAACTCGCCGAATTCGTCAACTTCGTCACCCGGGTGAAGATCGTGCCGGCGACCGCCGATAACGTCGCCTATGGCGAGACCGAGCGGTTGTGCGCGCGCGATTTCGCCGCGAAGATCTCGATGCGGGTGCTGTCGCGGATGTGGCAGATGCTGCTCAAAGGCATCACCGAGGTGCAGGCCGCGACCCGGCCTGCGGCCGCCGCAGAGATGGTGCTGGTGCGCATCGCCTATGTCGCGGACCTGCCGACCCCGGACGAAGCGATCAAGATGCTGGAGCAGAATGGCGGCGGATCGCTAGGCGCCGGCGGCGGAAGCGCGACGCGCAGTGCGCCGGCAGCGCCGGTGGCCTCCGCTGCTCCGGTCCGCATGCCGACCTCGCCGCCGTCATCGTTCGGCGGCGGTGCCCGGCCGCAGATGGCGGCTCCCGCGCCCGATCCGCAGGGCGCCGCGCCCGCGCTGCGCATCACGAGCTTCACCCAGCTCGTCGCGCTCGCCGGGCAGAAGCGCGATCTCATGACCAAGGGCGCGCTTGAAGGCGATATGCGCCTCGTCCGTTTCGAGGAGGGGCGGCTGGAGGTTGCGCTCGAACCCAACGCCTCCAAGACGACAATCACCGAGCTTGCGCGCAAGTTCGAGCTCTGGACCGGCCGCCGCTGGACAGTGATCGTCTCGAACGAGCAGGGCCAGCCGACGCTGCGTTCGGTCAACCAGGCCGCCAAGCAGGAGCATGCGCGTACCGCCGAGGCCGATCCGCGCGTGCAGGAGGTGCTGTCGCGCTTTCCCGGTGCGAAGGTCGTCGAGGTTCGCAGGCTTGCCCCCGAGGCGCCGGAATCCAATATTAACTCGGACTATGGCAGTGATGATCCGGTCGACGGTTCCGACAGCGACGATCTCTGAGCCAGCTTTCCAAGGACATAACCGATGGCTGATTTTCTCGGCATGATGAAGCAGGCGGCGCAGCTCCAATCCAAGATGCAGGAGATGCAGGAGCAACTCGGCAATGTCGAGGTCGAGGGCATCTCCGGTGGCGGCCTGGTTGCGGTGCGCATGACCGCGAAGATGGACGTGAAGGGCGTCAGGATCGATCCCTCGCTGATGAAGCCGGAAGAGCGCGAGGTGCTCGAGGACTTGCTCGTCACCGCATTCAGCGATGCGCGCCGCAAGGCGGAGACGGCGATGCAGGAAAAGATGCAGTCGCTCACCGGCGGGCTCGGCCTGCCGCCGGGGCTGTTCGGCCAATAAACATGGGCGCAGTTGCAGGTCCCGAGATCGAGCGGCTGGTCCAGCTTCTCGCGCGGCTGCCGGGCCTCGGTCCGCGCTCGGCGCGGCGCGCGGCGCTGCATCTGATCAAGAAGCGCGAGGCGCTGATGATGCCGCTGTCGGGCGCCTTGCAGGTCGCGCTCGACAAGGTCCAGGTCTGCAAGACCTGCGGCAATATCGACACCCAAAATCCCTGCACGGTCTGCACCGATCCGCGGCGCGATCCCTCAATCATCGTCGTCGTCGCCGACGTCGCCGATCTCTGGGCGCTGGAACGGGCCAACGCGACGCAGGGCCGCTATCATGTGCTTGGCGCGACATTGTCGCCGCTCGACGGCGTCGGCCCGCAGGATCTCACCATTGATGCGCTGGTCGCCCGCGCGCATGATGCGCAGGTGCACGAAATCATCCTTGCCCTGAACGCGACGGTCGACGGCCAGACCACCGCGCATTACATCACCGACCTGCTCCAGGACGCCAACGTCAAGGTGACGCGGCTCGCCCATGGCGTGCCGGTCGGCGGCGAGCTTGATTATCTCGATGAAGGTACGCTATCGGCCGCGATGCGGCAGCGCACCCTGTTCTAGCAATCCCACGGAAGTTACGGAACGGACGACATGACGAAACGATTCGCCAAACGGCTGGCCTTGGTCGCGACGATGATGACGCTGGTGACACCCGCCGTCGCCGCGCAGCCCGGCGACGAGGCACCGCCTCCGCCGCCGAAGCCCGGCAAGCCGATCAACACCGGCGACGTGCTCTCTGGCGAGCTGAACGCCATGCGCGTGCGCGACGTCAAGAACGGCGGCAAGAGGGTTGCGACCTACCTGATCACGTCCGAGCCGCGCCGCCTGCCGCCGCCGAGTGGTCTGTGCAATCTCGAGACGGGACCCGAGACCTTCCAACTCGTCACCTCGAGCGACGCGCAGGCCACGCAGTTGAAATCGCTCGTCGGCAAGGAGATCTCGGTCAAGGTCGACGAGATCGCCTGCGCCAGCGATGCCGGCCAGATGAGCGAGGCCGTGATCACGAAGTGGAGCCTGATCAAGAAGCAGTAGGGAGGCAAGGACCTCTCCACGACTTCAGTGTCATCGCCCGGCTCGACCGGGCGATCCAGTACGCCGCGGCCTCTCGGTCAATCACTACTGTCTCTGGAATACTGGATGCCCCCCTTCCGCGGCGCATGACAGCGAGCGGTGATCAAACCCGCACCGGCCCCAGCGTCTCGAAATGCCTGCGCTTCTGCAAGTACGCGAGCAGGATCAGGCTGGGCACCGCGACCACGACGCAGATCATGAAGAACAGCGGCCAGCCCGTCAGCTTCGCGACGAACCCTGCGCCCGAAGACAGATATGTGCGTCCTACGGCGGCGAGCGCGGTGAGCAGTGCATATTGTGTCGCGGTGTGCAGCGGATTCTGGCACAGCGCCGAGAGGTAGGCGACGAAGATCACGGTGCCGATAGCGCTGGTGAAATTCTCGCAGGTGATGGCAAATGCGAGCGCCCATTGGTTGGTGCCGACCAGCGCGAGCCAGGAGAAGGACAGGTTCGCGATCGCCTGCACCACGCCGCCGATCCACAAGCTCGTCGCCAGCGAATAGCGCCGCGCGACGAAACCGCCGGCGAAGCCGCCGATCAGCGTTGCAGCAAGGCCGACACCCTTCACGATCGCCGCATAGTCGTTGCGGGAAAAGCCGAGATCGATCACGAACGGCGCCGTCATGGTGCCTGAGAATGCGTCGGTGAATTTGAACAGTACAACGAAGGCGAGCGCGGCGAGCGCATCCTTGCGCGACAGGAATTCCGAGAAGGCGCCGATCGCGGCATGCAGCACGCGCGCGATCGCGGTTTCGGCTTGCGTCGCGGCTTCGGCCCGCACCGATTGCTCGGGCTCGGTCGCGATAAGCGCCGTGATCGTGCCGATCAGCACCATCGCCGCCATCACCACATAGCCCCACATCCAGGCGGACGACCTCGCAATGCCGGTGCCCTCGAAGCCGGAGACGATGAACAGCGCGCCGGCTGTCGAGACCAGCATGCCGATGCGGTAGGCTGCGACATAGGACGCCATGCCGGCGGCCTGCTCGCTTTCAGGCAGGCTCTCCACGCGAAAAGCGTCGACCACGATGTCCTGCGTCGACGATGTCGTCGCGACGAGCAGCGCGCCGACCGCGACGAAGAATGGCGAGCGCGCCGGATCGGTCAGCGCCAGCAGCAGGATCGAGACGATCAGCAGAAGCTGCGAGAACAAGAGCCAGCCGCGCCGGCGGCCGAAGGCGCGCGTGAATAGCGGCACATGCAGCGCATCCACCAGCGGCGCCCACAGGAACTTCAGCGTGTAGGGCGTGCCGACCAGCGCGAACAGCCCGATGGTCCCGAGATCGACCCCGGATTCCCGCATCCACACCAAAAGCGTCGATCCCGATAGCGCCAGCGGCAGCCCGGAGGAAAAGCCGAGAAATAGCACGATCAGCACCCGCGGTTGCAGGTACACGGCAAGGCTATCGCGCCAGGAGGCGGCGGAGGCCTCAGTGCCGGCGGTCGCCGGGGCAGTTCCGGAAGTCGCGTCGGGTGCGGTCATGGGGAGGTGTTAGCAGATTCTGGCCGCCACAAGCGAGGTGTCGTCGCCCGGCTTGACCGGGCGACCCAGTATTCAAGAGGCCGAAGTTATCGGGGACCCGCTATTCCCGAATAGAGATCGTTCCAGTCTGGGTTGTCCTTCTCGATCAGCGCGATTTTCCACGCGCGCTTCCACTTCTTCAGCCGCTTCTCCCGCTTGATCGCATTCTCGGGATCATCGAACTGCTCGAAGTAGACGAGCCTTACGACGTCGTAGTCCTTCGTGAAGCTCTCAATCAGTTTCAGCTTATGTTCTGCCACCCGGCGGATGAGATCGTTGGTCACGCCGATGTAGAGCGTGCCACCAATCTTGCTGGCGAGAATGTAGACGTAGTAGCTGCGTGCGCCCATCTGCCGTCTCTGGAATACTGGGTCGCCCGGTCAAGCCGGGCGACGACAGCGAAATTGGGGCGACAGCGTACCGGACCTGGGAGGAGAATCACTCCCCCGCCTGGAGCTTGCGCGGGAACAGCTCGGGCGCGCTTGTCACCAATCGCGGCCCCTCAGGCGTGTCGCTCTTGCTGAAATCGAGCTCTTCGATTCTTCCGGCGCGCTTTTCGATCTTGTCGGCGGAGATCAGCACCTGCCGCACGTCCTCGTTCACGTCGGAAAAATGCTTCTGCAGCTTCAGCACGCGGTCGCGCAGGCGGCCGAGATCGTCGCCGAGCTTGATCACTTCGGTGCGGATCTGGTCGGCGGCGTCGCGCATGCGCGCGTCCTTCATGATCTGCTGCATCACCTGGATCGCCAGCATCAAGAGCGAAGGCGACACCAGCACGACGCGGGCGCGATAGGCCTTCTGGATCACGTCGTCAAAGCCGTCATGGATCTCGGCGTAGACCGATTCCGACGGCACGAACATCAGCGCCATCTCCTGGGTCTCGCCGGTGACGAGATATTTTTCGGCGATGTCGCTGACATGCTTCATGACGTCGCCGCGCAGCCTCTGCGTGGCAATTCGCCGCTCTTCATCGCTGCGCGCATCGTGCAGCGCGGTCATGGCTTCCAGCGGAAATTTCGCGTCGATGCAGAGCGGCCGCTGATCCGGCAGGAACACCACGCAGTCCGGCCGCTTTCCGGTCGAGAGCGTGAACTGGAACTCGTAGGAGCCCTTCGGCAGTCCGTCCTGGACGATCGCTTCCATCCGCGCCTGGCCGAACGCACCGCGCGACTGCTTATTGGCGAGCACGTCGCGCAGGGTGGTCACCTGCGTGGTGAGGTCGGTGAGGTTCTTGTGCGCGCTGTCGATGATGCCGAGCCGCTCGTGCAGTGCGCGCAGGCTCTCCATGGTGTTGCGGGTCGAGTGCTCCATCGACTGGCCGACGCGATGGGTCACCGAATCCAGCCGCTCGTTGACCGCGCGCGCCATCTCGGCCTGGCGGCCGGCGAGCGCCTGGGTCATGGCATCGACCCGGCCCGAGGCCTCGCTCTGGGCTCGCAGCATCTCGCTCAGCCGCTCCTCGAGCTCGTCGGCCCGGATGGTCTGGGCCATCGCAAGTTCCGCGCCGCGCCGGGAAGAGCGTGCGATGATGGTGGCGATCGCCACGAGCAGGATGATGACCAGCGCGCCGAAGCCAATCAACGCATCGATGGTGCGCACCGGCCAGTCGCCAGCCATGAAAATGATCTCGTTCATGCAGCCCTTCTAGCCGATTCGCACACAGAGGCGAACGAAGAGGGAACGCGTTCGGTTAACAGTCCGCTAATTTTTTATGGTTAACGAGACCCTAAGTTTTATGGTTACCGGACCGTTAACGGGGTTCCCAGCGCATTGACCGCATCCGGCGCGCGGCTTAAATCGCCGCCATGGCCCTCAGAGAAATCATCATCCTGCCCGACAAGCAGTTGCGTCTGGTCTCCAAGCCGATCGAGAAGGTCACGCCGGAGATCCGCAAGCTTGCCGACGACATGTTCGAGACCATGTATGACGCGCCCGGCATTGGCCTGGCGGCGATCCAGGTCGCGCAACCGCTGCGCCTGATCACCATGGATCTCGCCAAGCGCGACGAGAACGGCGAGACCAAGCACGAGCCGCGCGTCTTCATCAATCCCGAGATCCTTTCCGCGTCCGAGGAGCTCTCGGTCTACGAGGAGGGCTGCCTCTCGATCCCCGAATATTACGAGGAGGTCGAGCGGCCCGCGAAGGTGCGCGTGCGCTTCACCGATCTCGACGGCAAGGTGCACGAGGAGGACGCCGAGGGGCTCTACGCCACCTGCATCCAGCACGAGATCGACCATCTCAACGGCGTGCTGTTCGTCGACTATCTGTCGAAGCTCAAGCGCGACCGCGTGTTCAAGAAGTTCGAGAAAGCCGCCAAGCGCGCCGGAGAGTGAGTTTTCGTGCTGCCCCGTACTTCCTGCACTCCCTCCCCCCTTGCGGGGGAGGGGCGGGGAGGGGGTGGCCCAGGAAATGGTGTATCTGGGGCGAAGAACTAGTTCGCTCTCGAGCCGAGCGTGCATGCCGTGTGGCACCCCCTCCCTAGCCCTCCCCCGCAAGGGGGAGGGAACGTACCGAGTCCTTGTCATGTCCCTCCGCCTGATCTTCATGGGTACGCCCGATTTTTCCGTGCCGACGCTGCTCGAGCTGGTGGCGCATGGCCACGAGATCGCGGCGGTCTATACCCGCGCGCCGAAGCCGGGCGGGCGGCGCGGCCTGCAATTGCAGCCGACGCCGGTCGAGGAAGCGGCGCGAAAGCTCGGCGTGCCCGTGCTGACGCCGAAGACGCTGAAGACACAGGAAGCGCTCGACGCGTTTCGCGCGTTCGACGCGGACGCGGCCGTCGTCGTCGCCTACGGCATGATCCTGCCGCAGGCGATCCTCGATGCGCCAAAGCTCGGCTGCTACAATCTGCATGCCTCGCTGCTGCCGCGCTGGCGCGGGGCGGCGCCGATCAATCGTGCGATCATGGCCGGCGACGCCGAGACCGGCGTCATGGTGATGAAGATGGACGTCGGCCTCGACACCGGCGATGTCGCCATGGCCGAGCGTCTTGCAATTACCGACAACATGACCGCTGCCGATCTGCACGATCGCCTCGCCCGCCTCGGCGCCGATCTGACGGTGCGCGCGATGGCCGCGCTCGACCGCGGCGGCCTCCAGCTCTCAAGGCAGAGCGAGGACGGCGTCACCTACGCCGCCAAGATCGACAAGGCCGAGGCACGCATCGACTGGAGCAAGCCCGCGCGCGCGGTGCTGCGCCACATCCATGGCCTGTCGCCGTTTCCCGGCGCCTGGGCCGAGCTCGCCGGGCTGAACGAGAATGCGCGCGTAAAGATCCTGCGCTGCAAACTGGCGAAGGGCGCGGGCGCGCCGGGCGATGTCCTCGACGACCAGCTCACCATCGCCTGCGGCGAGGGCGCCATCCGCATCATCGAGCTGCAGCGCGAAGGCAAGGCGCGGATGCAGGCCGCGGACTTCTTGCGCGGCGTGCCGCTGAAGGCGGGCACGAGATTCACCTAACACTGTCATACCCCGCGAAGGCGAGGTATCCAGTACGCCGAGACCCCTCGGTTGAACGGATAGGCTGCGGAGTACTGGATCGCCCGCACAAGGCGGACGATGACACCACCCGGATTGAGATGCCCCGCTACAAGCTCACCATCGAATATGACGGCGCGCCGTTCTGCGGCTGGCAGGTGCAGGAGACGCTGCCCTCGGTGCAGGGCGCGCTCGAGAAAGCTGTGAAGGCGATGACCGGCGCGGATGTGCGGGTGCATGGCGCCGGCCGCACCGATGCCGGCGTGCACGCGCTCGGGCAGGTCGCGCATGTCGACATCGAGAAGCCGTTTGCGCCGGACCGCATTCGCGACGGGCTGAATGCGCATCTGCGCCCGAATCCGATCGCCGTGCTCGATGCTGAGATCGTGCCCGAGAGTTTTGAGGCGCGCTTCTCGGCGATCAAGCGCCATTACCGCTACCGCATCGTCAACACCCGCGCCAATCTCGCGCTTGATGTCGGTCACGCCTGGCGCGTGCCGCGCAGGCTCGACACCGATGCGATGCATGGGGCAGCCCAGCGCCTGATCGGCAAGCACGATTTCACGACGTTTCGCGATACCGAATGCCAGGCCAAGTCGCCGGAGAAGACGCTCGATCAGCTCGACGTGCTGCGCGACGGCCGCGAGGTAACGATTCTCACCTCAGCGCGCTCGTTCCTGCACAGCCAGGTTCGTTCGATGGTCGGCTCGCTGGTCTGGGTCGGCGAAGGCCGCTGGACCGCAGACGATCTCTCCGCCGCCCTCGAAGCCCGCAACCGCGCCGCCTGCGGCATCGTCGCCCCGCCGGAGGGGCTGTATCTGGTGCGGGTGGATTACTGACGCGAGGGCGCGCTCTCGCCACACCCACCACTGTCATGCCCCGCGAAGGCGGGGCATCCAGTACGCCGCGGCTTCTCCGTATTCGTCGCAGTCTCTGGAATACTGGATCGCCCGATCAGGTCGGGCGATGACGGCAGAACGTGTGGCGCATCAGAGTTTAAGCGAAATACCGCGCAAGTATCCCGCGATAGACCTTCGTCAGCTTCTCCAGATCCACCACCGGCACGCGCTCGTCGACCTGGTGCATGGTCTGGCCGACCAGGCCGAACTCGATCACCGGGCAGTAGCTCGAGATGAAGCGCGCGTCCGACGTGCCGCCGCTCGTCGATAGCTCGGGCTTGCGCCCCGTCACCTCCTCGATCGCGGCGACGGCGAGGTCGGTGAACGGGCCGGGCTTGGTCACGAACACGTTGGAGTTCGAGGGCTCCCAGACGATGCGGGCGCGGATGCGGTTGCCGCAGGCTTTTGCCAGCCGCGCCTCGACCAGCTCGCGCAGGCTCGCCTGGGTGTGGTTGTCGTTGTAGCGGATGTTGAACTTGGCGCGGGCCTGGCCGGGGATGACGTTGGAGGCGCTGTTCCCGACGTCGACCGAGGTGAATTCGAGATTGGAAGCCTGGAACTGCGCGCTGCCATGGTCGAGCGGCTCGTCGGAGATTGCCACGATCAGCCGCGAGATGTCCGGCACCGGATTGGACGCGCGGTGCGGATAGGCGACATGGCCCTGCACGCCGTCGACGTAGAGCGTGCCGGATTGCGAGCCGCGGCGGCCGACCTTGATGGTGTCGCCGAGCACCTCGACATTGGAGGGTTCGCCGAGCACGCAATGATCGAATTTTTCGCCGCGCTCGGCGGCCCATTTCAACAGCTTGATCGTGCCGTTGATGGAGACGTCTTCCTCGTCGCCGGTGATCAGGAACGAGATCGAGCCCGAGCCTGATTCTTGGCCGTCCGCGCGCGGCTTGCCGCCGTTCGCGGCGAGATGCTCCAGCACCGCGGCAACCGAGCAGGCGATCCCGCCCTTCATGTCGACCGCGCCGCGGCCGTGCAGGAAGCCGTCTTTCACCTCGCCGGAGAACGCACCGACGCTCCAGGCGCTCTCGTCGCCGGGCGGCACCACGTCGGTGTGACCGGCAAAAGTAATGTGCGGACCTTCGGTGCCGATCCGCGCGTAGAGATTGTCGACGTCGGCGGTGCCTGCCTCCGAGAAGGTCACGCGGTGGCAAATGAAGCCGGCCGTCGTGAGCGCTTTTTCAAGAACTCCCAGCGCACCGGCATCGGCCGGGGTTACCGAGGGACAGCGGATGAGATCGCGGGCAATGGAGAGAGCATCGGTCATGTGCTCCGCTTAACATGCATGCTGCCGGGCGGGCTAGAGGCCGCCCGGTGATTGGCGCGATGGAGGGATGGTGGGTTCGATTGAGTGGGCTGGCGCCGCAGTTCACCTCGCCCCGCTTGCTGGGAGAGGTCGGTCGCGAAGCGACCGGGTGAGGGGGACTCTCCGCGAGGGCAACACCCACCGTCTTTGCGGATGTGCCCCTCACCCCAACACTCTCCCCGTAAGAACGGGGAGAGGGAGAGGATCGAGTCTCAATCCCGCAGCAATTCGTTAATGCTGGTCTTGGCGCGGGTGCGCTCGTCGACGCGCTTGACGATCACGGCGCAGGCGGTGCTCGGGCCGATCTGGCCGTTCTTCATCGGCTTGCCGGGAAGGGCGCCAGGCACCACCACCGAATACTCAGGCACTTCGCCAATGAAGACTTCGCCGGTTTCGCGGTCGACGATCTTGGTCGAGGCGCCCAGGAACACGCCCATCGCCAGCACCGCGCCCTTGCGCACGATCACGCCCTCGGCGACCTCCGAGCGCGCGCCGATGAAGCAGTCGTCCTCGACGATGACAGGCTCGGCCTGCAGCGGCTCGAGCACGCCGCCGATGCCGGCGCCGCCGGAGATGTGGACGCGCTTGCCGATCTGCGCGCAGGAGCCGACGGTGGCCCAGGTGTCGACCATGGTGCTCTCATCGACGAAGGCGCCGAGATTGACGAAGGAGGGCATCAGCACGACGTTCTTGGCGATGAAGGCCGAGCGGCGCACCACCGCGCCCGGCACCGCGCGAAAGCCGGCATCGCGAAAGCGGTTCTCGCCCCAGCCTTCGAACTTCGAGGGCACCTTGTCCCACCAGGTCGCCTTGCCCGGGCCGCCGGGAATGACGCCCATGTCGTTGAGGCGGAAGGAGAGCAGCACCGCCTTCTTCAGCCACTGATTGACCTTCCACTTGCCGTCGGTCCCGCGCTCGGCGACGCGCGCCTCGCCCTTGTCCAGGATCTCCAGCGCCTGATCCACGGCCTCGCGGACCTCGCCCTTGGTCGAGGTCGAGATGCCGTCGCGCGCGTCGAAGGCGCTGTTGATGGTGGATTCGAGGGCTTGGAGGGACATCGGGATTTCCTCTCGGGAAGGCAGGGTCTGGCGATGGATTGGGGGGCTTTTTCGGGATTTGGGTGGGAGGAGTCAAGCTTGGTTCGCCGTCATCACCCGCGAAAGCGGGTGATCCAGTACGCCGCGGCGGTCGTGATGAATCGAGACAGCAGTGACTACTGGATACCCCGCCTTCGCGGGGTATGACGCCTCATTGGGGCTTCATCTCCGCTACGGCGTCACCGCGACAGCCTCGCCAAAAACCCCGTCAGGTCGTCGGTGACGTGGTCGACATGGGCGGCGTCCCGGCCCTCCAGTTCCCAGTCTTCGCGCACCACCTCCTGCGTGCCGTCGGGCACCACCAGAACGGTGGTCATGCCGAGCGTGTGCGGGACGGTGAGGTTGCGCGCGAGGTCCTCGAACATCGCGCTGCGGGTCGGATCGACGGCATGGTCTGCGAGAAATTTCCGGTAGGTCTGCGGCGCCGGCTTCGGTTCGAACTCGGCGGCGATGATGTCGAACACGCCGTCGAAATGCGAGACCAGGCCAAGCCGCGCCAGCACCGCGTCGACGTGGTCGACCGAGCCGTTGGTCAGGATCAGCTTGCGTCCCGGCAGCTTCGCGATGGCTTCGCCGAGCGCCGGGTTCGGCTCCAGCGGCGAATGGTCGATCTTGTGGACATAGGCGAGATAGTCGTCGGCGCGCACGCCATGCAGGGTCATCATGCCGCGCATGGTCGTGCCGAAGCGCAGGTAATAGTCCTTCTGGATTTTGCGCGCTTCCTCGGGCGTTACGTTCAGCCAATTGCACACGAACTCCCCAATCCGCGCGTCGACCTGCTGCCATAGGTTGACGTGATGCGGATAGAGCGTGTTGTCGAGATCGAACACCCAGGTGTCGACGTGCGCGAAGGTGCGGGGTTGGTTCATCACAATACTCTATCCGTCTATTGAGGCGGTGGCCCCGCCCTCAATCGTCGTCGCGGCGAAGGCCGGGACCCATAACCCCAGGGAGTGGTTTGGCGAAGACTGACAACCACCATCTCGCATCACAACCAAATCCTGTGGCTATGGGTCCCGGCCTTCGCCGGGACGACGGCGGTGTTTGTGGCGCCAGCGTTCCGATCATTGCAGCAGCGATCATGGCTTCAGCCATCACGGCATCGCAAAGCGCAGCGTCTTGCCGCCGCTCGACATGTCGACCGCAGCAAAGCCCGTGGCAGCAAAGCCGCGTGCGGGACAATCGTTCTGCTCGTGGGTTTCGAACTTGCTGTCGCGCGTGCAGAGCTGCCTGTCGCCGCCCCAGTTGAGCGGGCGGTCCTTCAGCTTGATGGTACGGTTGTCGCCATCGACGGCCTCGGCGAAGCTGAAGAGCTGCTTCGGCTGGCCGGTCACGTCGGGATGCAGGCATTTGCCGGGATCGATGCGATACCAGCCACGGCTCGTCACGGACTTGCCGTCATCGGTGGCGACCGCCGCCATCACCTTGTGGGGCGTGTCATTGCACCAGGTCAGACCGCTTGCCGAGGGCGTCTGCACCGCATCCACCATGGTCTTGAAGAAGTTCGGCGATGACACGATGTCGGACGAAAGCCCGCGGCTCTTCAGGAACGCGGCAAGTGCTCCTTGCGTCTTCGGCCCGTCGACACCGTCGATCGGCGCGGCGTCATAGCCCGCGATCACCAAGAGCCGCTGGATGCCGGCGAGCCGTGCCTGCTCGTCGTCATATTCGGAATCCTCGGCGAGATAGGCGACGAAATTGTCGTCGTCGCCCCGCGTCGGCGTCACTTGCGTGAAGGCGGCCTGGGTCTGACCGCTGCGGCATTGCCGCGCCGCGGCGATGACGAAATTGTCCTGCGCCACGCAGAGCATGTCGCGGCCGTTCTGCGGGATGGGCGAGGTGCCGTAAACGCCGAGGGCGCGGGCGTTGAGCAGGATGCGGTCGGCGGTCAGCGTGCCCTGCACCACCACGCGGCAGGTGGCGGGATCGATTCTGAACCAGCCGCGCGTCGCTGTCGCGGCTTTGTCGTCGATGCCGATCGCGGCCTCCACGACGTAGGACATGCGGTTGCAGATCTTGAGATCGGCGATGGCCGGTGCGGAGGAGAAGAAGAACGAGACGGCTGCGGCCGGTAACGTCATCAGGAAGCGGGTGAAGGCCGAGCGGCGGTGCCGCCTCGCTCTCCGCTCGTCATGGCCGGGCAAAAGCGCGGAGCGCGTCTCAACCGACAAGTCCCGGCCATCCAGGTGCGCCCGCGCGTGCGGAGAGGCGTGGATGCCCGGGTCATTTGAGCGAAGACGCGCTTCGCGCTCTTGCCCGGGCATGACGACCTTTTTCCGCTGCTCGCGTTCCCGCATCACTTATGGATCAGCGTACCCGTGCCCTGATTGGTGAAGAGCTCGAGCAGCACGGCGTGCTGCATCTTGCCGTCGATGATGACGACGCCCTGCACGCCCTGTTCGAGCGCATAGATGCAGGTCTCGACCTTCGGGATCATGCCGCCGGAAATGGTGCCGTCGGCGATCAGCTTGCGCGCGTCCTTCACCGAAAGCTGCGGGATCAGCTTCTTGGACTTGTCGAGCACGCCCGGCACGTCGGTGAGGAGCAGCAGGCGCTTGGCCTTGAGCGCGCCGGCCACGGCACCTGCAAAGGTGTCGGCGTTGACGTTGAAGGTCTGGCCCTCCTTCGAGGTCGCGAGCGGCGCCAGCACCGGGATCAGCTCGTAGCCGATGAGCTGATTGAGCAGCGTCAGGTCGACCTTCTCCGGTTCGCCGACGAAGCCGAGATCGACCACCTTCTCGATGTTGGAGCCGGGATCGATCATGGTGCGCGTCGCCTTGGTGGCGCGAACCATGTTGCCGTCCTTGCCGCAGAGGCCGACGGCCTTGCCGCCGGCTTCGTTGATGTAACCGACGAGCTGCTTGTTGATGGAGCCGGCCAGCACCATCTCGACGATCTCGATGGTCGCGGCATCGGTGATGCGCAGGCCGGCGGCGAACTCCGACTGGATGCCGAGGCGCTTCAGCATGGTCGCGATCTGCGGCCCGCCGCCATGCACCACCACCGGATTGATCGCGGTCTGCTCGAGCAGCACGATGTCGCGGGCAAAGTTCTTCGCAGTCTCCTCGTCGCCCATGGCATGACCGCCATATTTGATGACGATGGTCTCTTCGTCATACTGCTGCATGTGCGGCAGCGCTTCGGACAGGATGCGGGCCTGGTCGAGCGGGGAGATGTCGGTCATGGGCGGATCTCGCTGGCGGGACTGTCGGGCCGCGTTCTATCCGATTGGCGGGGCTGGCGCAAAGCGTTGTGCTCTACCCTCTGGTCTCTAACCGCGGAGACAGACCCCTCATCCGGCGCTGCGCGCCACCTTCTCCCACAAGGGGAGAAGGAAGACGGCGCTAATTCCGCCGCCACACCGCCGCCAGCGTCACCGCCAGCCAGCTCACGATCATCAGCGTCCCGCCCGTCGGCGCGGCGTAGGGAAACAGCGAATGGCCGGCGTATTGGCGCAAGCTGAGGTCGCCGGCGAACAGCGTCGCCGCGATCACGAAGCCGAACGCGGCGGTAAGGCCAATTCCGCCGTGCAGAAGTCCGCGTGCGACCAGTGCGACTGAGGCGAGTATGGCGGTTGCATGAAACAGCAGCATGGCGCTCGCGGAGGCGAGCCGGCCGGCATCGGCGCCGTGGGCGGACGCGGCCGCCAGCGCCACGCCGGCGGCGCCCATCAGGCCGGCAAGCCCGATCAGCACGCGCAAGGCTGCCATCACGAGCCCCGCTCGTCCAGGAGCCGCGCCATCGCGGCACGCAGCTCCGCCATGCCGGCCGAGCTGCGCGAGGAGGTGGCAAGCACGTTCGGGAAGGCGGCCGGGTGTTTGGTCAGCGCGGCTTCGGTCTCGGCGATACGCGCGGCAAGCTCGGAGGCCTTCACCTGGTCGGCCTTGGTCAGCACGATCTGGTAGCTGACGGCCGAGCGGTCGAGCGTCTTCAGGATCTCGAGATCGACGTCTTTCAGCCCGTGCCGCGCATCGATCAGCACGTAGACGCGCGCGAGGCTGGCGCGCCCGAGCAGGAATTTGTGGATCAGGCCGGTCCAGGACGCGACCTGCGTCTTCGGCGCCTTGGCGTAGCCATAGCCGGGCATGTCGACGAGCCGCAGGTCGGACCTTCCCGGGACTTCGAAGAAGATCAGCTCCTGCGTGCGGCCCGGCGTATGCGAGGTGCGCGCGAGGTTGTTGCGGCCGGTCAGCGCGTTGATCAAGCTCGACTTGCCGACATTGGAGCGACCGGCAAAGGCGATCTCCAGCCCCGCCATCGGTGGCAGCGTCGCAATCGAGGGCGAGGCCCAGATGAACTGCCAGTCGCGGGCGAACAGCTTTCGCCCGGCTTCGATCAGCTTCGCATCTTTATCGTCGTTCATGCGAAGGCTCGCTGTTTCCTCACGTCATTGCGAGCGAAGCGAGGCAATCCAGACTCTCTCCGCGGAAACAGTCTGGATTGCTTCGTCGCTTCGCTCCTCGCAATGACGGTTACGTCGCCTTCCTTGCGAACGTCGCCTTGAGATTGTCGAACAGCTCCACCTTCACGCCGTTGCGGCGCATGATGAAGCTCTGCTGGACCACCGAGAGCGTGTTGTTCCAGGCCCAGTAGATCACGAGGCCCGCCGGGAAGCCCGCCAGCATGAAGGTGAAGATCAGCGGCATCCAGTTGAAGATGATCTGCTGCGTCGGATCCGGCGGCGTCGGGTTCAGCTTCATCTGGAACCACATCGTGATGCCCATGATGATCGGCCAGATGCCGAGCGCGAGATAATGGCCGAACACCGGGATCGTGGTCGGATCGAATGGGATCAAGCCGAACAGGGTAAACAGGTTGGTCGGATCGGGCGCCGAGAGATCCTTGATCCAGCCGTAGAACGGCGCGTGCCGCATCTCGATGGTGACGAACAACACCTTGTAGAGCGAGAAGAACACCGGGATCTGGATCACTACGGGAAGACAGCCGGCGACCGGGTTGATCTTCTCCTTGCGGTAGATCTCCATCATCTCCTGCTGCTGCTTCACCTTGTCGTCGGGATAGCGCTCCTTGAGCGCCTGAAGCTGCGGCTGGATCGACTTCATCTTCGCCATCGAGGCGTAGGACTTGTTCGCCAGCGGGAAGAACAGCAGCTTCACGATCACGGTGACAAGCAGGATCGAGATGCCGAAATTGCCGAAGAAGCGGTAGAAGAAGTCGAGGCCGAGGAACATCGGCTTGGTGATGAAGTAGAACCAGCCCCAGTCGATCAAGAGATCGAAGTGGTTGAGGCCGAGCTCCCTGTTGTAGCCGCCGAGGCCCGCCAGTGGGAAGTTGATGCCGACGACACCGGCTTCCTTGGCGCCCGCGAACAGCCGCGCCTTCGCCGTCGCCGTGCCGCCGATCGCAACGGTGACGGGATCGAGCAGATAGTCGGTCTGGTAGGTGTGTACGTTGCCGGTGGGGTTCGACGAGAAGCGCGCCTGAAGCTGCGCGCTGGTGTCGGGCAACAGCGCCGAGGCCCAATACTTGTCGGTGATGCCGAGCCAGCCATTGGTGGCCTTGAAATTCACCTGCTTGGCTTCGTCGATCTTCTTGTAGGCATATTCCTGCAGGCCGTGCTCGCCGAGATAGCCGATCAGGCCTTCATGCAGGATGTAGTAGCCCGAGACCTGCGGCGTGCCGTGGCGCGAGATCAGCGCGAACGGATAGAGCGTGACCGGCGCGTTGCCGACATTGCTCACCTCGTCCTTGACCGTGAAGAGATAGTGGTCGTCGACCGAGATGGTCCGGCGGAAGGTGAGCCCCTCGCCATTGTCCCATTTCAGCGTCACCGGCGTCGACGGCGTCAGGTTGCCGCTGCCGTCCTGCTGCCAGACGGTCTGGGCGTCTGGCATCTTCGCCGTCACGCCCGTCGCTGCTACCCAGCCGAACTCCGCGTAATAGGGTTCGGCCGTGCCGGAAGGAGAATAGAGGATGATCGGCGGCGATTTCGGGTCGACCGTCTCGCGGTACTGCACCAGCGCGAGGTCGTCGATGCGGCCGCCCTTCAGCGAGATCGAGCCGGCAAGCCGCGGTGTGTCGATCTTCACGCGCGGAGCCGCGGCAATCGCGGTCTCGCGGCTGACGGCCGGCTGCGCCTGCTGGCTTGCACCTGGCGTCGCGGCGGGCTGTGGCGCGTTGCCCGACTGCGGCGTGGCGCCCGGCGTCGGAGAGGCCGCCGGCTGGGGCGCGTTCTTCTGCAACTCGGCCTGCACCTGCTGCTGGGCGCGCTGCTTCTCCATCTGCGGCACGTTGTAGAAATACTGCCAGGCGATCAGCACCAGGCCGGACAGAATGACGGCGAGAATGGTGTTGCGGTTGTCGGTCATCTCTTGTGTCTCGTCATCAATCCGGTTTGCGGCTGGTCGCGGAGGACGGGGCGGGCTTCACGCCGCGTCCCTTCGACGGTCCCTTCGGCAGTCCCTTGGGCGCCTGCCGCGCGGGCTTCCTGAACGCGGCGCGGAGGTCGTCGAGCATCGTCGCGAAGTCGCGCGTGAGCGCCTCCCTTCGGCCGACTAGTACATAGTCATGATGGGGGAGCATTGACACCGGCTCGAGCCGCTTCACCAATTCGCGAAGCCTGCGCCGAATGCGATTGCGCTCGGTGGCGGTGCCGTTCTTCTTGGTAACGGTAAAGCCGACCCGGATCGGGCCGCTGTCATCACGGCGACGGCTTTGCAGGATGAACGCGCTGGCGTTCACCCGCGCGCTATTGGCAACGGCGAGGAAATCCGCCCGCTGCCTCAGCCGTTCCATGATGAAATCCCAAAAGGGTCCGGCTCAGGCGCTCAGACGCTTGCGGCCGCGGGCGCGGCGGGCGGCGAGGACCTTGCGGCCGCCGGCGGTGGCGAGACGGGCGCGGAAGCCGTGACGGCGCTTGCGCACCAGTTTGCTGGGTTGATAAGTCCGCTTCACGGGTTGTTCTCCGCTGACCGGGCAATTTGCCTGTAGAATTGATGGTAAAGTCCGGAAGATGCGGCCCAAAGCGGCCCTTTCCGGCCCCAAGAGAGCCGCTCCCGACCAAGCCGGGTCATCGCGGACAATTCGGCGCGGCTTATATGCGAGCGCCTCCTTTTCGTCAACGCCGCAGGTAGGCGCAGGTCGAGTGAATATCGCTGTTTCGGCGGTGTTTTTAACCGAAGAGGTAGCGACTCGCGGCTTCCGGGCTTACATCCGACCCCGGGAGATTAGCGATCCGTAATTTGACCGGGGCTGGCAGCGGACCGCATTCTTCACAAGCGAAGGCAGTGAGGGCGAATTTCGTGGCAGCGACAGACCTCCAGCCGACCCAGGAGATGGATCAGCCGGACCGGCCGGCGCCGCGGCCGCGTGAGCCGCGCCGGCTCGGCTTGTCCGGCAAGCTGCTGGTGCTGACCGTTCCCCTGGTGATGATCGCGGCCAGCCTGCTCTACGTGCCGGCGATCGCGAATTTCTGGGTCAACCGCCTGAACGACCGTGTCGCCGCAGCCAACACCGCAGCTCTCGTGCTCGACGCGGCGCCGCTCGGCATGGTTCCCGATTCGCTGTCGCGGCAGATCCTGAAAAGCATCAATGCGCGCGCGGTCGCGATCAAGATGGGCCAGCAGCGCCGGCTGCTCGCCAGCGACAACCTGCCGGCCGCGATCGAGCACGACATCGACCTGCGCGACATGACGGCGTGGCAGGCGATCACCGGCTCGTTCGAGATGATGCTGGAGACCGGCAACCAGGCCATCCGCATCGTCGGCCCCGGCGTGGGCAATGCCCAGTTCATCGAAATCGTCACCGACGAGCAGCCGCTGCGGCAATCGATGTACCGCTTCTCCCGCAATGTCGTGGTGGTCGCGCTGATCATCGCGGCCCTGACCGCGGGCCTGGTCTACCTCGCGCTCCACTATCTCTTCGTGCGGCCGATGCGGCGGCTCACCGCGAGCCTGGTCGGTTTCCACGAGAATCCCGAGAGCTCGGCGCGCATCATCGTGCCGAGTCAGCGCGGCGACGAGATCGGGGTGGCCGAGCGCGAGCTGTCGGACATGCAGCGCGACCTGATGTCGATGCTGCATCAGAAGAGCCGGCTCGCGGCCCTCGGCCTTGCCGTCTCCAAGATCAACCACGACCTGCGCAATCTGCTCGCTTCGGCGCAGCTTTTGTCGGACCAGCTCGCCAGCGTGCCCGATCCGCGGGTGCAACGCTTTGCGCCGAAGCTCGTGCGCTCGCTCGAGCGCGCCATCGCCTTCTGCCAGTCGACGCTGTCCTACGGCCGCGCTCAGGAGGCCGCGCCCGACCGCCGCATGATCCTGATCGAGCCGGTGGTCGCCGAGGTGCGCGAGACCGCGGGCCTCGTCACTGACGCATCAATCGCCTGGGTTGCCGCGATCGAGCGTGGGCTCGCGATCGATGCCGATCCCGATCAGCTCTTCCGCGTGCTGCTGAATCTCGTGCGCAATGCCGCCCAGGCACTGGAGACCCATTCGTCCGGCGACGGTGGCGTGCAGCAGATCCGGATCACCGGCAAGCGCGAAGGCGCGGTCGCGATCCTGGAAGTCTCCGACACCGGCCCGGGCGTGCCCGAAAAGACCCGGGAGCACCTGTTCGAGGCGTTCCAGACGTCGGGGCGCCCCGGCGGCAGCGGTCTCGGTCTTGCGATCGCCGCCGAGCTCGTCCGCGCCCATGGCGGCGACATTCATCTGGTCGAAGGCACCATCGGCGCCACCTTCCGGATCGTCATCCCCGACCGCCCCGTGGAACTCCTCTCCATCCGCAACGAGCGGGCGAGGGCGTAAGGCTAGGCCAGCGGCCGAGTGCTTTCCCAGTTGTCATTTTGGAGTTCGCATACTCCACACGTGTCATTCCGGGGCGCGACGAAGTCGCGAGCCCGGAGCCTGCCATCGGGCCGGCCGAAGGCCGGACCCGATGGGGCCATCCCGGAATGACCAGGAGGAGGCGGAAAATGCCCCAAATACCCTCATCCCGGACCTTGCCAACCGAGGAAAGAGCGGTTAGTCAGAGCGCTCTTTCGCACCGCTTCCGGCTCCGTCCGGAAGATGCGGGCCATGCCCGCAATCGCTGTTTGCGAAACACGCGCCCGTAGCTCAGCTGGATAGAGCATCAGACTACGAATCTGAGGGTCGGACGTTCGAATCGTTCCGGGCGCGCCATTTCGTCAGAGCACGCATTCATAGCCGCAAGCCACCAATAATACGGCACAATACGACAGACGCCGCCGTGCACAGGGCGACCCGAGTATGCGTCGGGTCTCAGGCGGCGCGTTCGATCCTGTAGGGCCGGACCGGCAGGTTGGCCGGAATTTTCCACGCCTCGCCGATCTTGTGAATCAGATCTACCGTAAGCGCGCGCCGACGCGAAAGAATCTCCGAAGCGCGAGAGCGCGAACCTAAAAGCTCAGCCAGCTCGGCCCTGAGTATGTCCGAGCTCCTCGATTGCATAGCTGAGCACGTCGATCGGATCAAAACGCTTGCCGCTCTCGATCGGCCATCGCTTCGCCTCGTATATTTCGACGAGCGCGAGGAGGTCATCGAGCCGGTCACCCTTCTCGGTGCCTTCAGCAGCCCCCCAATATGCATCGATCTCGGCGAGCGCCGCATGATGATCTTTATCGCTCTTGATCGGTCGGATTTCCATGGATCGTTCGCTTTAAAACTGCGGGACGGTCAGCGCATCGATGCTGTCGTATTCGGCATGGGTTCCGACGACCTTTACAAAGGCCACTTGTCGGCGGAAATCGAAAGCCACCTTCCCGCAACTTCGAACCTGACGCGCTCGCGGTTCAGAACCTTCGATTTCGGAGCTGCCCTCTGGACCTCATCCGTCGAAGCCCAGTGTGCCGCCTTAACCGGCGTGGCGCCGGATGTCGTGTCTACCACGAGTAGCGCGCGCCGAAGTCGCCCCTGACGCCGTCACGCCTGCTGCCATCGGTGCCGCTCACTGCGAACTGATAGCCTGCCTGGGCATAGAGGGTGAGGCCGGGCAGCAGCTTCGCGCTCAGGCCGCCGGCAAACTCCAGCCGCGTCGCCTGCTCGGCCAAGAGCACCGACTCGGGGCCGAACATCGTGTTCACGTCGGCACCCCAATCGTGCCAGACGTTGGCGAGCACGTAAGGCTGCCACACTCGTCCGGCCGGGTCGTCGATAGTCCACTTGCCACGCAGGCCAAGCCGCCCGCTGGCGCCGGACGTGGTGCCGAGAGCGACCGGGCCCAAGCCGTCGTCGGCGTCGCCGAAGGAAACCCGCTGCCAGATGATCTGGCCCTCCGGCTCCAGCACGAAACCGGGCCCGAACCATGGTAGCGGAATCGGATAGCCCGCCTCCAACGACGAGGTGAAGCCCGTGCCATTGGTTGGCAGGTTGGCGAACTGGGTCGCCGCATTGCCGTTGTAGAACGAGCCCTGCAGCACCGCGTCGATGTACCAGCCGGCGGGACCATAGTGGGTCCAGTAGCCGCCAAACGAATAAGCATTGAGGTTCAACGAGCCGGTGTGTTGCAGGATATAGGCGGTCGCGGCCGCGTTGGTGACGAGGCCATCCACGCTCACATTGCCATTGCCATAGGCGAAGTAGACGCCGGCGGTGTCGCGGTGGCCCGGAATCAAGCTGCCGCGCCAGACATCGATGCCGGTCTGGATGCCGGCCACCTGGCCGGTCGCGCGCGGGTCGGCGAAGGCCTGGTAGTGATTGTTGATCTGCTGACCGAACAGGCGGCCCCATACGGCCGGCCGACAGTTGGCTTCCGGAGCGGCTGGGGTCTTGGTGATGGCTACGCTGTCGTACGTGGCGTTCAAGCACGCGGCATCCGCCGCTGCATCGCCGACGCGCTCATGCAACGTGCCGAGTGTGGTGAGCCCCATCTGCCGGGCAATCGGCTGCACAACACCATAGGTCGCGATCTCCGGCCCGATGATCGGCCAGATGCCCGGAGGCGGCGGCTGTCCGTTGTCGGGTGCAGGCACATCGGGCAGCTCGCCCGGCGGCGTGACCGGGCCGTTGCCGCCGTTCCCACCATTGCCGAGGAAGTCCGAACGCAGGAACCAGTTATCGGGGCTGCTACCGTCGGGGGCGCCACGGAAAAGACGGTAATCAAAGAAGCCGGCGCGCACCTCGCCCGCGAGCGTGAACGCACCGAGGTCCGTCGTGCCGCCGGGTGTTGTCACGACCACCGGGATGCCAATCGTCGTATAGTCGCCTGGGCCCGTCGTGTTGTGGATTGTGAGCGTGGTCGAGCCGATCGCACTGCCATTGATGATGAGCTGGTCGGATGGGGAATTATCGCCACCGAGAAAGGTGTTAAGCGTGATCCCGCCACCCAAGCCAGTGTAGTTCGCAACGGTCAGCGTTTTATAACTGCTCAGTAGCGTTGGATCGCCGGAGGGCGACGTGAAAGTGATTTGGCTGGCATCGTTAACGAGCGTCGTCAGATTCGAATTGCCAGTCATCCTCCAGATTGTGCCGTTCTGCAGCGTCACACTGGACGTGGCGCCGGCTTCCGTGATCGCCGCGCCGGTGAGCTTGGAAAAGTCGGCAGTCAAATTGAGGAGGCCCGAATTGGTTGGAGCCGGCCCCCTGACGTCGAGCCAGACACCGCTCTCGGATGACACGGCAGTGTTTTGGCGCAGCATGACATCGGCCGTGCCGCTGAGAACGGAGATCGCCGGCGCTGCTGTGCTAGTCAGCGTACTTCCGGACACGTTGGCCGTCTGCAATGTGCCCGCAGCACCTGCCATAAACAGGGCGCTCGCGCCAGCTCCGGTCGCAGTCACGGAGACACTCGTGGCCATAACCGTGCCCCCGTTTTCGACGTCCACGCCATGCGCCCCGATACCGGCGGTCGTGATGAAAACGTCCGTGGCCGCAAAATTGGCGGCCGCTCCGGATGCGAACAGGCCGCGCGAAGAATTGCCGGACGTCGTGATACTGCCTCCGGTCATTGTCAGGAGGCCATCTCCGTGAACGCCATCCGCGTTGCTTCCGGTCGTCGTTATGCGGACATCACTGGCAACGAGAGGAGCCGTCGGCGAGTCCGCGTCCAGGCCGGTTGTACCCGCCGCGAAGACCTGAACGCGCTTGAGGGTCATCGGATTTACGGCACTGGCGGTGAGCCGTATTGCCGCGTCGCCTGAAACGCCTGCTGCCCGGACTACGGTATCCGTCGCCGTGAGCAGCCCTAGGCCCTGCTGCTGGAGGGCGGCAGTACCACCGCTGCCGCTCGTGGCAACAACCGTTCCGCCGTTCAGGACGATCGTGCCGGGTAGCGTTGCGGCGCCCGCTATCACGGTGTTCGTGGTCGCGGTGAACGTAATGCCGGTAGCCGTAACGCTGGCACCAGCGCCTCGCGCCACCAGGGCTTGGGTGCCAGCGGTATAGGACAGCGACGGGTTCGCCACACTCGGCAAGGCCAGCACTTCGCCCGGTCCGGCGGTACAACTGACTCCAGGGTTACAGCCCGCTTCGGCGTAATTTGTACCCAGGGTTACCGTAGTGGGCAACGCGGCCAGCGCGATCGCCGATCGCGCCCCAATCCTCGAAAATGCGTCTGACAAGAGCGTCCGCAATCGGCCGACCGCCCGCAGTTTGCCGCACCTACGTTGGACTACCGGCTGCCCGAGCTGAGCGTCTCGGGCCAGCTTCTCCGCCTTAGCAACTTTGATCATGAGAACCTGCTCCGCCGTCAGCCAATGGATGACACGGTGAAAGATGGGCAGCAATCTCAGCTTGTATGTAAGAAAAAATACTCGCAGATTGCGCCACAATCATGGCGCGCATGGCGCACCGAAATCAGACGGTTCAAGTTTCTCAATGCTTGTGGCTAACGAGCTACGCAGTGGACGGCGAGGCTGACTAATTGCGAAATTTCGATCGCCTCTCGGCTCGGCGAGCGCGTTCCAGCCATACCCACCTCCAATGCAGTAGAGCCGGTAATTCGTCCGGACGGGACCTGCCCGAATTGATCAAGCGCAATGCTATGTACCCGGGCTACTACGTTTCCCGCATGCAGCCCTGAAGCGCGCCCGAACCCGCATTCCGCCGGCCGGGGTGCGTACCTCAACTCAATCGCGCACCGCGACGAGGGGCTTCTTTGCTTGGATTAACCCAATTGGGTCATGCCCGATCAGAGCCGAAAGATTATGAGCAGCAAGGTATCGGGGTGCATACTTTTGGGGTTTTAAATGATGTTGCGCGGCCTGGGGGCTCTGAGTCTGGGATTGATCATCGCCGGTTCCGCATCGGCACAGACCTTCAATCAGCTAGTTGGATTTGGCGATAGTTCGCTCGATAGCGGATATTTTCGATACACCAGCACCGGCTGGTCGAATGAAGCCCGATTTGTAACAGCGCGGGCCAACGGTGCGTCGATTACGCCGTCCGCTGGACTCATGAACACTGATTTCCTGGCCGCCTCCTTCGGGCTGACGCTGGCGCCGAGCAATGCGCCAGGCGGAGGAACGAATTTTGCGGTCTCCGGCGCGGAGAACAATTCGCCCAACATCGGAGGAGGTACCAGCCCTTCCACCGTGCAGCAGATTGGCAATTATCTTGCGTCGACGGGCGGGCAGGCCAATCCAGACGCCCTCTACATCATCCGCTCCGGTGGTAATGACCGCACCGCCTTCGTCAACGCTTATAAGGCCACCCACGGCGGCGCCTCACCGCCGGCCGGCTTGTTCAACGTTGCCGTGCAGCCCAGCTTGGCCGCTCTGGAGGCATCGATCAGGCAACTGAGCGCAGCCGGCGCGCGCTACATCATTTTGCCGACCTACTTCACGACCAATTCTGATCTCGTGGCCTACCACCAGCAGCTTTGGGGAGACCTCTCGGCCGCCGGCGTCAAATTCATTCCCGCGGATTCGGGCGCGCTTCGACGATTCGTCGTTGCGAACCCGGCGGCGTTCGGCCTTACATCGGTTTTGCCGACAGCAAGCGGCGGCGTTTCCGCCTGTAACACGCCAATTGGCGCGCCCGGCGCGCAAGGCTACGGACTAATCTGCGTTCCTTCGACCACGCCAGCCGGTGCCGGTATCAACGGCACGGCGTACCTCAACTCGCAGAATTCCTTGCTGACGAGTTTGTTCTCGGATGACCAGCATCTTTCACCGACCGGATATAAAATCGAAGCGGACTATTTCTACGGCCTGATTGTCGCGCCAAGCCAGATATCGTACCTGGCCGAGGCGCCGGTGAAAACGCGAACCGCTGTGGTCAACGCGATCACCAACCAGATCCCGCTGTCCTTCAGCACCCCGGGCGCGTTCCACGGCTGGGTCAGCGGCGACGTCTCCTGGCTGAAGATAACGAACAGCTCTCCAGGTTTTCCGGACGATCCCGGAACGCCGGTGGCGGCGACGGCCGGATTTGACTACGCAGTCACGCGCGACTGGCTGGTCGGCGCGGCCTTCTCCGGCGGCACCACCAAGCAGAGCTTCAGCCTTGGCGGCGATTACCGGCAGACCGAATACGCGATCAGCGTCTACAGCGCCTATCGCAAGGATGCGTTCTGGCTGAACGGCATCGCGACTTGGGGCGCGTTAAGCGATGGGATCAATCGCGTGGTCCCGCTCGGCATCACGACGCAGTCCAATGGAGGAAGCACCAGCGGTACCAACATCTCGGTTGCGGCCGAGACGGGTTATCACTTCCGGACCGCTGTCGGACCTCTTCCCGATGGAGCTGGCAGGGCTCTTAAGGCACCGGCGGCCACGCCGGTCTATCTCACACATGGGCCCATCGTCGGAATCATCGCCCAGCAGGTTCACATCAACCCGTTTGCGGAAACCAATGCGAGTGGCGCTCCGACCAACCTGGCGTTCGCAAGCCAGCTTCGCAATTCGGCGGTGAGCGAGCTTGGCTATCAGGCGAGCTTGAACCTCGGCATCTGGGAGCCTTACGCCAGGGCGGTGTGGAATCACGAACTCGCGGGCAGCGGCCGGCTCGTTACGGCCTCACTGCTCAGCATCACGGCCCCGAGCTATTCGCTGCCGGCAGTGTTGCTTGGAAAGGACTGGGGCTCGGGTACGGTTGGCACGCGCGTCAAGTTCGCGCCGAATACGACCGCCTTCGCGGCGCTCTACTCTCAATTCGGCCAGAACAATGTCGCCACCTATGGCGCGCAGTTCGGACTGAACGTTGCGTTCGAATCCTCTGCAGTTCGTGCCAAGTACTGAGATTGGCACGAACTGCTGATGCGATCCGGTTTGGTCATGCCAGCTGCGATACCAGGCTGACCAATTCTGCCTGGCGGTGCGTACCCGTCTTGGAGAACGCTGATTTCAGCTGATTCCGTGCTGTCTCTCGCGCAATCCGTAGCTGTTGTGCCGCTTCCTCCAGAGACCTGCCGCTCGCCAACAGCGATACCAGCCGGGATTCAGCCGAGGTGAGATCGAACGCCTGCGAAATCAACGCGGGCTCGGGCGTGCGTGGAGTCAGGTTGGACAAGACAAGCATCACCCGCGCTCCGAGAAAGACGGTGCGGGCCGCACCATCGACGGGCAACATGCGGATGACGACCGGTGGCTTTGCCGTGCGACGGACCACCACCGGGGCGGCAGGCAGTGCGGCGGTATCAGGCGTCGATCGGATCATGTCGATAAGTTGATCAAGCTCGGCGGCCGCCTTCTTGTCACGTACGACCAGTTGTCGATCTCTAATCCGGATTTCCTCGTCAAATCCGGCATCGGCCGCAGCGTTCGTGCTCAGCACCATGCCCTGCCGATCGATGACCAGTGCAGGCTGGCGGACCCTGCTCAGCACGTCCGTCATGGAGGTGAGGGCGACCCGGCCTACTGCGGTTGAAAGGGTGGCCGTCTCCGTCAATCGCGGCGCAAGCCGTGCAAGCAAGCGCTTGTCCCGCGCCTCGAACGGACCCTCGCGCCCGGTCCGCTGGATGGCCAGCGCCCAGGCGGCGGACCCGGCCCAAAAGCCGACACCCGCGAACCATTGCAACCCGAACGGATAAAGGACCTCGTTGTACATGGGGTCGGAGCGAATCTGCTCCGGTGTCAGGATATCGTGGTCGGTGACGATCTCGCCGGACATCATGCGCGGAAATCCAGCGGCTCGCGGATCACTCAGGTGCCAACCTTCCTTGAAATAGACCTGGGTACCCTCATCCATCGATTGCGTCCGCGGGACGTCCGGCGTCCGAACGTCGCTCTGGAGAAGGACGGCAGCCGATGCGCCGACCGCCCTGCAGATGTCGTCCATGATGGCGGGCCAAGCGGCGGGATCCACCGCAGCTTCCCCAAATCGATCGATGACTTTCGACAATTGATCGTTATCAATTCCATTTGTCCCCAAGAGCGGGCCCCTTTCCGCTTATTCCTGTGGCGTCCGTTTCCTCCAACGGCTGCACAGACATTTCGTTTTCCGACGCAGCAAGCCCCACCAGACATAAGAGCCTGCGTGCCGGCCCGGCTCATACCCTGCTCCAAAAGGTGGGCCGGCAACTTGGAAATCTCTCGCGAGAGCACGGCGAATTGCAAGCGTCTTAGGAGATCTTGCGGGAGAATCTGGAAGGGCCAGTTCGCAACGGTTTTTGTATTTTACAAGCGCCGGCCGTCAGCGGTCGCGCCAAGCCTTGGCCGAAATTATAACGAGATTTCAATCATATACGAGTTCGCGGTTTTATTCCGAATGGCGCGCCAGTTTCCGTCGTTCACAACTGAACTGCGACGTGCGCTTTCTGTCTTGTGCGCGTTCTTGGCACGCCCCTGGCGGTCGCCCACGCTATTCGCCGCCGCCGCTGCTCATCGAGCCGGGCGGTGCTTGCTCAGGTTCGCGACGGCGCTCGATATTCGGCCGCGAGAGTCTCGTCGGCCGAAGCGCCGCTCATGAGATTGAACAGCGGCGTGAGGACGAGTGTCAGAACGAGGTTGAGCACCACTGCGTATAGCGCCGAATAGCCTGGAAAAGTGAAGGCGCCGACCGCGAGAGCATAGGTCGGGGTGAGGTTCGCGGCGACGAACATTGCGGTGCCGGCGACGATTCCCGCGGCCCATCCGGTGAGTAGCGCCCAATCGTTGAACCAGCGCGTGTAGACGCCGAGCATCACGGCGGGCAGCGTCTGGATGATCCAGATCCCGCCAAGGAGCTGAAGGTAGATCGCATATTTCGATGGCACGAAGACGATGAAGGCAAGTGCGCCGAACTTCACGATGAGCGACACCCACTTTGCCATCTGCGCTTCCTGCCTGTCGGTGGGCGCGCCGTTGATGAACTCGCGGTGAATGTTGCGTGTGTAGAGATTGGCGGCGGCGATCGACATGATCGCGGCCGGCACCAGCGCTCCGATGCCGACGGCGGCAAAGGCGATGCCGACAAACCATGACGGGAAGCTGTGAAGGAACAGGGCCGGCACCGCAAAATTGTTGCCGAACTGTTTGAAGCCGGCCGCATATTCGGGAAGGTTGCCGACGCCTGCAGCAATGGCGAAGAAGCCGACGAGCGCGAGCAGCCCAAGCATGAATGAATAGGCCGGCAGAAGCGCCGCGTTGCGTCGAACGGCGTGTCCGCTGCTGGCGCTCAGGATGCCCGTGATCGAATGGGGGTAGAGGAAGAGCGCAAGCGCCGATCCGAGCGCCAACGTTGCGTAGGATCCGTACGCCCCGGTCGTGTTGGCGCCGGGAGCGGCCAGCAGGAGTTTCTGGGCCGGTACGGCGGCGAAGATATTTGCAAAGCCGTCAAGCTGTATTGGAACGACGATGACGGCGGCGAACGCCGTGATGTAGATCAGGATGTCCTTGACGATGGCGATCGAGGCTGGGGCCCGCAGTCCGCTCGAATAGGTGAAGGCGGCGAGAATGATGAACGCGAAGAGCAGCGGCAGGTCGCCAGCGTAGCCTTCGCCGGAAACGCCCATCCCGCCGATCACGACCTGAAGTCCGACAAGCTGGAGCGCGATATAGGGCAACGTCGCGACGATGCCGGTGACCGCCATCGCCAGGGCGAGCCAGCGATTGCCGAAACGCCCGCGGACGAAGTCGGCGGCCGTGATGTAGTTGTGCCGGTGGCAAACGTACCAAAGCCGCGGAAAAACCAGGAAGAGAATAGGATAAGCGACGATCGTATACGGTACCGCGAAGAAGGCGACCGCACCGGCCCCGAACGCCAGCGCCGGAACGGCAATGAATGTGTAGGCCGTGTAGAGGTCGCCGCCGATCAGGAACCAGGTGATGACGGTGCCGAAACGGCGTCCGCCAAGCCCCCATTCATGCAACAGGTCGAGGTCGCCTTTGCGCCAGTGCGCCGCGGCGAAGCCGAGCCATGTTATCAATGCAAACAGCACCAGGAAGATGATCAAGGCAGTCCAGTTTACATCCTGCACGGCACTCCTCCCGATTGGCCCTCCCTTGCTATCGTCTCCTCTTGCGTGATCGTGCGCCGCCGGCGGGCTAGTCCTCCGTCGCGAAATAGACCACTGCGGTCAGCATGGCTCCAATGATGACCCAGAGAAGCTGGTACCAGTAGAAGAATGGGATGCCGATGAGATCAGGCTCGGCCATGTTGTAGAACGGCGGCCAGAGAACGGCGATGAATTGAATGAGGAAGAGCAGGTACCACCAGCTCCATCCGGCGCGTTTTTCGTTCTGCCGGCCGGTGGCTGCTTCCTGAATGCTGTATCTCGAACCGACGTCATTTGACATGGAGACCTCTTTCACCGAGGTGCGCCAGTGCCGGTCAATGATGCGGAGGGTAGCAGAGCTACTTTCGATGATCCGGCGGCGAAAGCTGGGGCTCGTCACCTTCCCACCCAGCTTTCTCATTCGCGCCGTGGTCGCAACGCGGCACCTGTTCCCGGGTTCCATGCGCCTTTCGGCTAGGGGGCCGGCGGCGCAGCCCGAGATCCGGCGCAGTGAAAGCAGTGACTTGTCACAAGCACTGCGCGCCATAGGACGCATCGAAGCCGGGACGGTATGGGTCAATCGCTACGGGCGCTCCCGCGATCACATTCTGCCGACGGGAGGCTATAAGAGTTCGGGTATCGGCAAGGATCTGGGGAAAGAGGCGTTCGAGGCGAACCGCCGGCGGAAGAGCGTTCTCATTGAGCTGTGAGAGGAGCTTAAGCGGTCGTGCCGTCGATCGAGCGGCGGATCACGCGCTGCACTTCCGCATTCGATAGAAACAGATCGTGATTGATGATGCCCCAGCCTTCCTGGGACGCATCGACCACGCGCACGCCGAGCCGCTCGATGACGGCCTTCTCGGCGGCGCCGACCCTGGTCATTCCGCCTGCGATTTGCCCCGACAGCGCCAGCGCGCGATCGTTCGTCGCGGCGATCACGGTGATCTTGCCGGCAAGCGGACCGATGCGGTGGATCGCCGACGAGAACACGTCCATGTCGATATCGGGCGCGGCAAACACCACCGCCCCGATCTTGCTCGTGACGGTGTCGCCGTATCGCGCATAGAGCTGACGCAGGCTTTCGAGCGTCAGCATGGTTCCCATGCTGTGCGCAACGACGTGCACACGGCCGCCGCCTGGAGCCGACACCAGGGACGAGAGCACGCGTTCGAAATCGTCGCGGGACCACATCGCGCTGTCGCGGTCATAGGCGTAGTCGAACAGGCCGGCCTTGGAGGGCCAGGAGAACACCATGGTCCGGCCGCGGAACCTGATCCCGTCGGAGAGATGGGCGGCATCGAGTGCCGCCGTTTCGAATGTCTGCTTGAAGCCGTGCACATAGATCAGCACGTCTCCTCCCGCGCCGCCCTGTGCAACGAGATCGCCAATGTCGCCCGGCACCGGTTCGACCCGATCAAGGCGCCAATCGCCAAGTCCGACCGAGGCGAGAGAAAGTCGGCTCTCGTCCGGCGCCACCAGCTTTGCCCGCGCGACCGTCATTGCGGTCGCGCGCTCCGGCCCGAACCAGGGTTTCGCGCGACCGCCGTTCACGGGCTTGCGCGTGGTGGCGACAAGCAATGTGGGGTCAACGGAGAGGGACGACGCGTCGAAGCGCGCGCCGGTCGCGCCCAAGCCGGCACATCCGCCGAGCGCGAGGGCACTGCCCGCCGACGCAAGCCCGCCCAGGAGCGCGCGGCGCGAAAGAGAATGATGAGGGTCGCGTTGCAGAAGACGTCGGACGATCACACGGAACCTTTGGGAACTTTGCCCAGCCTAGCGCCGCCCCGCCTAGCTCCCTGAATGACAATGGGGGCGAGAAGACGGCGGAGCGGCGGCAGGTTGCGTGATCATTGCGTCCGCGTTCGCCGCAGCCGACAAAGTTCCGGAACCGGCCGGCGTTTGCCCTCAATGATGATGGGCCGACACACCCTTGACGCACTGGGTCAACAGATCAGCGGTGGCGGATCGGCCGACATCACCCAGGCTGATCATGCCGACCATCCGCTTGCTCTTGTTGATCACAGGCAACCTGCGAATTTTCAGCGTCTCCATGTGATGTACGGCCTTCGCCAGATCGTCGTCTTCCCGGCAGCAATGGATGCCTTCGGTCATCACGTCCCGCGCCGTCGTGCGCGCGGCGTTGAAGCCGTTACTCGCAAGGCCTTTGCAAACGATGTCGCGATCCGTCACCATCCCGATCAAATGGTCGTCTTCGCCGATCGGAATGCAGCCGATGTCGTGCCCTTGCATCAACTTCGCGATCTCGGTGATCGGGGTGTCGGGGCTGACCCAATCGACGCCCTTGTGCATCACGTCCTTGACTTTCATGGAGGACCTCCGTTGCGAACGCAGCCCCCGCGACGTGACTATACAACGAACCGGGCGCGACCGCACGCGTCGCCGGAACGAAGGGGCACTGGAAATTATCCCGCCGTCATGCCGCGTCAGTCATGCATACTGAAGCGTCCATGCGGTGCGTTGGCCGTCAGGCGCGCGAACTGTGCTTGGGTGAGCTGAAGCAGCGTCTCGTGATCGCCGGCTTCGATATAGACTTCGGGTTGGGCCCGGATGCTCTCATCGACGATGAGATCGAGCCCGTAGCACCGGCCGACCGCCGGAACTGCTCCGTGCGCACAGTCCGCGAACAGCCGGTTGATCTCGGTTTCGTTGGCCATGACGAGATCCTCGCCAAGCCTTTCCTTCAAGTCCGGCAGGTTGAGATGGTGCGATGCCGGCACGACCGCGAGCATATAGCCGCCGTCATGCCGCAGCACGACGGCCTTGGCGAGACGATCGCCCGAGACGTGGCAGGCCTGCGCCGTGCGCGTTGATGACATGGTGAGATCGTGCGGGATCTCGGCACACTCGATGTTCTCGGCAGCCAGATATCGCTGCAGGGTGGGGGCAATAGACATGGCGTGGCCTCCGGATGGGTATGCGAGCCATCCACCGTAGGGCTGCCCCCGCCGCACGATGAGCGGCCGCGTGATTGCCGGACTTCAGCATAGGCCTTGCTCTCGAATGCCGCAATTGGGTCGGACGTTCGAATCGCTCCGGGCGCGCCACTCAGAGAGCTTCTGCCATGGCGTTGGCACGAGCACGCGGCAGCGCTTTCACTGCTTCGTCAACAGCATAGCGATCAAACCCCGCGTTCCTTCGTCCACGACCTCGAACTGTTGCTGCACGGATTTTTGGGTTGGCGACGTCCGGTCGCAAACTGTAATGACATCGGCCCGGAACCAGGCGCGGGATAACCGTATTAGTCTTGCAGTGGAATCAGTTACTTATCAGGCCCAGCGATGCTGCACGCGACACCAATCGCAGGGGCGGGATCGCCATATGTCATCGTCATCGGCAACGAGAAGGGTGGCTCAGGGAAGACGACGATAGCCATGCATCTGGCCGTCGCACTCCTCAAAGAGGGCCACCGGGTCGGGACGATCGATCTCGATAGTAATCAGGGAGCTCTGACGCGCTACATCGAAAACCGGCGCATCTGGGCCTGGCATCGGCGGATCGAACTAGAACTGCCGCCGCATCGCCTGGTCCGGCGCGCCGAGGGCGCGAACCTCGAGGACAACGAAGTCGAGGAACTCGTCGCCTTTCAGGCGGCTGTTTCCGACATCAAAAAGTCCGTCGATCTCGTCGTGATCGACACCCCCTCGACGGATACTTATCTGATGCGCCTTGCACACTTGGTGGCCGATACGCTCGTGACGCCCGTAACTGATAGCTTTCTTGATTTCGGCACGCTGGCCTCGGTCGACCCCATCACGCACGAGGTGACGGGGATCGGCCACTACGCCGAGATGGTGTGCGAAGCTCGCAGGCATCGGCGCGAGTTCGACCAATGCCAGACCGATTGGGTCGTCCTCCGTAATCGCTCAGCGCGGGGCCGGCTGCTGCATCCCAACATTGCCGAACTCGGTATAAGGCTGGGGCTCAGAGATATCCGAGGCTGTGCCGAGCGAAGCGTGTATCGCCAGCTTTTTCCCTCCGGCCTCACTGCCCTCGATGCGCTGGACGAAGCGACCTTCGGCGCCAGACCAGGTCAGTCACACCGGTTGGCTCAACAAGAGATGCGCGATCTGGTCGGCCTTCTGAACCTGCCGATCACGGAGCGCGCCTGCCGCAGGGCTGCCGCCCGAAAAGAGTGGTTTGCGTCGGCGCGCGCGCCACTCGGCACCAATGAAGTGTTGCTTGATTGAGCAGTCGTCCGGCGGGAATGCCTCGGAGCGCGAACCGAAGCACCCCGCTCACGCGAGCGAGGTCGCACGCTTGGTTGGCGCAAAAGCGGTGAGCCTTCACGCGACACTTAGCCCGCAGCGTGTTTGATCGCCGTTTCGAAGGCCTTTGCGTCGAAGGCCGGCATAGTTTGAATCCGCCCTAGACCGTGGGTCGCATACCAGACGGAGAACGCGAGCATCGCCTCCGGGTTCGGGGCATCGACGACGTCGACGAAATCGTAGTAGCCCTGCGTGTAGTGGATCGACTCGATCTTGATGCCCAGCTTGTCGAGCTTTGCCTTGGCCTTGCCGACCCTATCCGCCTGCTTACCCGCCCACTCCGGGTTCAGATTGCCAAGCAGCACATATTTCATGGCCACCTCCACGGGATATTGATCGTTCTGCACCAATGGAATTATACGCCTTCCGGTGACGCGCAGCAACGCAGGCCAGTGCCGCGATCGGATGTAGCGGCCAAAGAGCGCGACCAGCTTACGAGCCTGCATACCAATCGTAACCTCGGTCTTCCCAATAGCCACCGTTGCCGCCGGCGATCTTGGCGAAGCTGTCGACGATTTCGATTGCTCGGATGTACTTAGCCATCTTGTAGCCGAGCTGCTGCTCGATGCGTACACGCAATGGCGCGCCGTTGGCAATCGGCAGCGTCTGCCCGTTAAGTCCGTAGGCGAGGATCGTCTGCGGATGATAGGCACTGATGAGATCGATGCTCTCGTAGTAAAGAGTCGAGTCGTCGCCGAGCGTGTCGTCCATCGAATCATAGCAGTGGAAGACGACGTAGCGCGCGGCCGGCTTGATCCCCGCCCGGTCGAGGACGCGCGATAGCTGCACGCCCGTCCATTGGGCGATGCAGCTCCAACCCTCGACGCAATCGTGCCGTGTGATCTGGGTGCGCGACGGCATTTGCCGCAATTCGTTGAGGCTGAGCGACAACGGCTTGTCGACAAGCCCCGTGACTTGCAGCCGGTAGCCGGCGAAATCGTCTTTCTGGACGGCGAGATAATCGTCAGTCTGCGGATCGGTCGAGCCGTTCGGGCGCTGGTCTTGCCGGATGGCGCTGGGTGGATATTCGCGCGCCATCGTCGCCGGTCCTTGAATCGCGCGTTGCGCTCCCATGGTAAGAGCGTTCGCCTTTCGCAGAAAGCCGAGCGCAGGATGGCCAAGTCCGAGCACGCCGTCGAAAGCATCACAGCCGCCGAGCGTCACCAACGACGCACCAGCGCCGAGCTGGCCAAGAAACCGGCGGCGGTTGGACATGATCTTGATCTTGCTCATATCAAGCTTCCCCGCTGGTCGGCTCGGGCTGGTCGCTGCGATACCAGCCCGTGATCATCGAGCGCATCTCGTTGATCGGTCCTGCGGCGATCACCATGATGATGTGAACGACGAAGAATAGGACGATGACCAGCATGCCGCAGAAATGCAGCAGACGCGCCGTCTGGCGGCCGCCGAAAACGTCGAGCAGCCAGGGCCAGGCCGAATCGACACCGGGCGACATCGTGAGGCCGGTGGCGATCATGCCCGGGATGACGAGGATGAGAATCACGGCGTAGCTGAGCTTCTGTAAGACGTTGTAGGAGCGCCGGTGCGGAAATTTGAGGCGCAGATGGCTGACGATGTCGCGTGGCAGAAGCCGAAAATCGCGCAGCCTGGGGACGATGTCGTGCCAGAAATGACCGTTGATCAGGCTGGCGAACAACCAGACAAACCACGTCGGGACGAGGATCCAGGCGAAAAAGAAATGGATCACCCGCCCGGTCGCGAGGTCGTAGTAGGAGGGGATCGTCGCCCACTCGGGGAAGGCCTGGTAGACCGGCTGGTCCTTCGATCCGCTCTTGCCCAATAGTCCGGTGGTATCGAAGTCATGACCCAAAATGCTTGTTACGCCGACGATCCTGCCGTCGTGCATTTCCGCATGAATGTCGAGGACCGTATTGTCGAATTGCTTGCTGCCGTATCCTGCCTGCGGACCCAGATATTGCTTGTCGCCGAAGCCTGACTGTCGCCCAAGATAGAGGATCGGATGTGCGTTGAAGATCTGCAGCCCGCTCGTCACCATGAAAAACAGCGTCACGGCCCATACCCAATGAGTCACGCGCGTCCAGACCGATTGACGATAGAGAAGCTGTGTCTCCTTTGTATCTTTCAAGTCGGCCATCACTTATCCCTGTCGTCGCGAAAAATGGGCGACGCACGATGATAAAGTGTCAGTCCCTGGCGCAGGGTGCGATCAGAACTCTGTCTGCGCGTGGCGCAAGCCATCGACTGCGCTGTGGTCCGTTCGATACGTCGCTAAAAGTCGCTGCACGCGGTCTATCGGCAGATTGGGAACTTACAGAACCGCCTCTGTTCGACGCCCATCGACGAAGCGATAACCAATGATCGAACGCGCGCGCCGAATCGAGGTTCCGAATGAAGGCAAGGCGCGGCGCAAATCTTACGGCGTCCGTGCCCAGCGCGTCGGCCGCGGGCCCGGATATTGCGCGGGCGCGAACTGGAAATCGAAACCTAACTCCTATTTCAGAAATTGGCTCATTTGTAATTGGCGTGGGCAATCATCGTTGGGAACGCGTGATTGGTGACCTGCGTTCGACCTTCGACCACCGTCCCTCGCGGGCCTAGCAGAGAGCCAGGCGAAGGCAGACGAGGAAGAAGGAGTAACGCGATGCAACGCTTGACCAGGAATATGCTTGCTCTGATGGCAATGCTGGGCGCTGCAGCACTTGCTGGCCCTCATGCTTCGGCGCAAATGAGGGGTGGCATGGGCGGAGCACCTAGCGCCGGTGCTGCAGGTGGCGGCCACGCCGCTGGGGCTCCTGTCGGCGGGACAGCAGCTCCGGCAAGGAGCGGGATGAGCGGAGCGACGGGGCCCGGCGTCACCGGTGGCAGGGTCCATCCGCAGTTCAACACCGCGTTCCGAGACCGTGACGACCGATTCGCCTTCCGAAGTCGCTCCGCGTTTCGAGCTCGTGATGACCGATTCGCATTCCGGAATCGCTTCGCGTTTCGAGACCGTGATGACTTCGCATTCCGTCACCGCTTCTTCAGGCACCGCTTCGCGTTCGCGGCGATCGGAGACAACGGATGCTTCCGCGTGAGACACGTCTGGACCCCGGTTGGCTGGAGGTGGCGCCGGATCTGGGTTTGCGGCTGACGCTAGTTGACATCCGCGGAAATTCGGACAGCGACGGCGAGCGAAGAGTAAACCAAAGGACCGAACAATGAGCAGAATGAGCAGTCTCTCAGCGGCACCGCTCGCCGGCGCAGCCATTATTGGAGTGGTGGCCGCCGCGGTCGCGGCCGAGCAACCGGCACGCATTCGCGGGGAAATTCAATCGCTGAGCGGTAACACGCTAAATGTCAGGTCATATGACGGGAAGCCGCTAGAGCTGATGCTGGATTCCCAAACGCAGTACAAGATGGTCGTTCCGGCCCACCTGTCCGATATCAAGCAGGGAGATTTTGTCGGGGTCGGCGCTACAGGACCAGAAGACGGTCTCGAAGCGCTAGAGGTCGTCATATTTCCCGCTTCAATGCGCGGCACTGGTGAAGGCCATTATGCATGGAGCGTACCTGCTGCCGTCGCCAATGCCGATCGGCATGCGGCAAGCACGGCACCGGGCGCACCAGCGGTCCAAGGTACCATGACGAATGGCACGGTGGGCAGAAGCTTGTCAGAACCGGCGGCACCCGTTCAGGGCACGATGACGAACGGAACGGTTGGCCTCAGCAGCGGAAAGGACGGGAGCAAGAAGCTGACACTGTCATACAACGACGGAAAGCAGACGCAGATATCGGTTCCGTCGGATGCACCCGTGGTACGATTCACGCCTGGGCAACGCTCTGATTTGACGTCGGGCGCCAAGGTCTTTGCCCTCGCGAGCGAAGGGAACGGCAGCACACTGGTCGCGAAGTCGATCGCGGTTGGCCAAAACGGGTTAATGCCGCCGATGTAAAGGAGCCGAACTCCCGCAACCTCACGCGGCATCGCGCCCGAGACTCACACGGCCGTAGACATTCGAAAGATGTCGCCCTCTAGTCTAGCTCGGGATTGCCGGTTTCTTGCCGCGTCCGAGCGCGAATTGACCGACCGGGCCTTCGACGTGGAATTCGAGCCCCGTCATTCTTGCAAACAGATCGATGTTGCCGGTGCCAATGGCGCAGCCACCAAGGCCCATCTCGGTCGCCGCCAGGTAGAACGTCTGGATCAAATTGCCGACATCCTTCAGGATCAGCGAATATGCGATTGAGCTGTATTTCCAGGAGATCCGCCCAAAGCGCGCGGCGATCGTGATCAGGACCTGCGGCGGACCGGATGCGTCCATGGCAAATTCGGCCGCCATCGAGAGCGCCTGGAGCTGCGCTGCGGAGACGTCGATCGCGACCAGCGCGTGGCTGCCCGCGTCGTAGTGGTAGAGCCCACGTGCAAGCCCCTCGCAGTTCGAAACCGCCAGGTACAATTCAAGCTCATACGCGCTGCCTGCCGACGGATAGGGTCTTGCGCTGTAGGTGACCTCCGGACCGCGGTCAAAATTCGCGCGGATCTTCCATTCCGACAGCACGCGGGCTGTCGTGCCGAGAAATTGCGCGAGCTCGGCGAGCGTGACCGGATGCTGGTCGTCGAAATCCCGTATTGAATGGCGTTCGCGCAGCAGCTTCGCGAGGGGCGAGGCTGGCTTCGTGAAGAATTTGCCGAGGTCGATCTGCTTGCCGGGCCAGGGCGGACGCACCGCTGGCAGCGGTGGAACGACGCCCGCATAGGTGAACGAGCCGCCGACTGGATTGGCATGCCGGCCCTCCGTGCTCCGCGTGTGAAACACGAGATCATGGAAATCCCAGAGAACGAGATTGCCGTCGCCTTCATTCTCCCGAAGGCCGTCGCCGTCTTTCGCAGTGAGCTTGATCAGCATCTGGCAATGAAGCAGCAATCCGAGCAGATTGAGGTTCAACGAGGCCGCGTGGCGGCGAAGCGTGCTGATCTTCCAAGGCCGCGACAGGGCCGCGAGGGTGGCCGCGATGGCGGGATCGCAGATCCGAAACAGCGCGCCGGCGCGCGGTGATTCCAGCACCATCTCGTTGCCGCGCCGGCGCAGATAGGCGAAGCGCGACAACACGATGGTATCACCGTTCCCCAGCTTTGCGGGTTGCGGCCAGTATTCGGCGACCTGCGGCTCGATGACCACGAGATCCTGTTCGTCGCGCGGAGAGGATAGGCGGTATTCGACAAGTCCGTGCCGCGCCAGTCGCTGCACCAGGGCATGAACCTGCTTCGCGAGGGCGCCCTTGCCGGCAAAGGAGACGAGCGGCAGGCCAGTGGCGAGCTGTCCGGCACGGGCGATCGCCGCCGTGCTGAATTGTCCCAGATTGATCGAATAGCCGCCCAAGGCAGCGGCGAGGCTTCCGTCCGCCTGCAGGTGAAGGGAAAAACGACCGTTCAGACGGGCGGAGATGACGGGCGCGATCTTCCTGGCCGGCTTTTTCCGGAAGTTGCGCAACGAGGCCAACCTTCAGGTGTGCGGAAGGAACGGCGTGAGTTCGCTTTCCAGCCGCGGGCGATCCAATAATCCGAGCTTCACCGGTACATCGTAAAGCCGGCCGGGCGCGAAGCGGCGATAGAAATGCCGCAAGCCCGGAACGAGCACCCTGACCACGGGGACCTCGACGTCGGGCCGCGTCTGGTCGAGCACGAGGAAATCATAGCCCGCGTCGGTGGCGATCTCGATGCAGGCATTGACCTGGTCGCGCGTATTGTCGTGAACCTTCAGGCTCGGTGCCGGCGGGACAATCGGATTGTCGCTGGGGATCAAGAACGGATAATCGTCCAGTCGCAGCGGCGTGACGCCGTCGAGCGTCGGCTTCTCGCCACTTCCGCCGCCCATCATGCCAATCGACATGAACTGGGTCAGCTCGGTGAGGGACCGCAAGAGGGCTATGCGGCGATCGAAGTGCGAGCCGGAACCGAACTCGATATTTTCGTGTCCGTTCTGCATCCAGTGCGTGATCGCCACGTAAGAGGGAATGCCGAGATCGCTGGTGATGTCGAGCACCCAAAGCCTGCGCCCTGCATCGGCAAGCTGGGCCTGCAGATCCCGCACATAGGAATCGTCGAATTGCGTGAGGTCGACTTCGGCACGCTGCAGCTGGTTGTACCACCAGATGGCGTAGGCATCGCGTTCGACCAGTTCGAGGAAGCCTTGAACGATGGCTTCCTCGCGGGTGTTGCCGGCCGCGCATCCGTTGGAATCAGTATGGAAGCCGCCATAGAAGAAGTACAACAGGCCAGTCGGAAGATATTTGAAACGCTTGTCGCGAAACGACCAGACCGGCGACCACTCGGTCCTAGTCGATGGATCGAACGGCTCAGGAACCGGATGTGAATCGTCCGGCTGCGGGGCATACCTGTTTTGAAACTGCGCGTCGCTGAAAAACTGGATGTCGTTGGGAAGAAGAGCATCACCGGGAGCGAAATCGGCAAAGCGGCGCTTCGTCCTGATCTCGTCACCCTGGAAAATGCCCGAATAGCGTTCGATCGCCTCCATCAGCGCGCTGGCCTCGCCCTGCTCGGCTGTGGAACCCTTGCCGAAGCTGCCGCCGCTCAGTCCGGATCTGAGCTGGTCGACGTTCCAGGCCGGCGCGGAGAAGTTATGGTACGCAAAAAAATTGGTGTTCATCGGCAGATCGGCCTCGATCCGCTCGAGCCGCGAAACGACGCCGGTCAACGGACTCACGTGTTTGCGGAACCGCGCTACGGTGGCTCGTGACGTCACGGTGCGGTACCCGCCGCTCGTCATGACGAGCTTTCTGCCCTCCGCAATTTCGATCGGTGCCGCCGCCCGGCGCGGATTCTGCAGCCTCTTGGCTCCGCAGGTCGGACACTGCGGGCGTTTCGCGACGTAGTGCTTGGCGATGACCGCCCCGGTCAGGTCCAGGCTCGCGATGTGGTCGCGCAGATCGGTGCGAAATCCCGAGGCGATCGCTTTGGCGATTTCAACAGCAGCGAAGTGGATGGCGATCTGTCCCACTGTGTCGCTGACCAGGGGCGATACGGCGACCGCTTGCGCCGGTCCGCGGTCGAGAAATCCCTTGATCTCCCGATTGCGTATCATGCGATCGAACAGGCAGGTCCAGCAGGCGCTCTCGCCCGGCTTGAACACAGGCCCCACCAACGGAAACACGCCGGACGGCTGGACCAGCAGCCAGGGCGCCGCATCGCCCACGCGCTCCCCGTTCACCTCGGCGAGCCGCCGGTCGAGATAGTCGTTCACCAGCGTGATCGTGAGTTTGGGTGACCGCTTGGTGATTTGAACGCCGAGCTTGCTCAAGGCCGCGGCAAGTTCTTTGGCACCCTTGACATCGATCGATTCCACCCGCACGGGGCAATCGCGGAGATTCTGTTCCGCGATCTCGGCAGGCAGGCCGAGGCTCGCCCAATATCCATCAACGGTGCCATCGAATGCGCGCGATGCTCCTGTTACCGTTACGACGTATCGGCGCTCGAGCAGCCGCCTGATCGCTTCCTCGATCTTGTCGGCGGGAAAATTCTTCGAGAGCTGGCGAACGATCTCTGGCGCTTCTTTGCCATTTTTTCCGATCGCCGTGGCCACCGCGCAATAGAGATCGCCGTGCAGGAAGAACTTGCGGTTCTCGGAGTAGAGACAGACCGCATCGGGAGGAATGAGATAGGCGGTGAAGTTCGGTGCGAATCGCAAAATGCCCTTGCGGGTCTGCCTCGCTGCGCGGCTCTTGCCATTGACTGTCATCGGGTCAGCACGCTGATCCTATTGCTGTCACGTCCGATTGCCGGCACGGGGCGAACCATTGGTCCCGCCCGACTTGTACGCCGAGCTCGACCACCGGCATTCTTCGAAGAAGTTGGATCACACTCGCTCGCCATCGGCAAGCCGACCGGCCAGGCCCGGCGAACGTTGCAACGAAAGCAAAAAAAATGGCCGGGGCGTTCGTGGCCCGGCCAATGAAATCGCGACGTGTCGACACACAGTCAGCAGGCGTTAGCACCAGCGGCAGCGGCCCCACGATGCACAGCACCCTGCGCAGGAAACCCAGGGCACGCCTATGCCTATCCAACCAACGCCACAGCCGCCGCATCCACCGCAGCCGAAGCCGCAGCGGCAACCTCTGCACGCCCTGCATCCGCCGCAGCCTCTGCAGCCTCCGCAACCTCTGGCGCCTCCGCAGCCATGGCAACCACCGCATCCGCGCGCGAGCAGCACGCTGCCAGCGACGCTGCCATTGTCGATGAGATTGAGATGGAAGGTGGCGAGACTGACGTCGGCGAGTTCTTCCTCACTGAGCGTAGTCATGTGGCCGGGCGCGAAGTTCGGCCTTTGCTGCACGTCGCCGGTCGGCACGGCCGACGCCGCTGCGCTTCCAGCCAGCGAAAAAGTCAGGCCGGCTACTCCCAGCGCCGGTACCGCCGCTTTGGTCACTCGCCTCTTTTTCGAAGCTTGCTTCGCCCGCTGCATGGCCGCATCCTCCAGTTGGAAGAAGGATCTCTGAGAAGATGATCCTACGCCGGGCGACCAGGGCAGGCAAGATTCACGGATACACGAAATGTAATGAAGCTCGTTCAGATTGCATTCATCTTCATGAACGATGTCGCCGCAATTTCATCAACTGCACCGAGGATCCGCGCGCGTGAGCGGATTGCAACGGATGCGATTTGATGCGGTGCGCAATGGTCTGCCCGCTTGAATGGGGAAACGAGCTTGGTCGATCAACTCGGACGCTTCGCCTGGTATGAGCTGCTGACGACGGACATGCCGGCAGCGGCGGCCTTTTATGGCAAGGTCGTCGGCTGGGCCGCGACGGATGCGTCTAGCCCGGAGCTGGCCTACACGCTGCTCAACGCAGGCGGCGCTCCGGTCGTTGGGCTCATGGAGCTTCCCGAAGAGGGGCTGCGAATGGGCGCAACGCCGAGATGGATCGGCTACGTCGCCGTCGATGACATGGATGCGAAGGCCGCGCAGATCCGCCGTCTTGGGGGCGCCATCCTGGTATCACCGACCGATAGCAATATCGGCCGAATTTCAGTGGCCGTCGATCCGCAAGGAGCGACGTTTGCGCTTGTCACCGGACTGACATATGGCGAGCGGCAACCCGGCGGCTTGGACGAGCCCGGGCGCGTGGGCTGGCACGAGCTGCTGGCTGAAGACCGGACCAGGATCTTCCCGTTTTACGGCGAGCTTCTCGGCTGGCAGAGGGCCTCCGCTGAAGCCGATCCGGCAGACCTTTATGAAGTGTTTTCGGCGGCCGGGCAGACGATCGGCGGCATGCTCACCAAGCTTCCGAGCGTGTCGCAGCCCTGTTGGCTCTACTACTTCAATGTCGACGACATCGGCGCGGCCGCCGAGCGCGTCAATGCTGGCGGAGGCCGGGTCCTCCAGGGTCCGATCGCCTTGCCCGATGGCTGCTGGATCGTGCGATGCGCCGATCCCCAAGGCGCCCTGTTTGCGCTGCAGGGGCCTTGGGACCAGAAAGGCACCGAAGCCTCGGAAGTCAATTGGTCCGCAAGGTGGGGTTGTGTTGCTTCACAGGGCAGGGTGGTCCTTCACAAGACGAAGCGATAGTGGCTGGATCTCCCGAGGGTGGCGCACTTCCTCGAGCAAAATGTGGGTCGCTCTTGAGCCGGTTGCTTAGGTCGATCTGTCCTAACCGCGCACATTCTTCACCCGCCCAACCGCGGACATGCCGTCGCCTGGACATTCGCGTGCGACGCACCAACTCCAAGCCATGAATGCCAAGCTATGGATGGCCGTAGAGCGGGAGCCGTGAGATGAACTCGTCAGCCGTACTTCTGCTTCGCGCCGGCCAAGTGCTCGAGATCAAGTTCCCAAAATTCACGCCGCGGATCACTTTCCACTCTGAACGCGAGCTAACCGTGGAAACAGTGCCGGGCGATGACATCGGCTTCGCCGATACGGTTGAATATGAGGCAACCGTCATTCGCGATGGGCTCGTCATGCTCTCGTGGCAGGAACACATCGGAAGCACGATCGTTCACGTGCTCGATTTCACGTCAGGCATGGCACACACCGCGGTGACGCCGGCAAAAGGCGGGCTTATGCGTCTAACCGGTCCGATCGAAATCAAATCCTGATTGCGATCCTGCTGCAGCGAAGGATCTTCGCCTTCCCGGATAGTTCATCATGGCGTCGCGGCGAAGCCGTATTGCCCACCTTCATCGGTCGCGGTGCGCCATTGCACTGATCTTGCCTCCGCTGCAGCACAGGCTCAACGACCGCCTCACCGCCACCCAAGCGCCGGCGCGACATGCGTCAGAATCGCTTCGATCGCATGCGCGCAGTAGGCGACGCCGAGCTGGTTGGGCACGGTCAAGAGCAAGGTGTCGGCCTCGGCGATGGCCTCGTCCTTGCGTAGCTGCTCGACGAGCACATCGGGCTCGGCGGCATAACTGCGGCCGAAGATTGCCCGCGTGCGCGGATCGATGAAACCGATCTGATCTTCCTCTTCGCGCCCGCCGCCGAAATAGGCGCGATCGCGATCGTCGACCAGCGCGAAGATGCTGCGGCTGACCGAGACCCGCGGCTCGCGGGCATGGCCGGCTTCCTTCCAGGCGGCACGATAAGCGCGGATCTGGGCGGCCTGCTGCACATGGAAGGCTTCGCCGGTCTCGTCGTTCTTCAGCGTCGAGCTCTGCAGGTTCATGCCGAGCTTGGCCGCCCAGACGGCAGTGGCGTTCGAGCCCGCACCCCACCAGATCCGCTCGCGCAGGCCTTGCGAATGCGGTTCGAGCCGCAGCAGTCCCGGCGGATTTGGAAACATCGGCTGCGGATTGGGCTCTGCAAATCCTTCGCCGCGCAGGAGGTCGAGAAAGACTTCCGCGTGGCGCCGGCCCATGTCGGCGTCGCTCTGGCCGTCGGCCGGCCGGTAGCCGAAATAGCGCCAGCCATCGATCACCTGCTCGGGGGAGCCGCGGCTGATGCCGAGCTGCAGCCGGCCGCCGGCGATGAGATCGGCGCTGCCGGCATCCTCCACCATGTAGAGCGGGTTCTCGTAGCGCATGTCGATCACGGCCGTCCCGATCTCGATGCGGCTGGTCCTCGCGCCGACGGCGGCGAGCAGCGGAAATGGCGAGGCAAGCTGGCGCGCGAAATGATGGACACGGAAATAGGCGCCGTCCGCGCCGAGCTCTTCCGCTGCCACAGCGAGCTCGATCGATTGCAGCAGCGTGTCTGCAGCCGAGCGGGTCTGCGACTGTGGCGAGGGCGTCCAGTGTCCGAAGGAGAGGAATCCGATTTTCCTCATGAGGGCAATCTATGGATGTTCGGGAGGGGGTAGCGCTGCAAGGTTGTTTGGACTGTCTTGGTTTGTCAGATTCACCCTCCAGGAGTGGTAGCCGGCACGTTCATACCTTCGCATGTGCTCCCGCGAAGAATAGGATCATACCCAATCTGGTACTTGTCGGCTTTCCGATTCATTGTAATCTCGGATCATGCGGCACTCGCATGGCTGTTGCCCAAAAAGGGCAGGCATCACCATAACAGGAGCGAACCAACGCGCCGGTTTTTGGGATCGAGACCGACATGGCCGGTGGCGGATCGTTTGACACGTTCCCCAAATTGCTGCTGCGAAACGCCGCGCAGTTTGGCACGCGTCCGGCGTTTCGCCACAAGGATCTCGGCATCTGGCAGAGCTGGACATGGGCTCAAGTTGCCGAGATTGTGCGTAGCTATGCCGCGGGCTTGCATCGGCTTGGCTTGCGAGCGGGCGACACGATCGCCGTAGTCGGGTCCAATCGGCCGAAGCTTTACTGGACCATGATGGCAGCGCAGGCGCTGCGCGCCGTTCCTGTTCCGGTTTACGCGGATGCCGTGGCCGACGAGCTTGCTTTTGTGCTCGCTCACGCCGAGACGAAGTTTGTCGCAGCGCAAGATCAGGAGCAGGTCGACAAGGTCTTGTCGGTGTCCGATCGACTGCCGCAACTCGACAAGATTGTCTATGACGAGTCGCGCGGCCTTGATCGGTACGATCACAGCCAATCGATCGCCATCGCCGATGTCATCGAGGACGGCCGTGCGGCGCTTGCGGCTGATGCCGCGCTAGGTGAACGGATTGATGAATTCGTTCGAACGGGCAACGGTTCGGACATCGCGGTCGTCCTCTACACTTCGGGAACGACCGGCGCGTCGAAGGGCGTCATGCTGTCGACACGGGGCTGCATTGACGCCGCAACCGATACCACGAGGTTCGACGGACTAACGCACGATGACGTGGTGCTTGCCTATCTGCCGCTGGCCTGGGTCGGCGATCATTACCTCAACTATGTGCAAGGCCTTGTCGCCGGATTCTGCACGGCGTGTCCCGAGAGCGCAGACACGGTCGAGCAGGATCGACGTGAGATCGGACCAACCTTTTACTTTGCCCCGCCACGCGGTTTCGAGGCCATGCTGACGCGGCTGATGATCCGCATGGAGGATGCAACGCCGATCAAGCGGCGAATGTTCAACTACTTCATCGACGTTGCACGTCGGTATGGCGAGCAGGTTTTGACCGGAAAGCCGGCGCCGCTGTCAGGCCGGTTGCGCTATGCGCTCGGGCGCTTGCTGGTCTACGAGCCTCTCAAGAACGTTCTCGGCCTGTCTCGGGTGCGCGTCGCCTATACCGCTGGCGAGGCCATCGGACCGGATCTGTTCGCGTTCTATCGCGCGATCGGACTAAATCTGAAGCAACTCTACGGTCAGACCGAAGCGTTCCTTTACGTGACCTGTCAGGCTGATGGTGAGATCTACTCCGATACGGTTGGTCCGGCGGCGCCGAACGTCGACATCCGCATCGCGGAATCGGGCGAAGTGCAGTTTCGCTCACCCGGCATGTTCATCGGCTATTTCAAGGATCAGGCAAAGACCGATGAAGCGATGACGTCCGACGGTTACGTCAAGACCGGCGATGCGGGCTTCTTCGACGAGAAGACCGGACATTTAAAGATCATCGATCGCGCGAAGGACGTCGGTCGGCTGGCCGACGGTACGATGTTCGCGCCGAAGTACCTTGAGAACAAACTGAAGTTCTTTCCCAATATCAAGGAGGCGATCACGTTCGGCGACTCAAGGGAGTTCGTTTGCGCCATGCTCAATATCGACCCGGTCGCCGTTGCGAATTGGGCGGAACGCAACAACGTCGCGTACGGATCCTATCAGGAGCTTGCCGGGCATCCGCTGGTCTACGACATGGTCGCGAAAGACGTTGCAGAGGTGAACTGCTCTCTCGTCAGGGAAAAGGTGCTTGCGGGCGCCCAGATTCGCCGCTTCCTGATCTTGCACAAGGAACTCGATGCCGATGATGGCGAGTTGACCCGCACGCAGAAGGTGCGCCGCCGGTTCGTCGCCGAACGCTATGCACCGCTGCTCTCGGCGCTCTACGACGGCTCGCCTGAGGCCGACATTTCCACTGAAGTCACCTTTGAGGACGGCCGCAAGGGTGCGATCGCGGCGCGGGTCAAGATTCGCGACATGCAGGCCACTGGCGCGGCGGAGTCTCTGGGGAAGGCCGCATGAGAGCGCCGGACACAAACGAAATCCTGTTGCAGGTCGAGGGCGTGGCCCTTGCCTTCGGCGGCGTCAGGGCACTGAGGGACGTTTCGTTCAACGTCAGAAAGGGTGAAATTCGAGCCATCATCGGCCCCAACGGCGCCGGCAAGACCTCGATGCTCAACGTCGTCAACGGTTTCTATCATCCCGATCGTGGCGCCATCACTTTCAAGGGACGCACCCGGACCAGGATGCAGCCCTTCGAGGCGGCCCGCGGCGGCATCGCGCGCACCTTTCAAAATGTCGCCCTGTTCAAGGGAATGAGCACGCTCGACAACATCATGGCCGGCCGCACCCTAAAGGTACGTCGGGGCCTGTTCTGGCAAATGCTGCGTTACGGCCCTGCGCAGGCAGAGGAACTTGAGCATCGGCACCGGGTCGAGGAGATCATCGACTTCCTGGAGATCGAAGCGATCCGCAAGGTACCGGTTGGACGTTTGCCCTACGGCTTGCAGAAACGCGTCGAACTTGGTCGCGCTCTCGCGATGGAGCCTGACCTCCTTCTCCTCGATGAGCCGATGGCAGGAATGAATCTTGAGGAAAAGGAGGACATGTCGCGGTTCATCGTCGGCCTGAACGACCAATACGGCACGACGATCGCGCTGATCGAACACGACATGGCCGTGGTCATGGATCTCTCGGATCGCGTTGCGGTGCTCGATCACGGCGTCAAGATCGCCGACGGCACGCCCAACGAGGTCAAGAACAGCCAAGCCGTCATCGACGCCTATCTTGGCGTTGCACACTGAGGAGCGCCCGTGATCGCATTGGGCCAATTTCTCGAAGTTCTGATCGGCGGGTTGATGTCCGGCGTGCTCTATTCGCTGGTCGCGCTTGGCTTTGTGCTGATCTTCAAGGCATCCGGTGTGTTCAATTTTGCCCAGGGCGCAATGGTGTTGCTTGCAGGGCTGGCGCTGGTTCGCACCCTGGATCTCCTGGTTGCCAACGGCTTTCCGCTTTGGGCGGCGATCGTCCTCGGCATCGGCTTTGCCGCAGGGATCATGGCGGCAACGGCCTGGCTGATCGAGCGGTTCGTGATCGGACCTCTTGTCAACCAGGACGGGCTCACGCTGTTCATGTCCACGATCGGCGTGACATTCGTCATCGAGGGTGCGTCGGAGATGATCTTCGGGTCGGATGTCTACCCGTTGCGACTGTTCCCGACGGACGCCTGGTTTGTGCTCGAGGATCTCTTCCCGGGTGGAATTCTGATCAACAAGCTGGATGTCTGGGGCGCGTTGATTGCCGGCATCCTGGTCGCCGGTCTCGCGATCTTCTTCCAGCGCACCAAGACCGGTCGCGCACTCAGGGCCGTGGCCGACGACCATTTGGCCGCGCATTCAGTCGGGATCCCGATCAGTTGGATCTGGTTCGTGGTCTGGCTCGTTGCCGGTCTCGTTGCGCTGGTCGCGGCGACCGTGTGGGGTACCAAGCTCGGCGTGCAGTTCTCCATCACCTTCCTCGCGCTGAAGGCTCTGCCGGTTCTGATCATCGGGGGCCTCACCTCCATTCCGGGAGCCATCGTCGGCGGGCTCATCGTCGGGGCGGGTGAGAAGATTGCCGAGGTGTATTTGGGGCCGTCCATCGGCGGCGGCATCGAATATTGGTTTGCCTACGTGCTGGCGTTGGCGGTGCTGCTCATGCGGCCGCAAGGGCTGTTCGGCGAGCGGATCATCGAACGCGTCTGAGATGAGGAATTTGTTGTGCTTTATCGCGAGGCTGGACAGTTCAAGACGACCTACGCAGAGGACATGGCGATCTTCCCGATCCGTCAGGACCGAATTGCGCTGGCGATCTTGCTTGGTCTCGCGTTCATTGGCGTGCCGCTGTTGGCGACGCTCCATATCTGGCCGTTCCACAGCGACTATCTGCTGTGGGCCATCTTGCTGCCCTTCCTCATCCTGGCGCTCGCCGCCATCGGCACGAACATTCTCGTCGGGTATTGCGGCCAAATCTCGCTGGGCAGCGGCGCATTCATGGCCATTGGCGCCTATGCCGCCTACAAGCTGGCAACCGGCGTTCACATCCCGCTTGCCTGGCTCGGCTTCGCGATCTCGATCCCACCGTTGCCCGTGCTGGCATCCATTCTGCTTGGCGGGCTCATCGCGGCGGGGGTCGGAATCCTGTTCGGCATTCCCAGTCTGCGGATCAAGGGCCTCTACCTGGCGGTAGCAACGCTCGCCGCGCAGTTCTTCTTCGATTGGGCGTTCCTGCGGATCCCGTGGTTCACCAACTACGCCCCGTCGGGATCGGTCAATGCGCCGGAGCTGGAATTCTTCGGTCTGGTCGTTCGGACGCCGGTTGAGCGCTACCTGCTGTGCCTGCTCTTCGTGACCGTGATAGCGGTTTTGGCGAAGAATCTCGTTCGCGGCAATCTTGGCAGACAATGGATGGCGATCCGCGACATGGACATCGCCGCCGAACTGATAGGTATCCGGCCGCTGTATGCAAAGCTCACGGCCTTCGCGGTCTCTTCATTCATCATCGGCGTGGCGGGCGCACTCTGGGCGTTCGTCTACCTTGGCTCATGGGAGCCGCTTGCGTTCTCGATCGACCGTTCGCTGGAACTTCTGTTCATGGTCATCATCGGCGGACTCGGATCGATCATGGGTTCGTTCGTCGGGGCGGCCTTCATCCTCATCGTGCCGATCATGCTGAATGTGGTTCCAACTGAGCTCGGCGTGCCGCTGTCGACGGAAACGATCGCTCATCTCGAATTCATCATCTTCGGGTCGCTGATCTGCTATCTTCTCATAAAAGAACCCCATGGCTTCGCCCGGCTGATATCGATCGCCAAGGAGAAGCTCAGACTTTGGCCGTTTCCCTATTGAAGAAGCGATCGCGCCTCGATCGCAACGCGGGATGGCGGCCGTTGGAAGAGGAGGAAGAAAAAAACCCCCGGACTCAAGAAGAGGGGACTCAAAAGGAGGAGTATATCGAAATGGCAAGCATTGCACGCAATGTACTGATAGTGGCGGCCGTCCTGTCTGGCGCGTCGGTTAGCGCACCGGCCGCAGCGCAAAACGAGCAGTTCATCCCAATTCTCTCCTACCGGACCGGACCGTACGCCGTGAATGGCGCTCCTTACGCAAACGGTGTTGTGGACTATTACAACCTGATCAATGAGCGTGACGGCGGCATCAACGGCGTCAAGATCCTGGTTGAAGAATGCGAGACGGGTTACGCGACCGACAAGGGCGTAGAGTGTTACGAGCGTCTCAAGAGCAAGGGTCCAACCGGGGCGGCCTTCATCAATCCTCTGTCGACCGGCATCACCTTCGCCCTCACCGAGAAGACCGCGGCCGATAAAATCCCGATCATCACGATGGGCTACGGCCGTGCCGATTCCAAGAATGGTGCGGTGTTCGCCTATAATTTTCCAATGCTCGGCACTTACTGGTCCGCGGCGGATATCGCGATCCAGCACGTCGCCAAGGAACTCGGCGGCTTCGACAAGCTGAAAGGCAAGAAGATTTCGCTGCTGTACCACGACAGCCCCTATGGCAAGGAGCCGATCCCGATGCTGCAGGTACTGGCGCAGAAGTACGGCTTTGATTTCACGCCGATCCCGGTCACGCACCCCGGCGTCGAACAGAAGTCGCAATGGCTGGCGATCCGGCAGAACCGGCCGGACTATGTCCTGGTCTGGGGCTGGGGTGTCATGAACAGCACGGCAGTCAAGGAAGCGGCGGCCGTTGCCTATCCGCGCGAGAAGATGATCGGTGTCTGGTGGTCCGGCGCAGAGCCGGACGTGACGCCCGCGGGCGATCAGGCCATAGGCTACAAGTCGCTGATGCTTCAGCATGGCGCGGGCAAGTTTCCCGTCCATGCCGACATAGAGAAATACGTCTACGCGAAAGGCAAGGGTTCGACGGAGCCGGGCAAGGTCGGCGAAGTCCTCTACAACCGTGGCATCGTCAATGCCATGCTCGGCGTGGAGGGGATCCGCAAGGCGCAGGAAAAGTTCGGCCAGAAGCCGCTGACGGGCGAGCAGATCCGTTGGGGTCTTGAGAACCTCAACCTCTCCGAGGCACGCATCAAGGAGCTCGGCTTCGAAGGAATGTTGAAGCCGATCAGGATCTCCTGCTCCGACCACGAGGGCACGCGCGACGGGCGCGTCCAGCAGTGGGACGGCAAGCACTGGAAGATCATCTCTGACTGGTACACGGCTGACGAAGCGCTCATCGATCCGCTCGTCAGGGAAGTCTCCACGAAGTATGCCGCGGATAAGAAAATCCAGCCGCGCGAGTGCTCGAAAGAAAGCTGAGCCGTGTGATCGCTCCGGGAGCCGATGCGCGGCTCCCGGATTGCCACTGTTTGGAAAGGCCTGCGCGTGTCAATTGACAGGGTTTTCGCCACGGCAACTGAAACCGCCGCTCCGCTTCTGTCGGTCAACAATATCGAGGTCGTCTACGATCACGTTATCCTCGTGTTGAAAGGAGTATCGCTGGGGGTCTCGCGAGGCGGCATTGTCGCGCTTCTCGGCGCCAATGGTGCCGGCAAGACCACCACGCTGAAGGCGATCTCCAACCTGCTGCACGCGGAGCGCGGCGATGTTACCAAAGGCTCGATCCTGTTCGATGGCGTCGAGGTGCAGTCCCATTCGCCAAACGATCTGGTACGGCGCGGCTGCATTCAGGTGATGGAGGGGCGGCGCGCCTTCGCTCATCTCACGGTCGAGGAGAATCTCCGGACCGGTGCCTTTACGCGCAAGGACGGCAAGTCGGCGATCGCGCAGGATCTTGAACGGGTCTACGCCTACTTTCCCCGCCTCAGAGAGCGGCGCAATTCGACCGCCGGATATACGTCGGGCGGCGAACAGCAGATGTGCGTGATCGGCCGCGCGCTGATGTCGCGCCCAAAAATGATCCTGCTCGACGAACCGTCGATGGGCCTCGCGCCGCAGATCGTCGAGGAGATCTTCGAGATCGTGAAAGATCTCAACGTCAAGGAAGGTGTATCGTTTCTGCTCGCCGAACAGAATGCCAACATGGCGCTCAGATATGCGAGCCACGGCTACATCCTTGAAAATGGCCGCGTGGTGATGGACGGCGAAGCGCGCGCGCTCGCCGCAAACGAGGACGTCAAGGAGTTCTACCTCGGCGTCGCCGGCGACAAGCGAAAATCATATCGCGATGTAAAGCACTACAAGCGGCGCAAGCGCTGGCTCGCCTAGCCGATGACGCTGAGTGATCGGCCCCCCGCTGGTGCTGGGGACAGATGTAAGTCGGCATCTGCCAGCAGGTTCGGTCCGGCGTGCCCGTGCGCTAGTGGCGGTGATCTGGGCGGTGTCGGCGACGGATCACTCCTAAGCGGCAGAGGCTCGCGTCAAGATAACTCGCGGGCCTCTTGTTTCCGAAGCTTGGGGCCGGCGTTACTGTTAGCCGGCAATTCGCTACTTTCGTCTATCCGACGACCTGGAACGCGTCAGCCGCACGCAACACGGTGCCGTCCTCCCAGTGGCGTCCGATCAGCATCATGCCAACAGGGAGCCCTGCCGACATGCCTGCCGGAACCGTGGTGGCAGGGTGGCCAGTAACGTCGAACGGGCAAGTGTTGGAAATCATTTCGAGTGCTCGCGCAACGTAGTCCTCGCGGCTCGCATCCGGGGCGGGGAGTAGCGTAGCTTTCAAAGGTAACGTCGGCATGAGCAGGAGATCGACGCCGCCAAGCGCCTCATCATAGGCGGCGCGGAGCACGCGTGCGAGGTTTTGGGCTTTGGCGTAGTAGTGACCCTGGTAATTGTCCTGCATGTACTGGCCGAGCAGGATGACGAGCTTGACGGTCTCCGAGAGGTCATTGGCGCGCACCCGCCGGCTCCGGCCGTAGAAGTCCAGGAGCGAAGTTGTGTAATGCCCTTTCCAATTGGTTCCCATGCTGTTGCCGGCGACCATCAGCATCGTGGTGCCCTCGACGGCGATAGCGTTCCATATGTGAATGCCGTCGCGGTGGAGGGGGATCGATACCTCGATTACGGTTGCCCCCGCTCGGGTCAGGCGTTGCGCTGCCTCGCGTACCATGGCGTCGACATCGGGCTCGGAATTGGGCCAGCCAAATCCTTCCTTGACGATACCGATCCGCAAGCCGCGGGCGTGTCCCGTGAGCAGCTTGGTATACGCTTCGGTACGAAGTCCCGCCGGTTGGCGCGGGTCGAGGCCATCGGCACCAGCAAGCACCTCGAGTAGCTGGGCGGCATCGCCGGCGGTGCGGGCGATGGGCCCAGTGTGATCAAGCGTTAGCTCGATCGGAAAGACACCCGTGTATGGCACAAGCCCCTGGGTGGGCTTGTGGCCAACCGCTCCGCAGAAAGAGCTGGGAATCCGGATCGACCCTCCCTGGTCGCCCCCGATGGCCATGTCGCACTCGCCGGCGACGACGAGCGCGGCGCTGCCACTGGAGGAGCCGCCGGCCGATCGCTTTGGATCGTGCGGATTGAGCACGGGCCCGGTGTCGGAGGTATGGCTGCCGCCCGAGAAGCAGAGATGCTCGCACACGGCCTTGCCGATGATCTCCCCACCGGCATCGAGGATGCGGGTCACAATGGTCGCGTCCACGTCGGGCACATAGCCCTCCAGCACGTTGGAACCGTTCATCATCGGGATGCCGGCGACGCACACATTGTCTTTAATGGCGATCTTCTTGCCCGCGAGAGGCCCCGACGTTGCGCCCTTGATGGAGCACCGCCAGTACCAAGCGTTGAGTCGATTGTCCGAGGCGGATGGACGGAATCCCGCGTCCCGCGGGTAATTCACCGCCAATGTCGGCTCCGCGAACTGGTCCAGGCGACGGTACGACGCGAGCACACCATCCATGAGGTTTCGGAACGACGTCAGATCGTCGCGGCTGAGATCCAGGTTGTAGGATTTGGCGATGCGCTGCAGTTCGGGCAGCGGTGGCTTGCGCAGAATCCGCGGCGCCGTTGCCGTCGGGGGTGGCGCTTGCATGCCGGTCTCCGCCGCCGCACGAACAGGCGTTGCAGCGGCGACGACGGTTGCCGCTACCCCGGCCGTGCCGGCATGAAGGAAGCGACGACGCGAATAGTTTGACGATCCTCGCATGGCATATCCTCCTTCGATCAATGAGTTCACTTCTCGATCTGCTGCTCGCCCTCAAGTATCGGGACCGACCGTTGGTCGGCGACCGCGACGGCCACCAAGCGGAGGCCGCCGATGCTGCGGCTGTGGTACCAAGCCGCAACATCACACAGAGCGCTTGCATCTGGACAGGCTAAGGCGCAGCACCCGCAGGAGGTCGAGGTTGGGGCCGTAGAGCGTGACCGAGCTGATCGTTTGCGGCGATTAAAGCCGCTACTGGATACCTCAGGCATCCTCGTGCGGACTGCGAGCGGCGCGCTGTCCAGCAAGCGGATTATCGTGCAGCCACCGGCGATCTTCAAGGGATGCGACCCATGTGGCGCATATCTCGAGGTGAAAAAGATCTCTGACAAGGTTTCCAGGTGCGCCGCGGTTTGGACAAGCGATAGCGCAAGTCACCGCAATCGATCGAGCAAAGCCTTCGCTTCCTTCAGATCGTTCGTTTCAAAGCCCTCGGTACACCAGGTGTAGATGGGCGCGAGCAGTTCGAGCGCCTCCTCGCGCCTGCCCTGGTCGATCCATAAGGCTGCAAGGTCCGTTGCAGCTCGAAGTTCAAGGGCTTTAGCTTGTTGGCTTCTTGCCGTGGTCAATGCCTGATCGAGCCGTGATTGCGCCTCGGTGCTGGCTTCCGGCGCGCCGCGGACGAGCAGCGCGCGCGCTTTCAGTCGATACAATTCGGCCTCAAACACCCGTTCGCTATTACGGCTGGCGGTAGCGAGGCCCTGCTCGATCAGCTCCACTGCACCCTCGCATTGATTGCTCGACAACAGGGCCGGACACAAGAGCACGTACAGTGCCGTGATGCCCAGTTGATACCCTGCGCCACGATATTCATTCATCGCAGTCTGGATTTCCTCGAGTGCGCTGGATGAAGGGGCAAGAAAGGTCATGCATATCCCCCGCACGGCGAGCGCCAATCCTCGCCATTGCCGGAATCCGTGTTCCTCCGACAAGGTGAGACAGCGTTCGGCATAGCGGCGCGCAGTCAATACCTCGCCACGAAGAGCGTGGAGAACAGACGCATAATAGCAAGCATAAGCCTGCGAATGTGGATGACAGATGTCGTCTGCCCGCCGGATGGCGGCGTCCATTCGTGTGATTGCCGTGTCGGCGTCGCCGAGCAGCCAAAGAACCCAAGACATCAGGGCAAGGTCTGCCACTCCGGCATCCTGGCCGGCGGCACGGGCCGCCAATCTCTCGTCCTCGGTGCTTGCGTCAAACGCCTCAAGGGCCCGTTCGATCGCTTCGCGGGCACCGGGGAGATGCCCCATGAAAAGGCGAATCATGGCTTGCCCGCGCATTGCGTTGAGCAACGCTGGTCGATTGCCGCGCGCCTCGGCGAGATGAAGCAGGACTGCGACCATTTCCTCGGCAACCGGCAACTCACCGCGAATGACGCTCGCGGTGGCCAACCAAAACATGATTTGTAGCTGCTCGGGGGGATCTCCGAGGCGCTCGCACAACTCGCGAGCACGCGTGAAGGTCGCCACCGCCTTGTTCGAGGCAGGCCCCTGGGTAGCGATCAGGCAGGGGCCCAGAGCGAACTGGAAATCAAGCTCCAGCCTGTTCTTCGCTGCGCCGTCGGCCAAATGGACGGAAGCCTCGATACCTCGCTGCAGGTGGGCGATGGCTTCGAGGTTGGCGGAGCGCATCGCGGCTTTCTTGCCGGCCTGCAGCCAATATCCTCCCGCCTTTTCAAACAGTCCCGACACCGTGAGATGGTGCGCGAGAGTTTCGGGTTGAGCCTCCACAATTTCTGGGAACCGTTGCTCGAAGGCGTCTGCGATTCTGGCATGCAGTGCCGCGCGTCGGCCCTTCAAAAGTCCCGAGTAGGCGGCGTCCCGGACCAGCGCGTGTTTGAAGGTGTAAACCGCGTGTGGAATTTCGCCCCGGCAGAACAGCAGTTCCGAACGCACCAATTGGTCGAGCGCCTCGTCCAATCTCTGCTTCGGCAGCCCGGCGACGGCACTCACAAGTTCGTAGTGGAATTCGCGACCCGCGACGGCACCGATTTGGGCGACGTCCCGCACCGGTGACAACCGGTCAAGGCGAGCCATCAACGAAGCCTGCAGCGTGGTTGGGATCGCCAATGACGGCAGAGGTGTCTCGAGAACATATTCCCCGTCCCGTTCTCGCAACAAACCGCCTTCCAGCACCATCTTCGTCAATTCCTCGACGAAGAGCGGCACTCCATCGGTGTGTGCGAGAATGTGCTCCATTACCTCCCTGGGGAGTGTTTTCCCCCCGGTCACCCGCAGGACCAACGCTGTGCCGTCGCGTCGGCCAAGGCGGGTGAGCGGGATCGTTGTGGTGTGGGGATAGCTCGGCCAGGGCGAAGTGAATTCGGGCCTGGCCGTGATCAGCACCAGTACCCGAAGCTGCGGCACGTGCTCCACAGTAGCTGCGAGGAGCTCAAGCGAGGTTGGGTCAATCCAGTGTACATCTTCGAAAACAAGCAAAACCGGCCACTGCGCCGCTAACCCGTCGAGCTGGGCCAGCAATGCCGCAAAGGTCTTCTCTTTGCGTTTTTGTGGAGTGAGGTCCTGCAATCGGCAGCGGTCATCTGTCGGGAGCGCCAATAAGTTGGCCAGAACTGCCAGATGTTCGGGATCCCGTGTGGATTGCGCCAGCAGAGCCTCGAGCTTCGATAGCTTATCCTGAGGTGAGTCGCTGTGCCTGAACCCGGCAGCACGTTCGAGCTGGCCGATGAATGGGAACAATGCGCTGTGGGTATGATGCTCAGAGCAGAAATAGCGCAGCGTGACGTGTGATTCAGCGTGGAGCCGCTCATTAAGCGCCAACGCAATGTGTGATTTGCCAATCCCCGGTTCTCCCGCAAGCGTCACCACCCGGCCTTCTTCCTGGGTCGCTTGTCGCCAGCGGCGTAGCAGCAGCTCTATTTCCTCCTCACGCCCAAACAGCGGCGGCAGCTTGGTGGTGTGCATGGCCTCGAAGCGGCTCTCTACACCGCTCATTCCCAGCACCTGATAAACCCGGAGCGGCTCCGCCCAGCCTTTAAGCGCGACGGGACCGAGGTCGCGATAATGGAACTCTCCCCCGGTGAGACGGCGTGTGCCCGCGGAGATCAACACAGTCCCCGGCTCGGCCATCGTCTGCAGGCGCGCGGCGAGGTTCGGCGTCTCACCAACAACCGCTTGCTCCGCTGGAATATCCTCAATCAGCACCTCGGTTACAACCACAGTCCCCGTCGCAATGCCAATGCGAATCTGCAGCGGCGCGGCGACATTCCGGATGCTCGCTACGGCATCAATGAGTGCGAGCGCAGCGCGCACAGCCTGCTCGGCATCATCCTCATGGGCGTGCGGATAGCCGAAATAGTCCAATGCACCGTCACCCATATAGCGAGCAATCCTTCCCTGATAACGGCCTATGACTTCTGCGATGCAGATATGATACGCGTCAATCAGGGCTCGCATGTCCTCCGGATCCAACCGCGCCGAAAGGGCAGTGGAGCCAACCAAGTCGCAAAACATCACCGTCAGATGGCGCCGCTCGCCCTCATCCGGCCGCCCCGGTCCGGTCGCTGTTTTCGCCGGTTTAGGCACAGCCGCATCATCAAGCTCCGCGATGACACGGAGCATCTTGCGGCGATGACCGAGCAAGACGCCGAGGTCCTTGAGGTCCTGGTCCGTCAAGTCGCGGAGAACTGAGAGGTCAATGCCGTTTTCGGCGAAGCGCTGAGCGTACTTTGACAAGCCGATCGACTCGAGCCACTCCGCGACGCCTCTCATGGCAAATTTGACACCTCCCTCAGCTCAGTTCCCGCAGGTATCCAAGCACAATCGCCCTGCTCTGCACCCGAGGCCAGCCGGATCTCGGTTATGGTATCCCTCCGAAAGGTGCGGTGGTGAGGGTTACGGCAGGCGCCAGCTCACTTCTTCCGGACTGAATCAGCAGAAGAGCGACCACAGCACGCGACCGTATTGCAGCCGCGGGAACGACAAATCATGTCTTCGATACCGCTCGACATGGCGAGCCGTAAATTTCCGCTTAGAGGTTAGTCCTCGCGGCAAAAAAATGGTTCACTGAAGAAGGGCTCGTTCGAATGGGTTGTCGATTGCGCCGTTATCAGGGGCACAGCGGACCTGGTGCGCCCCCCAAACTGGGCACGCCCTAGCCAACGCGCCCCGATGATAGAATCGTGCGCCTGTTTTGCCCGACGTGTCAACGGCTTCGCAAAGTGCTTAAGTCATTGACACTGCGACTGCCGGCTACTTTGCATGGGGTTGTTTTCGACTTTTTTGTTTAGGGGGCGGGAAAGCATCAGGGCGAAGCTGATCGCATCTCGTTTGCCCGCTACTTCATCAACCGCACGCCCTTGGTCGTGAAGCGCTGTGTCCGGCCGCCGGGGCGCATCGGACGCTTTGTGCCGGCAGCCTTGCCGGTGCCGGGCGGCTGGTGCGCGGGCACGAGCTGGTCAGGACGGGAGCCGATCAGGTCGGCGCGGCCCATCGCTTTCAGCGCTTCACGCAGCAGCGGCCAGTTGTCGGGGTCGTGGTAGCGCAGGAATGCTTTGTGCAGCCGGCGCTGCCGAAGACCCTTGATCGCCTCGACCTGGTCGCTGCCGCCGCGCCGCACGCCGCGCAGCGGATTGACGCCGGTGTGATACATCGCCGTCGCCGTCGCCATCGGCGAGGGCAGGAAGGTCTGCACTTGGTCGGCGCGGTAGCGGTTCTTCTTGAGCCAGAGCGCGAGGTTCATCATGTCCTCGTCGGTCGTGCCCGGATGCGCGGCGATGAAATAGGGGATCAGATAGTATTTCTTGCCGGCCTGTTCGGCGGCGGCATCAAACATCCGCTTGAAGCGGTTGTAGGCGCCGATACCCGGCTTCATCATCTTGTCGAGCGGACCGCGCTCGGTGTGCTCGGGTGCGATCTTCAAATAGCCGCCGACGTGGTGGGTGACGAGCTCCTTGATGTATTCAGGGCTCTCCACCGCAAGATCGTAGCGCACGCCGGAGGCGACCATCACCTTCTTGACGCCTTTGACCTCGCGCACCTTGCGATAGAGCCGGATCAGATCGTCATGCGAGGTGTTGAGGTTCGGACAAATCTCGGGGAAGACGCAGGACGGCCGCCGGCACGCGGCCTCGACCTTCGGATCCTTGCAGGCCATCCGGTACATGTTGGCGGTGGGACCGCCGATGTCGGAGATCACGCCGGTGAAGCCAGGCGTGCGGTCGCGGATCTTCTCGATCTCGCGCAGGACCGAGCCTTCCGAGCGGTTCTGGATGATGCGGCCTTCGTGCTCGGTGATCGAGCAGAAGGTGCAGCCGCCGAAGCAGCCGCGCATGATCGTCACCGAGAATTTTATCATCTCCCACGCCGGGATCCTGGCGTCGCCATAGGAGGGATGCGGCGCGCGGGCATAGGGGAGGTCGTAGACCGCGTCCATCTCCTCGGTGGTGAGCGGGATCGGCGGCGGGTTCAGCCACAGATCGCGATCGCCATGGCGCTGCACCAGTGGCCGCGCATTGCCGGGATTGCTCTCCCGGTGCAGCACGCGCGAGGCTCTTGCATAGGCCTCGCGATCCTGTTCGACCTGCTCCAGGGCCGGCAGCCGGATTACGGTCGCGCCCCGCGTCCGCGATGCGCCCTCGTCGGCGGAGTCGAGGTCGTCGGCATGCAATTCGGTGTAGTCGTCGGGCACGCGGCGGAACAGCGCGACACCCCTGACGTCGTCGAGATCGCGCGGCGCTTCGCCGGCGGCGAGCCGGTTTGCCACCTCGACGACGGCGCGCTCGGCATTGCCGTAGAGCAAGAGGTCGGCCTTGGCATCGGCCAGCACCGAGCGGCGCACCTTGTCGGACCAGTAGTCGTAATGCGCGATCCGACGCAGCGAGGCCTCGATGCCGCCGAGCACGATCGGCACCTCCTTGAACGCCTCGCGGCAGCGCTGGGCGTAGACGATGGTGCAACGGTCCGGGCGCCGGCCACCCTCACCGCCGGCCGTATAGGCGTCGTCGTGGCGCAAGCGGCGATCCGCCGTGTAGCGGTTGACCATGGAGTCCATGTTGCCGCCGGTGACGCCGAAGAACACGCGCGGCTTGCCTAGCGCCTTGAACGGCTCGGCCGAATGCCAGTCGGGCTGCGCGATGATGCCGACCCGAAAGCCCTGCGCCTCCAGCAGCCGGCCGATGATCGCCATGCCGAAGCTCGGATGGTCGACATAGGCATCGCCCGTGACCAGCACGATGTCGCAGGCGTCCCAGCCGAGCGCCGTCATCTCGGCGCGGCTCATCGGGAGGAACGGCGCCGGCTTGCCGGGCCGCGCCCGGGCCATCAGGGGCCTTTCGGCGGTGATTTGGGTGTCCATGGCGCCTACGCATAAGACCCCGGCCAGGCGAATTCAACCGACGGGCGCGTGATAGATCGCGGTTCCCGCCTCGCGCCTGATTGGGCGGTGATGTCCCGATGGCAGGAATTCGGCCGCAGGAACCAACCGCTTCCGCGAACATTCTGGTCAGGGGGTCGACGCGGGGGCGCGCTTTACGCGATCGAGGCGCTGATGCCTGCAATCGGATTTGACCTGAATGTTCGTCTCGGGCGAGGGGGAGCTGTGAGTACGGTGATAGAGAACCTGCTGGCGCGAAAGCAGCAGCTCGTGGAGCAACTGGACAAAGCGCAGGCGGTCGAGGAACGCGACAGGATCGAGCACCAGCTCGAGCAGATCAACACCGCGCTCGATTTTCTGGATCGACCCGAACCGAACGGCGGGCACTAATTTAGCGGCCGCTCAGTCCACCTTCAACGCCCGCGCATAGGCCACGCCTGAATTGGTGATATGCGTCGTGACCAGCGTCTCGAACGCCGCGAGCTCGCCGTGTGCGAACAAATCGAGCAGCTTGCGATGCTCGTCGAACGATGTGCGGGTCCGCACGTCGATCGGGGAGGTCAGGTTGGTGCGCAGCGCCGCGACGCGGCCCGAGACGAGCTGATAGGATTCGACGAGATAGCGGTTGCCGCAATGCGCGAACAGCGCCTCGTGAAAGGCGGCATCGGCGCGGCCATAGGCGATGTTGTCCCTGGCCGCGACCGCGGGCTCCATCGCCGCGATCGCGGCGCCCATTGTCGCAATCGCGCCGTCGCGATCGTGACGGAACGCGAGCTCGGCCGCCTTGGGTTCGAGCGCGATCCGGAAGGTGCACAGCGCGGTGATGTCCTCGGCGCTCGGCGTGAAGACGAAGCTGCCGACCTGCGGCCTGATCACCACGAGCCCCTGCGCCTGCAACTGCCCCATCGCCTCGCGCACCGGCGTGCGGCTGACGCCGAAGGAGTTCGCAACCATCTCCTCGGAAATCGCCGCGCCAAGCGCGAAATCGCCGTCGATGATGGCCTGGCGCAGTCGCAGCATGACGCGCTGCGACAGCGATTTCGGCGCATCGAGCTTCAAGGCTCTCATCGGCGCTCCCATGGCGTTGCGGCAGTCAGATCACCTTGCCGGGGTTGAGCAGATGCTCGGGGTCGAGCGCGGCCTTCAGCGTGCGCATCAGCGCGATCTCGGCGTCACTCCTGGCATGCCCCAGCCACTGCTTCTTCAGCGTGCCGATGCCGTGCTCGGCGGAGACGCTGCCGCCCATTTCGCGTACCAGACCATAGATGATCGCGTCCATCTCCGCCTTCGGCTGGTGCTCGATGGCGCGGCCCGTGACCCAGGAGACGAGGTGCAGGTTGCCGTCGCCGATATGGCCATAATAGACGCTCTCGCATCCTTCAATGCCCTTCGCGAGCGCCGCCTTGCAGCGCGTGACGAACTCGTCCATCCGCGCCACGGCAAGGCCTATATCGTAGGAGATGTGCGGCCCCAGCACCTGGCCGAATTCGGCGCAGATGTCGCGCACCCGCCAGAACGCCTGGGTCTGCGCCAGCGATTGCGCTACGGCAGCATCCGCCAAGAGCCCGCGCTCCATCAGCTCTTCGAGCCAGCTCTGGAATCGCGGGGCATCTAAGCTCTCGTCGGTGCCCTGCGCCTCCACCAGCACGTAGAGACCGTGGCCTGCGGCGACCGGAGGCTTTACGCCGGCGCGCGCCGTGATCACCTCCCAATAGTCCGGCCACATCACTTCGAACGCCGAGAGCAGCGGGCCGAGCCCGCTTCGCGCGGCCCCGAGCAGCTCGATCACCGCGGCATAGTCCTTCAGCGCGCACAGCGCAGCCATGGTCGAGCGCGGCTTTGGAAACAGCCGCAGCACCACGCGGGTGACGATGCCGAGCGTGCCCTCCGAGCCGATGAAGAGATGCTTGAGATCATAGCCGGCGTTGTTCTTCATCAGCTTGTTGAGACTGGTGATGATCGCGCCGTCGGGCAGCACCACTTCGAGGCCGAGCACCAGTTCGCGCGTCATGCCGTAGCGGATCACGTGGTTGCCGCCGGCATTGGTGGAGAGATTGCCGCCGATGGCGCAGGAGCCGCGCGAGCCGAGATCGAGCGGGAAGAAGAAGCCGGCCTCGTCGGCGGCCTTCTGGATCGTCTCGAGCGGGGTACCGGCCTTCACCGTCATCGTTGCGGACGCACGATCGATCTCCTCGATGCCGACCATGCGCTCGAGCGAGATCGCGACCCAGCCTGGCTCGGGCGAGGCGCCGCGGCACAGACCTGTCAATCCGCCCTGCGGCACAAACGGCAGCCGCGCCTGCCGGCAAGTCGCGATCGCGTCGGCGACGCCTTGCGCATCGAGCGGACGGATCACCGCGAGCGGCGTTTGCGGCAGGCTCGCGCTCCAGTCGTTGCAATTGCGCGCGGGCACCTCGGCGCCAGTCAGCACGGCCGCGGCGCCGAGCTTGTCGCGGAGGGCGCTGAGCAATTGGTTGGGATGATCGGCCGGGGTCACCATATCCATGCAGCACCTCTTGAGGTCGCCCGCAGCCGACTGAGCGCGAGCGAACACGGGAATTGCCCCGAGCTTGTATGTAAGGTACAAGGGGAAAAGTAAAGCAAAAACAAGGCCCAATCGAGCCCCGAAGGTCGTTATGCATCAGGGGCTTACGCCGAGGCCGCAGCAATGGGTGGTGTGATGACGGAAGCGATTCGCGGATTCTGGGTGGCGGCAGCGACGCCGCTGACGTCGGACGGCGGCGTGGATCCCGTCCGGCTCGCGACGCATGCCCAATGGCTCTTCGGCAGAGGTGTCGACGGCGTCGTGCTGTTCGGCACCACCGGCGAAGGCACCTCATTCAACGTCGCCGAACGCATCGCGACCGTCGAGGCGCTGCTCAAGGCCGGCGTCGCGGCCGAGCGGATCGGGATCGGTGGCGGCTTTCCCGCCATCAGCGACAGCATCGCGCTGACGCGCGCCGTGCTTGGCCTCGGCCTGCGCCACGTGTTGCTGTTGCCGCCCTATTTCGACCGCAGCGTCACGCCCGAGGGTATCGAGGATGCCTTCGCGGCAATCATCGACGAGGTCGCCGACGATCGCGTGCGCGCCACGCTCTATCACATCCCGCAGGTCTCCGGCGTCGCGATTCCGACATCGGTGGCCGCGAACCTGCGCAAGCGCTACGGCAAGCTGGTCGCGGGCCTGAAAGATTCCAGCGGCGACTTCAAGCAATTCCGGGCGTTCCGCAGCGCGGCTCCCGAACTCGCCATCACCGTCGGCAATGAAGCCGACATCGCCCGCGCGATCGCGGAGGGCGGTGCCGGCACCATCTGCGGCATGGCCAATATCGTACCGGAGCTGGTCAAGGGCATGATCGACGGCGCCGATGTCGAAGCGCGCATGCAGGCCGCGATCGACATCGTGGTGAAGACGCCGTCCTTCCTCGCGACGCTGAAGGCCATCCTCGCAGCGCAGACCGCAGATGCAGGCTGGCTGCGCGTCCGACCGCCGCTGCGCCCGCTCTCCGACGGCGCCGCGCTCAAGCGGAAGCTCGACGAGCTGATGGCTCCTGTCGTCGCTTGAGATCGCGCAAAATCGCGACGCATTGCGGCACGTTGCGTGTCGCGATCGCTGCGAAAGCGACCGATGATTGCCGTGCGGCGTCCATTCGCGTTTAGAACGATTCAACACTAGAGGGATTCAAGTCGCTCTACGGTTCTCTCCATCTGCGACGACTGCTAGATGCGCACACTTCAATGTTCGTGACTTGAAGTGGATCGAAAGTGCGTGCCTATCTGGGTGGCCAGCGCGTCAGCGGCCATCGAAACTGCGCCGGCAAGAGCCGGGCGAGTGTTCTCATCGGCGCAGCCGTCCGGCTCGCCGAATGTCCCATCACCACGACGACCGTGAAAGCGCAAGCGGCGCTGCCGCCGGCGACGGTGAAGTTCTAGCGATGGCGGTGCAGTTGGGGCGCGCGATCAAGGTTGTCCTGCTTCAAGTCCATTCCATTGTGGGCCTGGTGCTCGCGCCGCTGCTTGCCTTGATCGCATTGACCGGCGCGATCATGGGTTTTGAGGACGAGCTCGTCGACCATCTGAACGCCGGGATCATGCAAGTCGCGCCGCGAACGGCACCGGCGCTGCTGCCGGACGAGCTGGTCGCACGGTTGAAGGCGGCGCAGGATGTCGGCAAAGTTGCCGCCGTCACGCTGTCGAGCGACCCGTCCGCAGCCGTCCACGTCCGCTTCGGGCGCGACGAGCAGGCCGGGCGGCCGGCTTCGCTCTATGTCGATCCCTATGACGCGCGCGTGCTGGGCATACCGCGCGGGGAGGAGTTCTTTGCGACCGTCCGCAGGTTGCATCGGTGGCTGCTGATCCCGGGCGATGCCAAGGGCTGGGGACGCCCGATCACCGGCATTGCGGCGCTCGGCCTCATCGTCATGCTCGTTTCGGGCCTCGTGCTGCGCTGGCCCCGCCGCGCGCGCAGCGTGAAGATGTGGCTGAAGCCGAATCTCGGGCTCAGCGGCCGCGGCCTGCACCGGTCGCTGCACGCCGTGATCGGCACCTGGGTGCTGCCGATCTATCTGGTGATGACGCTGACGGGGCTTTGGTTCTCGTTCGACTGGTACAAGGACGGCGTCGTCTGGTTGTTGGCGCGTCCAGAGGTCACTGCCACAAGCACGTTGCCGAAGCCACCGCCCGCGGCTGCCCTGCGCGAGCCGGGTCAACCGATGGGATTCGATCGGGCCTGGTCGACCTTCCTCCACGAGGAGGGCGATCGCTTTTCCAGAGCCTTGCTGACGCTGCCCGCCGCACCGGGCACGGTGATGCGGATCCGGTCGTGGGGGAAGGAGGCTACGCTCGAGGCCACACGCGACGAATTCCGCATCGACGCCGCCACCGGCCACATGGTCTCTGCGGAGCGCTATGCCGACAAGACGTTCGGCGAGAAGATTATCGCGAGCGTGTACGACCTTCACCGCGGCGCGATTCTGGGCTGGCCCGGCAAGCTCGCCTTCATGCTCGCCGCGGCGTTGATGCCGCTTTTCGCGGTCACGGGCATCCTGCTTTATCTGTCGCGCCGCCGGCTGCGACGTCCCGTGCAGCCGCCGGTCGGGCGCCTGGTTCCCGGCGAGTGAGCTGAAGCCGGAAAAGCTAGCCAACGCTTGCGCAATCGTCCAAAAGCTCCTGGCTCGTCCTTTCGAGGTTCATGCCATGATGCTCAAGCCCGTCACTCCCGCCGAGATCCGCCGTGCGCTGCTGTTGCGCGAGGAGCTCGCGCTGCTCGATCTCAGGCACGAGGCGGCCTTCGCTACCGGCCATCCGCTGTTCGCCGCCAACATGGCCGTCGACCGTATCGCCATCGAGGCCGAGGTGAGGCTGCCGCGCAAAGACGCGCCCGTCGTGCTCTATGATGACGGCGACGGGCTGGTCGCGGCCGGCGCCGAGCGGCTTGCGGGCCTCGGTTACGCCAATGTTCGTGCGCTCGACGGCGGGCTGAAGGCCTGGCGCGCGGCGGGCTTTGAGGTATTCGCGGACGTCAATTCCTATTGCAAGGCCTTTGGCGAGCTGGTCGAAGCGCGCCGGCACACGCCCTCGCTCAGCGCCGACGAGGTCGCAAAGCTGATCGCCGACAAGGCTGACATCGCGATCCTCGACGTCCGCCGTTTCGACGAATACGCGACCATGAACATCCCGGGCTCGGTCAGCGTGCCCGGCGCGGAGCTGGTGCTGCGGGCCGGCAGCGCGGCGCCCGATCCAGGCACCACCATCATCGTCAATTGTGCAGGCCGCACGCGCTCGATCATCGGCGCCCAGTCGCTGATCAATGCTGGCGTGCCCAACAAGGTGCGGGCGCTGCGCAACGGCACGATCGGCTGGACGTTGGCGCGGCACACGCTGGACCACGGCTCGAACCGCCGCGGCGCCATCGGGCCGTTCGAAAGCGGCCCGGCCAACGCCCGCGATGTCGCCTATCGCGCCGGCGTTCGCCATATCGGCGCGAGCGAGGCGGCGGCGCTTTACGCGCAAACCGGTCGGACGCTCTATCGTTTCGACGTGCGCGATGCGGAGGAGTATGCGGTCGGCCACCTCCCGGGGTTCCGCCACTATCCCGGCGGCCAGCTTGTTCAGGAGACCGACATGGCGGCGCCGGTGCGCGGCGCGCGCATTGTTTTGACCGACGGCAAAGGCGTTCGCGCCGACATGACGGCGTCCTGGCTCGCGCAAATGGGCTGGGAGGTCTACGTGCTCGATGGCGGCTATGACGGCGCGCTCGAGGTCGGTCCGCCGCAGGTCGTGCCGAAGCCCGACCCGGCGCATCGCTACCGCCGCCCCTATGAGGGCACTGACGTCGCCGCGCGCGCGATGCAGGCCTATCTTGACTGGGAGTACGGCCTCGTCGAGCAGCTCCGTCGCGACGGCACGCACGGGTTTTACGTCATCTGAAGCGCCGGCCAGGCGGCCCGGCTGCAGCAGCGGGACCGTTCATCCTTCGAGGCTCGCCCTGCGGTGCTTTCGCACCACAGGCCTCGCATCTCGAGCGACAACGGCTTCGCCGTTGCGCGGCGATGACGGGGCGCCTGTGACATCTACCGTCGCGCCTTCTTGTTCCCATATCCAAACCCTATTGTGTTGCATCTCGTCCGCGGTCTATGAGCGCCGGACAAAGCCGATCGTCATGGAGATCCTATGTCAGCCCCAGATCAAAGCCCCGAGCGGAATGCGAAGGCGCTGCTGCTCGAAGGTGTCAATGACAGCGCCGTGGACCTGTTCAGGAGCGCAGGCTTCACCAATGTCGAGCGCCTGACCAAGGCGCTGGACGGCGAGACGCTGCGGCAGGCGCTGAAGGGCGTGTCGCTGCTTGGCATCCGCTCGCGCACGCAGATCACTGCGGAGGTGCTCGAGGCCGCCGATCAGCTTCTCGCGGTCGGCTGCTTCAGCGTCGGTACCAACCAGGTTGACCTTTTGGCGGCGCGCAAGCGCGGCATTCCGGTCTTCAACGCCCCGTTCTCCAATACGCGCAGCGTGGCGGAGCTCGTGATCGGCGAGATCGTAATGCTGTTGCGGCGGATTTTTCCGCGCTCGGTGTCGGCGCATGAGGGCGGCTGGGACAAGTCGGCGACCGGCAGCCGGGAGGTGCGCGGCCGCACCCTCGGAATCATCGGCTACGGCAACATCGGCTCGCAGCTCTCGACGCTGGCCGAAGCCATGGGCATGCGGGTGATCTTCTTCGACCGCACCGACAAGCTCCGCCACGGCAACACCGAGCCGGTCGAGAAACTCGAAGAGCTCCTGGCGCAGAGCGATATCGTCAGCCTGCACGTGCCGGAGACACCGGAGACCGCCGGCATGATCGGCGAGAAGGAACTGCGGGCGATGAAGCCGGGCTCGTTCCTGATCAACAACAGCCGCGGCACCGTCGTCGATCTCGATGCGCTCGCCCGTACCCTGCGCGACGGTCACATCGCCGGTGCCGCCATCGACGTGTTTCCGGTCGAGCCGTCGTCGAATGCCGATCGCTTCAAGAGCCCGATGCAGGGCCTCGGCAACGTCATCCTGACCCCACATATCGGTGGCTCGACCGAGGAGGCGCAGGAGCGCATCGGCGGCGAGGTCGCGCGCAAGCTCGTCGACTATTTCATCACCGGCTCGACCATGGGCGCGGTGAATTTCCCGGAGGTGCAGCTACATCTGCGGCCCTCAGGCGCGCGCTTCAGCCACGTCCATCGCAACGTGCCGGGCATGCTGCAGCGGCTGAACGAGGTCTTCCTCCAGCGCGATATCAACATCGCCGCGCAATATCTGGAGACCGCCGGCGACCTCGGCTACGTCGTGCTCGATGCCGATCTGGGCGGCCAGGATTCGTCCACGCTGCTCGACCAGATCCGCGCCCTCGAGGGCACCGTCGGCGCACGGCTGGTCTTCGAACATTAGACGGCGGGACGTCACGTTCCGGTTGCATCAAGCGGCCACGGCTCTCTACACTGGCTCATCCTCGGCGTGGTACAAATCGCGTCGAATTTGAGCTTCAGTCGCGTGGGTGCCGATGGAACGGGACGCCGTACTGATTGATCTCGCACTTCAAGGCGGCGGCTCGCACGGCGCGTTCGCCTGGGGCGTGCTCGACCGTCTCCTCGAAGAAAAATGGCTCACGATCGCCGCCATCTCCGGCACGTCCGCCGGCGCGATGAACGCGGCCGTGCTGGCGGACGGCTGGACGGCCGGCGGTGCCGACGGCGCGCGTGATGCGCTCGAACAGTACTGGCAGCGCGTGTCGCGCGCGGCGGCCCTCAGTCCGTTGCAGCGCTCGCCGCTCGACCGGCTGATGGGGCGCTGGACACTCGATACCTCGCCGGCCTACATCCTCACCGATTTGATGTCGCGCGTGCTCTCGCCCTACGATCTCAATCCGACCGGCTACAACCCGCTGCGCGCTGTGCTGGCCGAGAGCATCGATTTCGAGCGCCTCGCACGCTCGCCGATCAAGCTGTTCATCACGGCGACGAGGGTGCGGACCGGGCGCGGGCGCATCTTCCGCAACGCGGAGATCACGGCAGACGTGCTGTTGGCGTCGGCCTGCCTGCCGACCATGTTTCGCGCGATCGAGATCGACGGCGAGCCCTATTGGGACGGCGGCTTCGCCGGCAATCCGACGATCACGCCGCTGGTGCGCGAAAGCGATGCCTACGACACCATTTTGGTACAGATTAATCCGACCGAGCGGCCGGAGGAGCCACGGACGGCGGCGGAGATCCTCAACCGCCTGAACGAGATTTCCTTCAACTCGCCGCTGATGAAGGAGCTGCGCATGATCGCGCTGCTGCGCCAGGCCGCCGATCCCGGCAGCGGCGAAGGTGCGCGCTGGGCGAAGATGCGGATGCACCGGATCAAGAGCGACATGCTGGCGAAGTTCGGCGCATCATCCAAGCTCAATGCGGAGTGGGAATTCATCTCGATGCTCCGGGCCGAGGGGCGGCTGGCCGCGCAAGCGTTTCTGGACGAGCACGGCATGGACATCGGCCGGCGCTCGACTAGCGATCTCGATGCCCTACTGGCGGAGTGCTGAGGCATGGGTCTTCTTGGCCTTCTCGTCGGGCTCGGCCTGCTCGTGGTGTTCGCCTTTCGCGGCTGGAGCGTTCTCCTGCTCGCGCCTTTCGCCGCGCTCGTTGCCGCGCTGTTCGGCGGCGAGCCGCTGCTCGCGAACCTGACGCAGGTCTTCATGGCGAGCGCGGCCGGGTTCCTGGCGCAGTTCTTCCCGATCTTCCTGCTCGGCGCCGTCTTCGGCAAGCTGATGGACGACAGCGGCGCCGTCACATCCGTCGCCGGCTTCATGGCGGCGCGTCTCGGCGAGCGGCGCGTGATGCTGGCGGTCGTGCTAGCCGGTGCGCTGGTCACCTATGGCGGCGTCAGCCTGTTCGTCGCGTTCTTTGTTATCGTGCCGATGGCCCGGTCGCTGTTTCGTGCCGCCGCAATTCCGCGCCGGTTGATCCCGGCCGCGATCGTGCTGGGGACGTCGACCTTCACCATGTCTGCGTTGCCGGGCACGCCGTCGATCCAGAATGCCATCCCGATGCCGTTCTTCGGCACGACGCCCTTTGCCGCGCCGGGCCTCGGCATCCTCGCCTCCCTGGTCATGCTTGCGACGGGATTGTGGTGGCTGCATCGTGCCGAAGCTGCCGCGCGCCGCGCCGGTGAAGGCTATGGCGAGGACACGAAGGATGCGACCGAGCGGGCTGCCGCCGATGAGCTCGTGCGCGAACGCGCCACTACGGCGCGCGAGTTCGATCCGGCGGAGCTGCAGCACGGCCATCGCAGCGGTACGCCGTCGCCGGTCGCAAGCGCCATCCTGCCGCTGATCGTCGTCGTGGCCGTCAATCTCGCGATGTCGCTGGTGGTGCTGCCGCGGCTCGACGTCGACTATCTCGCCGAGCCGCGCTTCGGCAGCACGTCGCTGGCCGCCGTGGCGGGCGTGTGGTCGGTCGCGGTCGCGCTGGCTGCCGCCATCGTCGCGACCATCGTGCTGAACTGGTCCCGGCTACCGGCGCTGCGGCAGACCATGGACGCCGGCGCCAATGCGTCGGTCCTGCCGGCGCTGAGCGTCGCCAGCCTCGTCGGCTTCGGCGCGGTCGTCGCCTCACTACCGGCGTTTACGGCGGTACGCGACTGGGTGCTCGCAATCGAAGGCGGCCCGCTGGTGTCGCTGGCGGTGGCAACCAACATCCTGGCCGCGTTGACCGGCTCGGCATCGGGCGGCCTGACCATCGCGCTCGATGCGCTCGGCCAGAACTATGTCGAACTTGCCGCACGCACCGGGATCGATCTTTCGCTGATGCATCGCGTGGCGGTGATCGGTTCGGGGACGCTGGACATACTGCCGCACAACGGCGCCGTGGTCAGCCTGCTCGCGATCTGCGGCCTGACGCATAAGGACAGCTATTTCGACATCGTGATGGTGGGCATCGTGACATCGTTGCTGGCGCTGGTGGTTGTCATCACACTGGGCGGCGCGCTGGGGTCGTTCTAGCTTGGATGCGGATGTCAATGAATTGACGGGCTATTGAAGGTCGCATTGAATGCCGCCCTCCTGTCGGATCGAACGAGAAACAAATAAGGGTGGAAACGATGGCGCGAATGGATGCGAGACTGCGTGCGTTGCTCGCGGGCGGGATGATCACGCTAGGCACAAACGCCGCATTCGCGGCGACATTGTCGGAAGATGCCGACGCAGTCTGCAAGAGCCTCGCCGGCGAAGGCGATGCGGTGAAGATCGATGCCGCGACGTTGCAGGCGCCGTCGCAACTCGCCGTGGCCGAGCGCGGGCCGACGCCTTCGGGGCGCATCACGCCGGCCAATCCCGCCTTCTGCAAGGTGCTCGGCCATATCGAGCCGACCGATCCGAAGGCGCCGCCGATCAAGTTCCAGGTCAATCTGCCGGTCGAGTGGAACGGGCGCTCCGTGCAGTATGGTGGCGGCGGCTTCAACGGCGTGCTCATCACGGGCCTCGCGCTGCCGCCGGCCTATCCCTTCGACAAGCCTTCGCCACTCGCCCGCGGCTTCGTCACCTACGGCACCCGACTCCGGCCACGAATCCAAGCCCGGCGAGCCGCCGCAGCTCTTCGCGCTCAACGACGAAGCGTTCGAGAATTTCTCTCATCGCGCCTACAAGAAAGTGCGCGATACCGCCGTTGCGCTGATGGAGCGCGCCTATGGCAGGAAGCCCGAGAAGATGTACTTCATGGGCTCCTCCGAGGGAGGCCGCGAAGGCCTCACCATGGCGCAGCGCTATCCGGACGATTTCGACGGCATTTTCTCGCGCGTGCCCGTGATCAACTGGGTCGGCCTGCAGCACGCCGGCACACGCTCGGGCCTCGTGACCATGGGTGACGGCTGGATCAATCCGGCGCAGGTGAAGCTCGTGGGCGATGCGGTGCGGGCGGCCTGCGACAAGGCGGACGGCTCCGACGATGCGCTGGTACAGGATCCCGTGGCCTGCAAGGCAGCGTTCAAGGTCGAAACGCTGCGCTGTGCGAGCGGCCAGGCCGGCGACAAGTGCCTCACCGACGCACAAATCAAGGCAATCGACACGCTGCATGCGACCTACAAATTCCCGTTCGCACTCGCCAATGGTCTAGACGATTATCCCGGCTGGGGCGTTTCGGGAGAGGATACGCCGGCCGTCGGTCCGACCGGCGGCTGGGTCGCATGGTGGCTCGGCACGGCACCGCCCGCGCAGCCGCCTGCGCCCAACAACGGCATCGCCTGGATCTACGGCGCGGGCGGCATCCAATATGTGTTCGCGCGCAATCCCAAGCTGGACGTCACCACTTATAAGGTGGAGGAGCACAAGGCGCGGCTGCTCGAGGTCTCGGACCTCATGGATTCGACCAATCCCGATCTCAGTCGCTTCCGCGCTCGCGGCGGCCGGCTGATCATGCTCGAGCACATGGCCGACTATGCGCAGAGCCCGTATGCCGGTATCCGCTATTTCGAGAGCGTCGAGCGCAAGCTCGGCAAGTCCGAGACCGCGGAGTTCGCGCGGCTCTACACCGCGCCGGGCGTCGACCATGTCGGCTCCGGGGCGCCGGCCAATGTCGACATACTGAGCGTGCTGGTGGACTGGGTCGAGAAGGGCAAGGCGCCCGGCGATCTCGAGGTCACCGAGCAGAAGCTCGAGGCGCCGTCATTCGCGGTGCTACGCGCGCTGCCGTTGTGCCGCTGGCCGGCCTGGCCGCACTACAAGAGCGGCCCGGTGACGGAGGCATCGAGCTTCACCTGCGCACTCTAAAGGGTGCTCAACCGGGCGGTCGTGGCCGCGGGGCTTCACCCCGCCGCCATCTGCTGCGCGCCGCCGAGAAGCCGCGCATTGAGCCGGCCGCCGGAGAACAGCATGTCGTCGAGCGCCTCGTCGATGTCGGCGGAGATGATGGAGTTGCCACCATCGCGCGCAAGGCTCGCCTGCGCCAGCCGCCGCATCAACTCCTTGATGAAGGCACAACTCGTACCCTCACTGCGTCGGGCGGCCTCAACGACGACCGCGTCTTCGAGCGGCAGTCCCTTGCCATAGAGCTGGACCAGCTTGCTGCGGCCGCTCTCGTCGGGAAGCGGCACTTCGATGGCCTGATCAATACGGCCGGGGCGGCCAGCGAGCGCGCCTTCGAGATCTTCGGGCCGATTGGTGGTCAGAACGAACAGGATGTCCGCATCCTCCTTCAGCCCGTCCATCTCGTTGAGCAGCTTGTTCAGCAGGGACTCCTCGCAGGGGCCCATGTCGTCGCGGTCGCGGGCGATGAGATCGACATCCTCGATCACGACCATCGAGGGCTGAAGCAAACGTGCGAGGCTCATGTAAGCGCCCAGAAGGCCCATTTGCTCCGCGGTGATTATAAGCGTCGTATGCCCAGGCAAGTGTGTCGCGAGATAGCGGATCGTGTGGGTCTTGCCGGTGCCCGGCGGCCCGTACAACAAGATGCCCTTGCGCGTCGATTGTCCGAGCCGGCGCAGTTGGTCGCGGGTGCCGACGAAATTCAGCACGTTGCGATCGAGCAGCCGCAAGGTCTGCTCCGGCAGGATCACCTCGCTTCGTGCGACCGGCGGCAAGCGGTGCACGGTGATGCCGCGTGAGCGGCCGCGATAGTCGGAATCGGCGTCGAGCGAGAGGATCTTGCCGCGATAGGTGCGTGCGGCTTGCACGGCCTCTTCCAGTTCACCGAAGCATTGCTGGACGAGGGCTGCGCCTGCGGAGCCCGAGGGCACCGCGATCTCGATCCGGATGCCGCTCTCACGGCTATATTCGCGATGTACACAGAGCAACACGGCATAGCGGAGATCACCCTGCGCGCACAGCCAGAGCCCGTTGTCGAGGCATTTGACCGGACTCTTCTCGCCGATCTCAAGATCGAAATACTGGAGCGGGGCGAGCGCCTGCGCATGGCGCCCTTCGCGGAGAAGTCGTGAAATCGACAGAGTCTCGTAACGTTGATCCTCGTTGATGCCGTACAGCCGGATCGCGGTGCTGAACAGTCGATCGATGGCCGCCTGGACGTCTGCCCGCATGTGGCCGGGAAACTGGCGGACCGTTGTCACGAGCTTGCTGCGCGGAACGTTGGTGAAGTGCCAGTCCAGAACGTCGCAGGCATAGTCGAACTCTTCTTCCGGTTCGTCCGAGGTGCTGTCTGCTGCACGAATGCAGTCGCTGCACAGCCAGATCGTGCGGCTGCCGAGCCGAACATCTGTCTGTCCCTCTGGCTTGCCGCACAGCTCGCATGGCGTCTTGATCTCTTCGAGCGTGATCTTCAGGCTATGGCGTGCGAGGCAAACGTATTGCTGGGCGGATTTGAACAGCGCTTCGGCGACGGATTGCGGGTAGGGTCCGCAGGCGGCTTTTTCCTCTTGCTCAATCCTCGTCACCAGGGCGATCGCCTCACGCTCCGACTTGCCGAAAACCCGGCGGAGCAGCTCGATGACAAACTCATCCGGAGTGTCATCATCATTGTGGATTACGAGCTGGGCTGGTTCGCGTTCGCTGCGCATATCGCTCATCGCCAAAACAACTCCGTTGATACAACCTTTACTTGAATGGAACAAATAAGGAACATAAAGTGAGGAGGCCGTCAAGTGCGACGGCCGCGCAAACTTTCAATCAGGGATATGCGGAGGACCGAAGCCCCTAATGCGCAGGTCCGCCGGCCGCCTTCACGCGCCGCGTCAGCAGCACGGCGATCGCGGCCAGCACAAGCACCACGCCGATGACGGCAAAGGTGTCGGAATAGCCCATCACCAGCGCCTGGCGCTTGACGGTCTTGCCGAGCGCGATGATCGCCTGCTCGCGTGCCGCGTTGGGATCGGGCACGCCATGCGCGATGAAGTAGTTCGTCATCTGTGCGATGCGGGCGCGGACTTCCTCGCGGCCTAGCGTGACGGATTGGCCGATGATGTTGGAATGGAACTGCTCGCGTTTGGTGATGATGGTCGCAAGCGTCGCCGTGCCGATCGCGCCGCCGAGATTGCGGAACATGTTGCTGATGCCGGAGGCGGCCGCCGCATCCTGTGGTGCAATGCCGCCGGAGAGAACCGACGTCAGCGGCGTCAGCACCATGGCCTGTCCCACGGCGCGCACGATGTTCGGGATCCAGAGCTGGTCGCCGGCATAGTCCGGCGACATCGCGGTGTTCATGAAGCAGCTATAGGCGAAGATCAGAAGACCGGTGATCGCTATATAGCGCGTGTCGAAGCGCTGCATCAGCTTCGGGATCAGCGGGATCAGCACGAGCTGCGGCAGACCGGTCCAGGCCAACACGTTGCCGATCTGCTCGGCATTGTAGCCCTGCGCCTGGCCAAGATAGGCCGGCAGGATGTAGACCGAACCGAACAGCGCGAAGCCGACCATCGTCATGGCGACGGTGCCGAAGCCGAAATTGCGCTGCGTCAGCAACCGCAGCCGGATCAGCGGCTTCTCGATCGACAGCTCGATCGCGACGAACAGCGAGAGGCTGATGGCTGCGATCACCGCCAGCCTGACGATGAAGGGCGATGAGAACCAGTCGTCCTTGTTGCCTTCCTCGAGCACGGCCTGCAGCGCCGACAATCCGATCGCCATGGTGACGATGCCGGCCCAGTCGCCTTCCCTCAGAAGGCCGAGCTGCATCTTCTGCCGCTCCAGCGTCAGATAAAGCGCGGCCACCATGACGGCGGTCGGGATCACGTTGACGAAGAAGATGGTGCGCCAGCCATAGGTCTCGGTGAGATAGCCGCCGATGGTCGGGCCGATCGCCGGCGCGAAGGTGACGGACAGCGCGAAGATCGCAAGGCCAATGGGCTGCTGCGGCTTCGGCAGCTTGGTCAGGACCAGCGTGAACGCCATCGGGATCAGCACGCCGCCGGCAAAGCCCTGCAGGCCGCGCATCGCGATCATCGACGGCAGGTCGTGGGTGAAGGCACAGGCGACCGAGAAGACGGCGAACAGTGTCGCGCTTGCCAGCATGTAGCGGCGGAACGAGAACACGCGGCTCAAATAATCGGTCAGCGGGATCACGATGATCTCGCCGATCAGGTACGACGTCGAGATCCAGGAACCGTTGTCCGCGCCGGTGCCGATGCCGCCCTCGATGTTGAGCAGCGAGGCGTTGGTGATCTGGATGTTCAGGATCGCCATGAACGAGCCGATCATGGCGGCGAGCACGGCGATCCAGGTGGCCGCACTCGCGCGGTCGGGATCAACGGCGGCGCGATCAGGCGTCGCGGCCGGCGTTGCGGCTGTCGGCGTCGAGATTGAGAGGCTGTTTGACATGGCACGACCCTCCGGAAACGAGCTTGGCCTTGATCTTTGCCTTGGGCGCGGTCGCCGCATCCGCGGTCGGCGCGCTCGAACGTGTTGCGATGGTCGGGATCACGGACATGCCGGGCCGCAGCGCGATCGCGGGCACGGTGTTGGCATCCAGCGCGATCTTGACGGGAATGCGCTGCACCACCTTGGTGAAATTGCCGGTGGCGTTATCCGGCGGTAGCAGCGCGAATTCCTGGCCGCTGGCTGGCGCGATGGAATCGACGTGACCGTGCACGATCTGGCCCGGGAAGGTGTCCACCTCGATCTCGACCGTCTGTCCCGCACGCACGTGGGTGAGCTGGGTCTCCTTGAAGTTGGCGACCACATAGGCCCCCTCGGCCGGCACGATCGACATCAACTGCGTTCCCGCCTGCACATACTGTCCGACACGGAGCGTGCGGTTGCCGATTACGCCGTCGATCGGTGAGACGATCGTGGTGTAGCTGAGGTTGAGCTCGGCCTGCTGCTGGATCGCCGCGGCCCGCGCGGCTGCGGCCTTGGCCTGCACGATCTCGGCCTTCAAGAGATCGACCTGCTTGAGGGCGGAGGTGAGATTGGCATTGTCGCGCTGGATCGCGGCGTCCGCGCCGGCATCGCGCGCCTGCGCCTGCTGCGCATTCTGCAGGCTGCCATAGCCGGTCGCGGCGAGGTCGGTGTAGCGCTTGTTCTCCTGGCTTGCGAATGTCTTCGCAGCGGTGTCGACGTCGATCGTCGCCTTCGCTGCCGCGATCACCGCCTGCTGAACCTCGAGCTGGGCTTCCTTGCTCGTCACCGTGGCGTTCGCTGCGGCGACATCGGCCCTGGCCTGGTCGAGCGCGACCCTGAAGTCGCGGTCGTCGATCCGCGCCAGCACCTGGCCGGCCTTCACATGCTCGTTATCTCCCACCAGGACGCGGTCGAGATAGCCGCTGACCTTCGGCGCGATGGTGGTGTTGTCGGCCTTCACGTAGGCGTCATCGGTGGAGACGAGGAAGCGGCCGACGGTCCAATAGTCGTAGCCATACCAGCTCGCCCCCGCCAGCGCGAGAACCGCCACCCCTGCCAGCAACAGCTTGCGAAGGTTCAGCTTTTGACGAAAGGCGGAGGGGGCCGGAGCGGGCAGAACGCCCTCCAGCGCACCCGTCGGGACGACGGCGGATTCGGTCTTGGACGGGCTGGTGTGGACGGTCATGGCCGGCTCCCCTGAATTAGGAAACTTGACGGTTTCCAAAATAGGATTAGCTTTGGGACTGTCAATGGAATGACAGGCATCATGTAAAAACATGGCTCAGGAAAAATCTGTCAGGGAATGCCGCCCCCGCGGGCGGCCGCAACTGCGCAGCGACGAGGAGACGAAGCAGATCGTGTTCGACGCCGCACGTCACGCCTTCGCCGTCGACGGCTATGCCGCCACCAGCACCGAAGAGCTGGCGCGCCTCGCCGGCATTTCCACCAGGACGCTCTACCGGCTGTTTCCGGGCAAGGCCGCGCTGTTCGAGGCCATGTGCGCGGACCGGCTCGAGCGGCTGCTCGCCGACGTCCATCTCAAGGCGAACGAAGAGATCGATATCGAGACGGGCCTGCGCGCCGCGCTGCTCGCCTGCACCGATCTCGCGCTCGATCCGGAGGTGGTGGCGTTGCAGCGCATGGTGCTGCAGGAATCCGCCGCGTTCCCCGAGCTTGCCGCAAACTTCTACAAGAATGGCATTGCCCGCACCGTTAGGGCGCTCGCGCACTGGCTCCGCGTCCAGGTGAAGAAGCAGCGCATCGCGCTCGATGACGTCGACGAGGCCGCCGGCATGCTGATCGGCATGGTCGCATCGGCACCGCAGCGCGCGGCGATCTATGGCGGCATAGCCTTGCCCTCGCGCAAGCAGATCGAGCGGCGCGTGCATAGCTGCGCGACCCTTTTTCTGAATGGCTGTCGCGCCGCATCGCCATAGCGATGGCCCTTTGACAACCGCCCGCGGCTTGGTTAGATGTTTCGCATGCGAAATAACTTGAAGCCCGCGTGAGCGCGGCGCGACATCACCGGCTGATCTATCTGCTGAGCGTCGCGCAGCGGCGTTTGCAGCGCTGGATGGCGTCGCAGCCCGAGAGTGAGGTGACGCCGGCGCAGGCGGGGCTGTTGTTCATCCTCGGCAAGCAGGACGGCATCCTGATGGGCGAGGCGGGTGCGGCGCTCGATCTCGGGCCGGCCGGCATTTCAGGCCTCGTCGACCGCACGGCCACGGCAAAGCTGGTCGAGCGGCGGGCCGATCGCGCGGACGGACGGGCCTGGCGCGTCTGGCTGACCCCGAAGGGCCGTACTGCGCTGGCGCAGGCCAAAGCCGCCGCGGCGGAGGTCAATGCGGCGCTGACGCAAGGATTCACCCGCGCGGAGATCGACATCGTCGCGCGCTGGCTGACGAGCATTCAGGACAAGTTTCCAAGAGATCCAGAGGAATAAGAGGAGCAGACCAATGACCGAGCATGTGCGGATCGAGAGCAACGGCGGAATTCTCACGCTGACCCTGGCGCGTCCCGACAAGAAGAACGCGCTGACAGACGCGATGTACGGCAAGCTCGCCGACACCATCGAATCCGCCGAATTCGACCCGTCGGTCCGCGTGTTGTTGATCCGCGGCGAGGGCGACATGTTCACCGCCGGCAACGATGTGGGCGAGTTCGCGGCAGTGGCCAGCGGCAAGTCCGAGGGTAGCCGCAACGTCGTGCGCTTCATCCAGTCGCTGGCGCGCTGCACCCGTCCGCTGGTCGCGGCTGTGCAGGGCCGCGCCGTCGGCGTCGGTACCACCATGCTGCTGCATTGCGACCTCGTCGTGCTCGCCGACGATACGCAATTGTCGACGCCGTTCGTCAGCCTTGCGCTGGTGCCGGAAGCCGCCTCGAGCCTGCTGATGCCGGCACGCATCGGCTACGCGCGTGCCTACGAGATGTTCGCACTCGGCGAGACCGTGCCGGCGAAGGCGGCGCTGGAATGGGGGTTGGCCAACCGGGTGGTGCCGCTCGACAGGCTCAATGCTGAAGCGCTCGCGCTGGCTCAGCGCCTGGCTCGCCAGCCGGCCGGCGCGCTGACCGCAACCAAGCGGCTGATGCGCAATGGCGAGGTGCTGATCGCGCAGATGAACGCGGAAAGCGAGCAGTTCGCGCAGCGCCTGCGCACGGCCGAGGCGCGCGAGGCTTTCACGGCGTTTGCCGAGCGCCGCCCGCCCGACTTCACGAAGGTCGCGTGAATCCGGTCTGCCCCGGAGGCAAATCGGGAGCTGTCCGCAATTCAATTAAAAGTTTAACGGAACTTTGGCATGTCGCGATGCAAGGTGGCCGCCATCGAAGCGGTGGCCCCCAGACTCATGGCAATGTTTAAGAAATCGGTAAGTACGCTCCTCCTGGTCCTGATGGCCTTGCTGGCGGTCGGAGCCCTGACCAGCACGGCGATCCAGATGGCCGGAGCCTTCGGCCGCTATCGCGACAGCCTCGAGACCGGACGCCTGGCCGCGGCCGACAAGGCGATCTTCCAGGGCGTGCTGTCACTGCGCAACAATCGCGGCGATGCCCAGAGCGCGCTGCTCGGCGACGACGATCCGCGCACCAAGCTCGGCGAAGCCGAGAAGGCCGAGCAGGCGGGTTATGAAGCGATCGCCGCGGCGCTTTCCACCATCGAGTTTGCCGGACGCGACGATCTCGCGAGCACGCTGAAGCAGCGCTGGAGCGACGCCGCGCCGCAGTTCCAGTTGTTTTATGACGAGGCAAAGCGGCCGCGCGCCGAGCGCAAGATCGAGCGCACCAGCGCCTGGTATGATGCCGTCACCAAGGTCATCGACACGGCGAACCTGGCGTCCACGGCGGTGTCGAACCGGGCCTGGACGAATGATCCCTTCATCGCCCGCATGATTCAGGTCCGCCGGCTCGCCTGGCAGGTGCGCGACCGCTACGGCATCCAGTGCTCATCTCTGCGTCCGAACATCAACACGAGCAAGCCGCTCGACGAGACCCAGAAGCAGACCGTTGCCGGCTGGAACGGCATCGTCACCGCCGGCTGGACGGGTATGGGCGAGCTTCTGGCTGCGCCTGACGTGACGGCAGAGCTGGTCAACGCGGCGAAGGACGCGCGGGCCAAGACCGACGGCGTTCTCAAGCAGATCGGCGAGCTGACCAAGAACCTCGACGGCAGCGGCCGCCCGGCGCTCCCCGCGGCGGAATGGAATGCGCTGTGCCAGTCTCCCTTCGCGCAGATCGTCGCGGTCGCGACCAAGGCCCTGGACCAGTCGATCGCGCGGGCGGAGACGGTTCAGGAGAGGGCCCTCACCAACCTCATCGTGCAGTCGTTCGCGTTTCTGCTTGCCCTGGCCGTGACCATCGCCGGCGTGTTCGTGGTGCGCAATCGCCTGGTTCGTCCGGTGCGCGCCATCCTGAATGCGATCGCGCGCATCGGCGCCCGCGATTTTGCGACTGCGGTTCCGCAGTCGAAATATCCCGACGAGTTCGGCACCATGGCAGCGGCGCTCGAAAGCCTGCGCGAGAGCGCGGCAACGGCCGAGCGTTTGGGGCAGGAGCGCGAATCGCAGCAGGCGTTGCAGCTCGCGCGTTCCGGCACCGTGGATGCCGCGTGCCGCAGCTTCGACGACACGGTGCAGGCCGTCATTCAGAGCGTCGCGGCATCGGCGAAGGAACTCGATGTGACCGCCACGGGCATGCGTTCGCTGGTCTCGGAGTCGAGCAGCCAGACCGCCGCGGTCTCCTCTGCCGCCGAGCAGGCCACCAACAATCTCGAAACCATCGCGGCCGCGACCGAAGAGCTCTCCGCCTCCGTCGGCGAAATCTCGGCACAGGTGCAGGCGAGCGCACACGAGGCGCGCCAGGCGGTGGCGCAGGCAGAGCAGACCAACGCGACGGTCGAGATCCTCGACCAGACCGCGAGCCGCATCGGCGAAGTCGTGAAGATGATCAACGCCATCGCCGGCCAGACCAATCTGCTGGCGCTGAACGCGACCATCGAGGCCGCGCGCGCCGGCGAGGCCGGCCGCGGATTCGCCGTGGTTGCCGGCGAGGTCAAGAGCCTTGCGGCGCAGACCGCGACGGCGACGGAAGAGATCTCGCGCCAGGTCGAGGAGATCCAGGGCGCGACGGGTCAGGCGGTCGCCGCCATCCGCTCCATCGGCGGTGCCATCAGCGGCATCGACGAGAAGATGACGGCGATTGCTGCGGCCGTGGAAGAGCAGCGCGCGGCCACCACCGAGATCTCGCGCAACTTCCAGCAGGCCGCGCAAGGCACCCGCGAGGTCACCGACACCATCGGCAGCGTCGCCAGCCTGAACCGTGAGACCGGCAATGCCGGAAACGTGTTGTTCGAGTCGGTCAGGAAGATGTCGGCCGATGCCGATCGTCTTCGCGTCGCGGTCGAGGGCTTCCTCGGAGCGGTGAAGACCGCATAACCCAACATCTTCTCCATTCCAACGGCGCGCGGATCGGCATTGCCGCCGGTCTCCGCGCCGAGTACATCTGTGATACCGCGCCACGGGCGCGCTGCGACAGAGTTACGAGAACATCAGGGATGGAGAGTTCGATGCCGGTCACGCCACAACCCAAGGCCCAACGCCCCTATCGCGGCGTGTTCCCGGTCGTACCCACCATCTTCGACGATCGCGGCGAGCTCGATCTCGAGGGCCAGCGCCGCTGCGTCGATTTCATGATCGACGCCGGTTCAAACGGCCTGTGCATCCTCGCCAATTTTTCCGAGCAGTTCGTGCTGACCGATGCCGAGCGGGAAACCGTGATGCATGCCGTGCTGGAGCATGTCGCGGGCCGGGTTCCCGTCATCGTCACCACCAGCCATTTCAGTTCGGCCGTCTGTGCCACGCGTAGCAAGCAGGCCGAGGCGGCGGGTGCGGCCATGGTGATGGTCATGCCGCCCTATCACGGCGCGACCTTCCGGGTGCCGGAGAAGGGTATCGTCGAATTCTTCCGCGTGCTCTCGGGCGCGATCACGATTCCCATCATGATCCAGGATGCCCCTGTGGCGGGCACGCCACTCTCGGTCGAGCTGCTCGCGCGGCTGTCGCGCGAGTTCTCCAATGTCCGTTACTTCAAGATCGAAGTGCCGTTCGCTGCCGCGAAGCTGCGGAGCCTGATCGAGGCGGGCGGCAGCGACATCGAGGGTCCGTGGGACGGCGAGGAAGCGATCACGCTGCTCGCCGACCTCGATGCCGGCGCCACCGGTGCAATGACCGGCGGCGGCTATCCCGACGGCATCCGTCAGATCATCGATCCCTATTTTGCGGGCAAGCGCGACGAGGCGAAGGCCGCTTACGAGCGCTGGTTGCCGCTGATCAACTACGAGAACCGCCAATGCGGCCTGATCGCCTGCAAGGTCATGATGCAGGCCGGCGGTGTGATCAAGTCGGATGCCGTGCGGCACCCGCTTCAACCGCTGCACCCGGCGACCCGCACGGGCTTGCTGGAACTGGCCAAAGAGCGCGATGCGCTGGCGCTGCGCTGGGGGAAGTAGGCGGGCCACTCACTCCGCTGTCGTCCGCATATCTCCCCTGTCGTCCCGGACAAGCGCAGCGAAGCGGAGCGCCGATCCGGGACCCATAACCACAGGGAGTAGTTTGGCGAAGACTGATAACCACTATCTTGCGCTGCAACTGCATGCTGGGGTTATGGGTCCCGGCCTTCGCCGGGACGACACTGAATGTAAGGCGGTCATCCACTCAGCCCTTTCGGCCGAAGGCGTCGAATTGGCGCGGTTCGGCCAGTTTTCGGCTGCTCGGCGATGACGTATTGTACGCCGGTCAGCCAGGCCCAGCGGAGCAATCTCAAGACATCGCGTAACACCTCTTCATTATACCGCTATCCCGAGCCAGGTTGGCGCAAACCGAGGAAACAGGGAGGCAGTGCCATGACGATGAGGCCGGATCCGACCTTTCACGCATCGCCCAAGCTTGCGATGGAAGCACCTGCTGAGAATTTTGCCTACACGCTGCTGCTCAGTCCGGATTTCTCAAAGCCGGATGCTCTCGCGGTCATCGACGTCAAGCCGGGATCGCCGACCTACAGCCAGATCGTCCACACCGTGACGATGCCCAACAAGGGCGATGAGTTTCATCACTTCGGCTGGAATGCCTGCTCCTCAGCACTGTCGCCGCTCGCCGGACACGCCTTCATCGAGCGGCGCTATCTCATCATCCCCGGGCTGCGCTCGTCGCGGATCTACATCATCGATACCAAGCCCGATCCGACCAAGGCCAAGATCCACAAGATCATCGAACCCGAGGAGGTCTTGAAGAAGACCGGCTACTCGCGGCCGCATACCATCCATTGCGGGCCGGACGGCATCTATGTGAGCACCTTGGGCGGCAGCGGCACCGACGGCACCAACGGGCCTCCAGGCGTCTTCATCATGGATTGCGAGACATTCGAGGTGCTTGGACGATGGGAGATCGACCGCGGTCCGCAAACGCTGCACTATGATTTCTGGTGGAACCTGCCGCGCGACTACATGGTGACGAGCGAATGGGGGTTGCCGCCGCAGTTCGAGAACGGGATCGTCCCGGAAGACCTGCTGTCGAACAAATACGGCCATCGTCTCCACTTCTGGGATCTCCGCGCCCGGCGTAACGTGCAGACCATCGATCTCGGCGCCAATCATCAGATGGCGCTGGAGGTACGGCCCGCGCACGATCCGGTTCGCGAATACGGCTTTGCCGGCGTGGTGGTCGACACCACCAATCTCGAAGGCTCGATCTGGACTTGGTGGCGCGAGGGCGGGAAATTCCATGCCGAGAAGACGGCGACCATCCCGCCGGAGCCCGCAGCCAAAGAGAAGCTTCCGCCGCTCTTGCAGGGTTTTGGTGCTGTACCGCCACTGGTGACCGACATCGATCTGTCGATGGACGACAGGTTCCTCTATGTCTCCTGTTGGGGCACCGGCGAGATGCGCCAGTACGATGTCAGCGACCCGAGAAAGCCCAAGCTTGCGGGCTCGGTGCGCACCGGAGGCATCGTGCACCGCGCGCCGCATCCGAACGGCAAGGCATATGCAGGTGGCCCGCAGATGGTCGAGATCAGCCGCGACGGCCGGCGCGTGTACTGGACCAATTCGCTCTATTCCACCTGGGACGACCAGTTCTATCCCGATGGGATGCCGGGCGTCGAAGTCATGGCCAATGTCGGCCACAACGGCGGCCTCGAGCTCGCCAAGGACTATTTCGTGAGCTTCCCCGACGGATATCGTGCGCACCAGATCAGGCTGGAGGGCGGCGATTGTTCGACGGATTCGTTTTGCTACCCGTCGGTCTAGATTGGGGGCACGCGAGCCCGGCGCTCGGCTGGCTGTGGCTCGCTCTCGTCGCGAGCGGTCTCTATCACGGCGTCAATCCGGGAATGGGATGGCCGCTCGCCGTTTCGGCAGGGCTCATGGACAAGAGTCCGCGCGCGCTCGTCCGTGCGTTGTGGGCTCTGTCGGCCGGACATCTCCTGGCAACACTTCTCGTGCTGCTGCCATTCGCGTTCCTGCTCGCGCTGGCCGAGTGGCAGCGTTCAATCCAGTTCAGTGCGAGCCTCCTCGTCATCGGCTTCGGCGTCTATCGGCTGATCGAGCGGCGCCATCCGCGGGCGCTGGCACGGATCCCGCCGACGCAGTTGGCGCTCTGGTCGTTTGCTGTCGCCATTGCTCACGGCGCGGCCTTGATGCTCGTGCCGATCTATCTCGGGCTCTGCCAGGCCTTTGAACTCGATGCCGGCCACGCGGCGGCCGGCGCGCTGATGAAGGCAAGTCTCGGGATGGCGGTGCTGGTGTCCGTGGTGCACGTTGCCGCCATGATCAGCGCCGGCGGATGCCTGGCTTGGCTGGTCTACCGCTATCTGGGACTGAGGTTCGTCTCGCGAAGCTGGTTTAATCTGGATGCAGTCTGGGCGACCAGCCTTGTCCTGGTCGGCGCCGTGGCACTCGCCTTCAATGTTGCGAGCTGGCGCTGACGGTTATCGCGTCAGAACCCACTCGCCGATGATGCGGAAGCGCGCGTTCGCATTTTCCTGCTTGAACAACGCGAGGCGATCGATTGTCAGCGTGTCGAGCTTTAACGCTGCAAACCGCGATCGCAGCATCTCGATAATCGTTCCGCGACGCTCCGCGTCCAGTCGCCCCGTCAGCGTCATGTGGAAGCGGAATTCTTCCATCACGTACGGGTAGCCCCAGCGGTCGAGATAATCGCGCTGCCGTTCGCTCAGCTTCTCGGGTTTGCGCCGCGCGCGGTCCTCCGTGGTCAGTGCTGCGCGAAAAGAGTCGAAATCGCGCGTGCAATCAGCGGCGAGCTGCTGGAGCGCGGCGACCGGCTCGGCCGGAATGACGGCAATGAAGCCGCTGATGGAATCGACAACGGGACGGATCACCGGAATGGGCCGCGCTTTCGCGGCGAACGTCGCGCAGGCGGCGGCGAGCTCGGCTTCGGTCTTTTCGGGCGCGAGTGCCATCGGCGCTTTCAGCGTGCCGTGAAAGCCGTATTTGCGAGGATCGGCGGTGACGTCGCGCCAGTCCGGCGCGACACGCCGTGCTTCCTCGGGGAAGGGCAGCTCGTTGCCGGTGTGAGCGTCATAGCCGAGCAGCTCGGCGCCAAAACGCGAGAGAGCGCTATGGGCGCTGGCTGCATGATAGATCGCGTAGCGGGGAAAACCTGTCATTGCCTGAGCATAACCGCTTTACGCCGCGACGACAGCCTCGCGCGGCGTGGCCGCGGGGCCGAGCAGCCGCGCCGCATCTGTCAGGTGCACGAGCCGCCCTGCTGCGATCACGGCGACGAGCCGCGGCCGCAGCGGTACGGTGTCGTCGACCAGGAGAATGTCGGCACGACGTCCTTCCGCCAGCGTGCCGCGATCGCCAAGGCCGGTGGCGCGTGCGGGCCCGGCGGAGACCAGATTCCAGGCTTCGGTGAGCGGCAGTATGCCATCGGCAGCGAGTCGGAACGCCGCGAGCAATTGCGCAGGATAATAATAGTCCGACGCCAGCACGGTGCAGAGCCCCTTGGCGATCATGTCGGACGCCCTGGTCCAGCCGGTGTGGCTGCCGCCGCGCACGACGTTCGGCGCACCGTAGACGATGGCGTCGCCGTTGGCGGCGGCATCCCGCGCCGTCTCCTCGTTGATCGGAAACTCGGCGATCATCGCACCCAGGGCGCGATATTCCCGGCGCATCGCCGGCGTTCCGTCGTCATGCGACAGCATCCGCACCTCGGCGGCGCGTGCCGCAGCGGCCAACCGCGAAATCGAGGCCGGCACCTCGGCGGCGCGCGAGACCACGCGATCGACCAGCCGGTCGAAGTCTTCGTTCGACAGCCCGGTGCGCTCCACCATGCGGTTGCGCTTGCGCGGCTTCGCCATGTCGGCAACGGTACCGTCCATGTGGTCGTTGAAGGCGAACAGGTCGATGCGACCCTCGGCCAGCCACTGGCCGATCTCGTCTTCGGCGTCGAGATTGTAGGTCTCGTGCCGCAGGTGGAAGCGGGTGTCGGCGGCGAATTGCGGGCGCTGGCGCTCGATCGCCTCCATCAGGCTCCTCGCATTGTCGCCGCTGCGCAGGCCCGGCTCCCACGAACAGGTCGTGGCGTGGAACACCGTGGTGATGCCGTTGCTGATCGCCTGGCGGTCGCTGTCGGCAAGCGCGACATCGATCGGGAAGTCGACGCCGGCGCGCGGCATCATCTGCCGCTCGAAGGCATCGCCATGCAGATCGACGATGCCGGGCAGGACCAGCAGGTTGCGCGCGTCGATCGCCAGCCGCGCACGGGCGCGAGGCGCATCGATCCGCGCAATGTCCTGTCCGGACACGGCAAGCGAAGTTTCGACGAGCTCGGAGCCGATCAGGGTCCGGCCACCTTCAAGGAAAATGTCTGTCACGCGACCGCGCTTCGTTTGCTGGCAGGAGAGCTCGTAAGGGAACTTGCCCGTGCTTCGTATGTCGACAGGAAATCTTCAATCCCGAGATTGCGGAAATCGGGCAGAGCTTCACGCAACTTGTCGTGATCCCAATCCCACCAGGCGAGCCTGGCGAGCCGTCCGGCGATCTCTTCCGAGAATCGCCGCCGGACGATCCGCGCCGGATTGCCGGCGACGATGGTATAGGCCGGCACGTCCTTGGTGGCGATGGCGCCGGCCGCGATCACCGCGCCGGTGCCGATGTTGCGGCCAGGCAGCACGATCGCGCCGTGACCGATCCAGACGTCGTGGCCGATATGGACATGATGCTGACGTCGCCAGTCGAAGAAATCGGCGTCGTCGCTCTCGCCCGGGAAATAAGCGCTCGAGCGATAGGTGAAATGGGCCTGCGTGGCGCGATGCATCGGATGGTTTCCGGGATTGATGCGCGTCATCGCCGCGATCGAGCAGAACTTGCCGATCGTCGTGTAGGTGATCTGCGCGTCATTCATCACGTAGGAGTAATCGCCCATCGTCACTTCGTGCAGGATCGTGCGCGCGCCGACCTCGGTATAGGCGCCGAGCCTCGTCTCGTGCAGCTTTGCCGAGGGATCGATGGTCGGTTGGACCGAAAGCACTTTGGCGACCATGTTGCATCCGAAAGATCGAGGAGGGGCGCCTGTCTTCGAGCGGCTCGATGACAATGTCATGACGCCACAATGACAGGGGATGAGGTGTGTAGGATCGCCGCACGGCAACGCGCATGTCACACAAGTGTCAAGCGTCGGCGTTAGCGGTGGCAGCCAGTTACTCTGGAGCCCTGCATGCTGGTGGTGGAAGGTCTGACGTGCCGCTTCGGCGCAAAAGCTGCGGTGGACGACGCTTCGTTTCAAATTTCCCCCGGCGGCTTCGTCGGCGTGATCGGACGTTCCGGTGCCGGCAAGTCGACCTTGCTGCGGACCATCAATCGCCTCGTGACGCCGACGCACGGACGCATCCTGTTCGAGGGCGTCGACGTCACTGCGCTGCGCGGCAAGGAGCTGCGGCAATGGCGGGCGCGATCGGCGATGATCTTCCAGCAATTCAACCTGGTCGGTCGGCTCGATGTGCTGACCAACGTGCTGATGGGACGTCTGGCCGTCATTCCCGCCTGGCGCTCGCTCGCGCAAGTGTGGCCCGAGCAAGACAGGGCGCTGGCGATGTCGGCGCTGGAGCAATTTGACATTGCCTCGCTCGCCGCCCAGCGCGCCGACCAGCTCTCCGGCGGCCAGCAGCAGCGCGTTGCGATCGCACGCGCACTGGTCCAGCAGCCCGACATCATTCTCGCCGACGAGCCGATCGCCTCGCTCGATCCGCGCAACACCAAGATCGTGATGGATGCGCTGCTCCGCATCAACAAGCACTTCGGCATCACCGTGCTCTGCAACCTGCATTCGCTCGATCTGGCGCGCACCTATTGCGACCGCCTGATCGGCATGGCGGCGGGCCGCGTGGTTTTCGACGGCGCGCCGTCCGCGCTGACCGATCACGTCGCGCGAGAGCTGTACGATCTCGAAGCCGCCGACGTCATGGGCGGCATGCCCGTGCCCGCGCCTCAAGGCGTTCCGGCGCTCGGGACTGCGGCAGCCGCCTGAGCCAGCGCCTGCGTTTTCAGTTTTGCGTCAACCGACCCCAACCGATGAAGAGGGTACCATGATCACTCGCAGATTAGTCCTTGCCGGCGCCACCATGCTGGCCTTTGCCGGATCCGCTTACGCCGATGACTGGAAGGCCAAATATCCCGAACTGACCTTCGCGGTGGTTCCGGCCGAAAACGCCTCCGGCGTCACCGAGCGCTGGACGCCCTTCGTGGAATACCTGTCGAAGCAACTCGGCGTGAAGGTCACGCTGCGCATCGCCAATGACTATGCCGCGGTGATCGAGGGCCAGCGCGCCGGCAACATCCACATCGCAAGCTACGGCTCGGCCTCGTTCGCGCGCGCTCGCCTGACCGGCGTCAAGACCGATGCCTTTGCCAACGACATCAACGCCGATGGCTCGACCGGCTACTACTCGGTGTTCTTCGTTAAAGCGAGCAGCCCGTACAAGAGCGTCGATCAGCTCAAGGGCAAGAACCTCGGCCTCGTCGACCCGAACTCGACCTCCGGTAACAACGTGCCGCGCTTCGAGCTCGACAAGATGGGCATTCCGGATGCCGACGGCTATTTCAGCAAGGTCGTGTTCACGGGCAGCCATGAGAACGCGATGCTGGCGCTGGCGCAGGGCACGGTCGACGTCGCGGCCAACCAGTGGACCAGCGACGACGATTCCACGCTGGCGCAGATGCTGACCAAGGGCATGCTGAAGAATGCCGACGGTTCGGCGATGAAGAAGGACGATTTCCGCATCATCCACAAGTCGGCGCCGATCATCAACGGGCCCTACGCCTACAACTCTGACCTGCCGGAAGACGCCAAGGCGGCGATCGCGAAGGCGTTCTTCGATGCGCCGACCAAGGACAAGGCCGCGTTCGAGCGCCTCTCCGACGGCCAGAAGAAGGGCTTTCATCCCGCGACCACCAAGGATTGGGATGGCACGATCGAGCTGATCAAGTTCGTCGATGCTCTGCGTAAGAAGAAGGCGTCCTGAGTTTTCGGGACGATGCACTGGAGCCGGGTCGAGGGACCCGGCTCCTTCTCTTTTGACGGGTCACGCTCCCTGATCAAATGACGCTCGCGGTTTCGATCCTTCCCGAACAGCAATTGGCCGCGCTCGATGCCGCCTATCGCCAGGCAGTGACGCGCAAGCGGCTTCGTCTCCTGCTTGGGATTGCACTATTCATTTCCGCTCTGGTCCTGTCAGCGATTGGCGCGGAAGTGAACCTGCGCACTCTCTTCACCTATTTCGGCAACTTCGTCAGCTATTTCGATCGCATTCTCACGCTCGACAGCGGCCAGCGCGTCTGGACCGATGTTGGCGAGTGGCTGTGGGGCTGGCGCAAATGGTTGAAGATGTTGGCGGAGACCCTGCTGATCAGCTATGTCGGCACGCTGATCGGCGCGACCCTCGCCTTTGCCCTGAACTTCGTCGCGGCGGAGAACACCTCGCCGGCGCCCTGGCTGCGCTTCGTGGTACGGCGCCTGCTCGAATTCGCTCGCACCGTCCCGGGCATCGTGTTTGCCCTGGTCTTCGTCATCGCCTTCGGCCTCGGGCCGATGGCGGGTGTGCTCGCGATCGCGATCCACTCCACCGGTGCGCTCGGCAAGCTGTTCTCGGAGATCGTCGAGAACGCCGACATGAAGCCGGTCGAGGGCATCCGCTCGACCGGCGCGAGCTGGCTCTCCTGCATGCGCTTCGCCGTCGTGCCCCAGGTGACCGCGGGCTATGCCAGCTACGCGCTGCTGCGCTTCGAGATCAACGTCCGCGAAGCCTCCGTGATGGGCTTCGTCGGCGCCGGCGGCATCGGTCAGGAGCTCGTCGTCGCAATCCGCAAGTTCTACTATTCGGACGTCAGCGCGATCCTGCTCACCATCATCGTGACGGTCTTCATCATCGACATCACGACCGGCTGGCTGCGCAGCCGCCTGTTCGGCAAGGAGGCGCGGACGTGAGCAAGCCTCAGGAGGTCGACACCGCACAGCTTCGCGCGCGCTATCCCGATGTGTTCGAGCGGCCGGCTTCGGCGCGCCTTGCGACCCCGGCGATGATTGCCGCGGCGCTCGCGCTTCTGGTGTATGGCCTCGTCGATCTCGATTTCTCGCCGTCGCGCTTCGTCGCCGGTCTCGGTCAGCTCGGCTGGATCAGCCTGATGATGATCCCGCCGGATCCCGGCTCGTCTCTGCCGATCTATCTGCAGGCGCTGGGCGAGACGTTGTCGATCGCGCTGCTCGGTACCACGCTCGCCGCGCTGTTCGCGCTTCCCGTGAGCCTGCTTGCCGCGCGGAACGTGGTGCCGTCGAATATCCTGCGCTTTCCGGTGCGGCGCTTCCTCGATTCGATCCGTGGCGTCGATACGCTGATCTGGGCGCTGGTCTGGATCAATGTCGTCGGCCTCGGTCCGTTCGCCGGCGTGCTCGCGATCGCGGTGTCGGATTTCGGCGCCTTCGGCAAGCTGTTCTCGGAGGCGATCGAGGGTGCCGACCAGAAGCAGGTCGAAGGGATCCGCGCCTCCGGCGGCAGTGCGCTGCACGAGATCAGGTTCGGCCTGATGCCGCAGGTGCTGCCGGTGATCGCCGGCCAGGTGCTCTATTTCATCGAATCGAACACGCGCTCGGCCACCATCATCGGCATCGTCGGTGCCGGCGGCATCGGCCTCCAGCTCGCCGAGCAGATCCGCGTGCTGGAATGGCAGAAGGTATCGTTCCTGATCCTGATGATCCTGGTTGCGGTCGCCGCGATCGATTTCATCTCGGGAAAACTCCGCTTCGCCATCATCGGGCGGCGGGCGGTGGCTTAGCGTGTTTTCCTTCGCCTCTCCCCGCCTGCGGGGAGAGGCCGGATTGCATCGAAGATGCCATCCGGGTGAGGGGGAGCTTCCGCGAGTCTCACTCGCACCGTTTTCGTGGATAGAGCCCCTCACCCCAACCCTCTCCCCGTAAGAACGGGGAGAGGGAGAACAGGCACTTCACCCGTTCTCCACCAGAAACTCGACGCGCTCCGCGGCAAAACGCGAGTGCTTGGTCACCAGCGGCTTGCCGTCGAGATCGAGGTCGGTTGCGTCGACCACGAGGATCGGCCGGCCGAGCGCCAGATCGAGCCGCGCGGCGTCGGTCGCATCCACGATGCCGGCCGTGATCCGGGTCGCGCCGCGGTGATAGTCGCGGACGCCGTAATGCTCGAGCAGTTTTGTCATCGAGCGCGTGGCCGCGAACACGGTTCCTGCATTCGGAAACAGCTCTGCTGACAGCCAGGTGGTGGAGACGCAGATCGGCGTGCGATCGGCGAGGCGTATAGCCTCGATCCGGACCAGCGGTGCGCCGACCTTCAGGCCGAGCTCTCGCGCCAGTTCACGCGTTGCGACGTCCTGCGACGCCCCGATCAACTGACCGCGCGGCTCGCGACCGCCGGCGCCGACGATCTCGGAGAAGCGCGTGCGCGAACGCAGCGGGTAGGCAAGGCGCTGCGCCTCGACATAGGTTCCGCTGCCGCGCTCGGCCCGCACCAGGCCGCGCTCCGCAAGTGCCGCGAGCGCGCGCCGTACGGTGTGGCGGTTCACGCGATAAGTTTCAGCGATCTCCATCTCGCCCGGCAGCTTTTCCCCGGCGGCAAAGCGGCCGTCGGCAATGCCGCGCTCGATGCCGTCGGCCACGAGGCGCCACAACGCGACGCCGGAAGAGGCGGTGTCCTGCATACTCATGTCGCCGGGCAGGCTATCCCACAAATCATACACTTGTCACGAAACAGTCATGGCCTTCCCTTATCAAGTTGTCTATTATCATAGACAACTTGAATTCGGCAAGTTCGGTGGATCCGGTGACCCAGCACAACGACCAGCAAGCCCAGCGCAAGGCCGCGATGGCCGTGCTGGCGCACGCGGAGGCGGGCGAGATCGCCGCTCGCCTCCGTACTCTCGCCCTGCCGGACCATCAGGATCTGCGCGAGGCCGAAAACGGCCTTGTGATGCTGCGCGGCCGGGTCGGCGGTGACGGTGCGCCGTTCAATCTCGGCGAAGCGACGGTGTCGCGCGCGGCGGTGCGGCTTGCGAGCGGCGAGGTCGGCTTCGGCTACACGCTGGGACGCGACCGCGAGAAGGCGAGGCTGATCGCGCTGTGTGACGCGCTGGTGCAGTCGAGGGATTTCGGTGCGGCTGTTGAGCGGGACGTCATTGCGCCGCTGCGCGAGGATCTTCTGGCACGACGCAAGAGTGTGGCGGAGGAGACCGCCGCAACGAAGGTTGATTTCTACACAATGGTGCGCGGTGAGGGATGAGGCCATGACCAGGATTGCGGAATTGCCGCCGGGGTTCGCCGACAAGGTCTTGTCGGCGCAATCGACATTTCGCTCCGTCATGGATGCGATGGCGCGTCCGGGTTCGGTCCAGCGCATCGTGCCGGCGGCGGGGACGCCTGGCGCAATGATGCGCGGCACGGCCGCGATCGCGCTGACGCTGTTCGATCACGATACGCCGCTCTGGCTTGATGCACGGATGTCGGAAAGTTCCGACACGGTGAAGTGGCTGAAGTTTCACACCGGCGCGCCGGTCGTGCAGGATTCCTCGATTGCCGCTTTCGCGCTGATCGCCGACGGTTCGGCGCTGCCGCCGCTCGAGCGCTTTGCGCTCGGCTCCAGCGAGTATCCGGATCGTTCAACCACACTGATCCTTCAAGTCGACAGCCTCGACGCGGGGCGCGCTTTCGAGCTGCGTGGCCCGGGAATCGATGGGGTTGCGACGCTCCAGGCGGCGATCCGGCCTGCCGATCTGTTCGAGCGGCTGCGCATCAACGAGGCGCTGTTCCCGCGCGGCATCGACGTGGTGCTGGTCGCGGAAGAAGCCGTGGTTGCGATCCCGCGCACCACGCGTGTCGCGAACAAGGGAAACTAGAAGCATGTATGTCGCAGTCAAAGGCGGCGAACGCGCCATCGAGAACGCCCATCGCCTGCTGGCCCATGCGCGGCGCGGCGACCGGAGCGTTCCGGAGGTCACGCTCGATCAGATATCCGAGCAGCTCGGCCTCGCCGTCGACCGCGTCATGAGCGAGGGGTCGCTCTATGACCGCGAGCTCGCGGCGCGCGCGATCAAGCAGGCGCGCGGCGATCTGATCGAGGCGATCTTCCTGGTCCGCGCCTTTCGCGCCACCCTGCCGCGCTTCGGCGCGAGCGAGCCGATCGACACCGGCGCGATGCGGGTGCAGCGGCGGGTATCATCGACCTTCAAGGACATTCCGGGCGGCCAGATTCTCGGGCCGACCTTCGACTATACGCATCGCCTGCTCGATCCGACTCTGGCAGAGGGATTTGTACCGGAGGTGCCGGCGACGGCGGAAGCGTCGCCCGCGGCCACGCCGCGTGTGACCGACATTCTGGGCCGCGACGGACTGATCGAGTCCTCGCCGCAAGCCGAAGAGGGCGCAAGCGTCGGCGATCTCACGCGCGAGCCGCTGAACTTCCCGGCCGATCGCGACCTGCGCCTGCAGAATCTGGCGCGCGGTGACGAAGGCTTTCTGCTGGCGATGGGCTATTCAACCCAGCGCGGCTACGGCCGCAACCATCCTTTCGCCGGCGAGATCCGGTTTGGCGAAGTCGAGGTCGAATTCTTCGCGGAGGACGTCGGTTTCGCGGTGCCGCTCGGCGCTATCGAACTCACCGAATGCCAGATGGTCAACCAGTTCAAGGGTTCGGCCACCGAGGCGCCGTGCTTCACCCGCGGCTATGGCCTCGCCTTCGGCCAGAGCGAGCGCAAGACCATGTCGATGGCGCTGGTCGACCGTGCGCTCCGGGCGCGCGAGCTCGGCGAGGAGGTGGGGGCGCCGGCGCAGGACGAGGAATTCGTGATGTCGCATTCGGACAACGTCCAGGCGACCGGCTTCGTCGAGCATCTGAAGCTGCCGCACTATGTCGACTTCCAGTCCGAGCTCGGCCTGCTGCGCAAGCTGCGTCAGGAATTCGCAGAGGCCAATGCGGTCGAGCCGATGAAGGAGGCCGCGGAATGAACGCGCCTGCCTACAATTTCGCCTATCTCGACGAACAAACCAAACGGATGATCCGTCGCGCGATCCTCAAGGCGATCGCAATCCCCGGCTATCAGGTGCCGTTTGCCAGCCGCGAAATGCCGATGCCCTATGGCTGGGGCACCGGCGGCGTGCAGGTGACCGCGGCGATCCTCGGTCCTCGGGACGTGCTGAAGGTGATCGACCAGGGTTCCGACGACACCACGAACGCGATCTCGATCCGCAAATTCTTCGCCAAGACCGCCGGAGTTGCCACGACGACCGCGACGGAAGATGCGACCGTGATCCAGACCCGTCACCGCATCCCCGAGGCGGCGCTGCAAGAAAATCAGGTGCTGGTCTACCAGGTGCCGATTCCCGAGCCGCTACGCTTCCTCGAGCCGCGCGAGACCGAGACGCGGCGCATGCATGCGCTCGGCGAATACGGCCTGATGCATGTGAAGCTCTACGAGGACATCGCCCGCTTCGGTCACATCGCGACCGCCTACGCCTATCCGGTGAAGGTGAACGCGCGCTATGTGATGGACCCGTCGCCGACGCCGAAATTCGACAATCCGAAGATGGATAACTGCCCGGCGCTGCAGCTCTTCGGCGCCGGCCGCGAGAAGCGCATCTATGCGATCCCGCCCTACACGCAGGTGGTATCGCTCGATTTCGAGGACCATCCGTTCGAGCCCTACCGCTTCAACGCGCCTTGCGCGCTGTGCGGGGCGGAAAATTCCTACCTCGACGAGATCGTCACCGACGACAGGGGCGGACGCATGTTCGTGTGCTCGGACACCGATTATTGCGAGGGCCGCCAGGCCGCCGGCCATCACGGCAGCCTGAGTGCCGCGCCTTACAAGGAGAGGGCGCAAGGGGGATCAAATGGTTGACCAGGAGAAGGTCGAGAACGATCAGCCGCTGCTGATCGCGGAGGCCTTGAGCAAATCCTACGGCAGGATCGCCGCCTGCCGCGACGTCTCCTTTGCGCTCTATCCGGGCGAGGTGCTGGCGATCGTCGGCGAATCCGGCTCGGGCAAGTCGACGCTGCTGCAATTGTTGTCGGGCCAGCTCGCGCCGAGCGGGGGCTGCGTGTCCTACCGGATGCGCGATGGCGTCAGGCGTGACCTTGCGACGCTTGGCGAGGCTGAGCGGCGCTTTCTGTTCCGCACCGATTGGGGCTATGTGCACCAGGATCCGGCGCAGGGCCTGCGCATGGCGGTCTCGGCCGGCGCCAATGTCGGCGAGCGGTTGATGGCGGTGGGCTGGAATCACTACGGCCGTATCCGCGACACCGCGTCCGACTGGCTGACGCGGGTCGAGATCGACGTCGCGCGCATCGACGATGCGCCGCGTACCTATTCCGGCGGCATGCGCCAGCGCCTCCAGATCGCCCGCAATCTCGTTACCGAGCCGCGCCTTGTGTTCATGGACGAGCCGACCGGCGGCCTCGACGTCTCCGTGCAGGCCCGCCTGCTCGATCTGTTGCGCAACCTCGTCGCCGAACTGCACCTCGCCGTCGTCATCGTCACCCACGATCTCGCGGTCGCGCGGCTGTTGTCGCATCGCGTGATGGTGATGAAGGGCGGCCGTGTCATCGAGACCGGCCTCACCGACCAGGTGCTCGACGATCCGCGCGAGCCCTACACCCAACTCCTCGTTTCCTCGATTCTGCCGCCATGAGCCCGCCGATGACTGCCATGATCGACATCGCCGATGCCAAGAAGACCTTTACGATGCACCTGCAAGGCGGCATCGAGCTGCCAGTGGTCCGCGGCGTGACCTTCCACGTCGATCCCGGCGAATGCGTCGTGCTGTCCGGTCCGTCCGGTGCAGGCAAGTCGTCGATCCTGAAGATGATATTCGGGAACTATCGCTGCGACTCCGGCCGCATCGGCATTCGCCACCGCGGCGGGCTGATCGACCTCGCCACCGCCGAACCGCGGCAGGTCCTCAACGTCCGCCGTTCGACCATCGGTTATGTCAGCCAGTTTCTGCGCGCGGTGCCGCGGGTTGCCACCATCGACGTCGTCGCCGAGCCCCTGATCGCTGGTGGTATGGCGCGTGCCGACGCGCAGCAGCGCGCAGGCGGCCTGCTGCATCGGCTCAACATTCCCGAACGGCTCTGGCAGCTTCCGCCGGCGACGTTTTCCGGCGGCGAGCAGCAGCGCGTCAACATCGCGCGCGGTTTCATTTCGGACCTGCCGATCCTGCTGCTCGACGAACCGACCGCCTCCCTCGATGCCGCTAATCGCGCCGTGGTAGTCGAGCTGATCGGCGAGAAGAAGCGCCGCGGCGTCGCAATGGTCGCGATTGTCCATGACGACGAGATCCGCCATTTGATCGCCGACCGCATCGTCGACGTCACCACCTTTGCCGCCGCGGCCTGAAGGACGAGAAGGACATGAACGCCAAGCCGAATGAAACCGTGATCGCCAACGCCAGGATCGTGCTGGCCGACCGGGTGATCGAACGGGGCTGGGTTGCCGTTGCGGACGGGAGCATCGCCGAGATCGGCGAGGGCAGGGCGCCCGCGGGCGCGGAGGATGCCGGCGGCGATCTGCTCACGCCCGGCCTGATCGAGCTCCACACCGACCATCTCGAGGCGCACTACGTGCCGCGCCCAAAGGTGTTCTGGGATCCGGTCGCGGCTGTCCTCTCCTATGACGGCCAGCTCGCCACTTCGGGCATCACCACCGTGCTCGATTCGCTGCGGGTCTGGCGCGAGGACGGCGCCGAGGAGGTCGATGGCCGAGCGGGCACGCTCGCGGCGGCGATCTCGGTCGCGCGCGAGAACAATCTGCTGCGCGCCGATCACTTCCTGCATCTGCGCTGCGAAATCCCGATGCCGAGCGTGGTCGAGGAGGCCAAGGAGCTGGTCGACCGCCCCGATGTGCGGCTGATGTCGCTGATGGACCACACTCCCGGCCAGCGCCAGTTCCGCGACGAGGTCAAGCTGCGCGACTATTATCGCGGCAAGGGCGGCGGCAAGACCGATGCCGAGCTCGACGCGCTGTTCGCGCGGCGCTTCGAGTACCAGAAGGCCTACGCCACGACCAACATGCGCGCGATCGTGGCGCTGGCGCATGAACATGGCATCCCGTTGGCGAGCCATGACGACACCACCGAGGAGAACGTCGCGGACGCCGTGCGCGACCGCGTGGCGGTGGCGGAATTCCCGACCACGATCGAGGCCGCGCGCGGGCTCCATCGGGCCGGCATCGATATCCTGATGGGCGCGCCCAACGTCGTGCGTGGCGGCTCGCACTCCGGCAACATCGCTGCGGTCGACCTCGCGCGCGAGGGTCTGCTCGACATCCTGTCGTCCGACTACATCCCCTCCAGCCTGCTGATGGCGGCACTGCAACTGCCGGAGCATGTGCCGGCGATCGATCTGCCCGCGGCGATCCGCACCGTGACCAAGGCCCCGGCGGACGCGGTCGGGCTCTCCGATCGCGGCGAGATTGCGATCGGCAAGCGCGCCGACCTGATCCGTGTACACCTTGCCGGCCGCGTTCCCGCGGTCCGCAGCGTCTGGCGTGAAGGAAGCCGCGTCGCATGAGCGAGATAGTGGCGATTGCGCAGGAGCAGGCGTCCGCGATCGGGCCGGGACGGCTTGTCCTCGTGGTCGGTCCGAGCGGCGCAGGCAAGGACACGTTGCTGCGGCTCGCACAAGCAGCCTGCATCGACGATCACAACGTCGCCTTCCCCCGCCGTGTCGTGACGCGGGAATCGTCGGTGGCCGAAGACAATTTGGCTGTCAGTCCCGACGAATTCCGGCGCGCCCTCGACCACGGCGATTTCGCCGTGCATTGGCAGGCGCACGGGCATTGCTACGCCCTGCCGCGCGAAATCAACGACGACATCCGTGCGGGTCGGACGGTCGTCATTAATGTCTCGCGCACGGTGATTGGCGAGCTGCGCGGCGCTTATGCCAATGTCGTGGTGGTCGCGATCACGGCGCCGCCGGACGTGCTGGCCCAGCGGCTCGCCGCGCGGGCACGACTCAGCGATGGCAACATCGCGGAGCGGCTCGCCCGCAGCGTCGAGGAGACGGCAGCGCAGGCAGATGTCACTATCGTCAATGCCGGCAGCGCCGAGTACCACGGCCGCCAGCTCGTGCGCGTGATCAGGAACGAAGGCTGGCACGAGTAGCGGCCGGCGCAACCAGGAGAATGGAATGTCGGTGATTGAAACGGTCGAACAACTCGAAGCCATCTACGGTGTCACCAACGACGCCTCGACCGTGAAAGTCGCCGACCATGTTACGCCGCTTTATCGCATCTTCATCGAGAAGGCGCCGTTCGCGGCACTCGCGACCATAGGGCCGGAGGGCATCGACTGCTCTCCGCGCGGCGATCTGCCCGGCTTCGTCCGGATTCATGATCCGAAGACACTGATGCTGCCGGATCGCCGCGGCAACAATCGGGTCGATTCCCTGCGCAACATCGTGCGCGATCCGCGCGTCGCGTTGATGTTCCTGATCCCCGGCTCGGGCAACGCGATCCGCGTCAACGGCCGTGCCCATCTCTCCGTCGATCCCGAGCTGCTGGCCTCTTTCAAGGTCGACGGCAAGGCGCCGCGCAGCGTCATGGTGATGACGGTGGAGGAGATTTATTTCCAGTGCGCCCGAGCCATCGTCCGCTCCGACCTCTGGAATCCCGACAGGCGCGTCGATCCGAAGACGCTGCCGACACCCGGCCAGATTCTCGCCGAGATGAGCCAGAACAAGGTCGGCGGCGAAGAATACGACCGCATCTGGCCCGAGCGCGCCGCGGCGACGATGTGGTAGTTTCCCTCTCCCCTTGTTGTGGGAGAGGGTGGCTCGCCGCAAAGCGGCGAGACGGGTGAGGGGTTTGTCGCCGCGCTTGACCTCTCGCGATCGAGTTCGCCGATAGAGACCCCTCATCCGGCGCTTCGCGCCACCTTCTCCCACAAGGGGAGAAGGGAAGAGAGATCGCAAATCGGCTCAATTAAACGCCATCCCGCCGCTGAGCGCGACCGTCTGTCCGGTCATGTAGGCGTTGTCGACCAGCAGCATCACGGCCTTGGCGACCTCGTCCGCGGTGCCGAAGCGGCCGAGCGGGATGCGGCTGACGAGTTGCGGCTGACCGCTCATCATGTCGGTCTCGATCAGCGAGGGTGCCACCGCATTGACGGTGATTCCTTCCTTCACCAGGCGTGCTGCATAGCCGCGCGTCAGACCCTCCACGCCGGCCTTCGACGCATTGTAGTGCGGCCCGATCGCGCCGGCGCCTCGCGCCGCACCGGAGGAGATGTTGACGATGCGGCCCCATTTCCGCGCGCGCATCGCCGGTAGCACCGCCTGCGTGCACAGGAAGGCGGATTTCAGGTTGACGAGCATCGTGCGGTCGAAATCGTCTTCGGTGAGATCATCGACGCCGCGCGTGATGGCGATGCCGGCATTGTTGACGAGGATGTCGACGGGGCCGAGCACCGCCGCTACGTGCTCGATCATTCCGGCGACGGCCTCGCGCTGCGACACGTCGGCGGCCACGGCGATTGCGCGACCGCCACGTTTGCTGATCTCGTTCGCCAATTGCTCGGCCTGTCCGATCCGCTCGCGGCAGTTGATTGCCACGGCCGCGCCGGCCTCGGCCAATGCGCGGCAGACCGCCGCGCCGATCCCGCGCGAGCCGCCGGTGACGAGCGCGGTATGCCCTTTCAAATTGTCCGCCATGTCCCGACCGTCCTTCTCGTTCGTCGCCTGCCGGTCAGACCGTACCACGCCGGTGGCTCGCCCGAATTGAACTCATCGCGAGATGAATCCAATTGCCGCCGTTTGCGCCGAGAGAAGCACCGATATGTGCGGGGTGCAAATATGGATAGCCATTTCATTGACCAATCGCGCCGATCGCTCGATATTCGAGGCATCGAAACTGCTCCCAGAGCCGAAGCCGCGACATGAGAAGCGATCACCAGCGTATTTGGGGCGACATGCATGAGTGCATGACGCGACGCTGTTTCTCCGCGGCGACCGGCGCCTGTTGTTGCTGACCGCAGCCGCCTAGCAATCCCCACCGCAAACAACCGACAGGAACGTCGCATCCGCGACGAACGAGCAGCCATGTCCCAAGCCCAGTCGAACGCCTACATCATCGAAATTCACGATCGCGCCGCCGGCATCATTACCCGGGATGCGCGCGGCTTCCGCTTCTTCTCATCCGAGCGCCTGTTCGACAGCCTCGAAGGTCGCCAGTTCCGCTCAGCTCGCGAGGCCGAGCGCGCCGCTCGCGCGGTGTTCTCGGAACGGCGTCAGCGGGCGAACTCTTCATTTCTCGCCATCTGAGCCGCCGGCTCGGGGCGTCTGGCGCGTGAGCCGGTGCACCTGCTCAACGCCGGCGGCGTGCCCTGGTGCGTGCCGCCTTCTTCGCGGCGGTGGAGCGGGCCTTGGCGCCCTTGGTGCGGCTGGCCTTGCGCGCGGCGGCCGAACGCGACGCGGCGCTGCGATGGCTCGCGGCGCGCTTGCCTTGCTTCGACAGCGCGCGGCGCGATGCGGCTGATCGCGGCTCCTTCTTCAGGACTCCTTCCACCGCGCGCGACACGCGCGGTCGCTTCTTCGGATGCCGCTTGCCCTGGCCGGCCTCATAGGCGTATTTGGCGCTGCGGCGCGTAGCCTTCTTGGTCCGCCCTTTGCGTGGCGGCGGCAGATCGACGCCGGCGCGCCGCGCCTCGGAGAGACCGATGGCGATGGCCTGGCGCGTCGAGCGCGCGCCATGCTTGCCCTTCCTGATCTTGTCGATCTCGTCCTTGACGAATTCGCCGGCCTGCGTGCTCGGCGACTTGCCCGTGCGCTTGTCCTGCTTGGCTTTGCGAACGACTTCCTGTCTTGGCATGGGTCGAGTTCCCCTTTGGATTTACAGGGATATCTGACCGCAACGCATCAGACGGAAGATTGATCCGTCTCAGTTCCTCAGCGCCGCCAGCAATTCGTCGGGACGCTCGGCCATGATCATGTGGCCTGCGCCCGGCACCACGACGGTCCTCGCATGCGGGATCGCCGCCGCGAGCGCCTTGCCGGCCTTCGCCGGCGTCATCATGTCCCGTTCGCCCAGGATGAGCGTGGTCGGCACCTTGACGCTGGCGGCAGCGGTGAGGGCATTCGTATAGGAATTGCAGGCGGATAGGTCCCTGAACAGCACGTCCGGCTCGCAAGCTTTAAGCACCGCCTGCGCGCCGCCATGCATCCACAGGCCCGGCGCGAGGCTGCCGCCGAGCTCGGCCTTGAAGCCGAGACCCCAGATCGAGACCATGTCGATGGCATCCTGATCGTTGGCTTCGGCGGCCTTTAGGAGATCCGGTCCGACCGTCATGGTCGCGGCGGTGCCGATCAGGCTCAGCGCGGAGACCCTGTCGGGATGCCGCGCGGCGGTCTCCAGCGAGATCAGCGATCCCATGGAGTGGCCGATCAGATGCGCCTTGGCCGCGCCGGCGGCGTCGAGCAGCGCAGCCGTCCAGTCAGCCATCTCCGCGATGCCTGGGAGCGAGGGGCCGGCCGAACGGCCATGGCCGGGCAGGTCAGGCGCCAGCACGCCAAACCCATGGTGCGCGAACCAGCGCGTGTGCAGCGCCCAGGTCGAATGGTCGAAGCCTGCGCCATGGATGAACACCACCGCGGGCAGGGACTTGTCGAATTCGCGGCCGCCGGTCGCGACAAACACCTCGGCGCCGTTGACGGAGAGCTTCATGGCTTCAGACCTTTTGCGAGATGCGCAGCGCTTGGGCGAGATCGTCAATGATGTCGGAGGCCGTCTCGATGCCGACCGACAACCGCACCAGCTCCTCGCCGACGCCGGCGGCCTTGAGCTGCTCGGCATCCATCTGCTGATGCGTGGTGCTGGCGGGATGGATCACCAGCGTCTTGGCATCGCCGACATTGGCGAGATGGCTGATCATGCGCAGCGACTCGATGAATTTGCGGCCGGCGGCTCGCCCGCCCTTGATGCCGAAGGAGACGATCGAGCCGGCGCCGCGCGGCAGAAGCTGCTTGGCAAGCCGGTAGTCGGGGTGATTCTCCAGCGAAGGGTGCAGCACCCAGTCGACCGCCTTGTTGGCCTTCAGCGCCTCCAGCACCAGATGCGTGTTCTGCATGTGGCGGTCCATGCGCACGCCGAGCGTCTCCACGCCCTGCAGGAGCTGGAACGCATTGGTCGGCGACAGGCAGGCGCCGAAATCGCGCAAGCCCTCCGTGCGTGCGCGCATGATGAAGGCGGCGGTGCCGAATTGCTCGTCGAAGACGATGCCGTGATAGCCGCCATAGGGCTCCGTCAGCACGCCGAACTTGGCCGACGCGCGCCAGTCGAAGCGGCCGCCGTCGATGACGGCGCCGCCGATCGCGATGCCGTGTCCGCCGATCCATTTGGTCGCCGAATGCATGACGATGTCGGCCCCTAGCTCGATCGGGCGGCTGAGATAGGGCGTGGCAAAGGTGTTGTCGATCAGCAGGGGGATTTTCGCATCATGCGCGATGGCCGCGACCTTCGGAATGTCCAGCACCTCGAGCCCGGGATTGCCGATGGTCTCGCCGATCACGAGTTTTGTGTTCGGCTTGAGCGCCGAGCGGAAGGCGTCGAGGTCGCGTGGCTTCACGAATGTCGTGGTGATGCCGAAGCGTGGCAGCGTGTGCGCGAGCAGGTTGATCGTGCCGCCATAGAGCGAGCTCGACGCCACGATGTGGTCGCCGGCATTGAGGAGCGTGGCGATGGCCAGATGCATCGCCGCCTGACCGCTTGCGGTGCAGATTGCGCCAACGCCGCCTTCCAGCGCCGCGAGACGCTCCTCGAGCACGCCCGTGGTCGGATTGGAGATGCGGGTATAGATGTGGCCGGCCCGCTCGAGGTTGAACAGCGCCGCCGCGTGATCGGAATCCTGGAACACGTAGGACGTGGTCTGGTAGATCGGCACCGCTCGGGCGCCGGTCACTGGATCCGGATGCTGGCCCGCATGCAGGCTCAGGGTCTCAAAGGCTGGCGGCTTGGGCGCGGGCATGCGTGGCCTCGTTGGTCGGTCGAGAGAGGCGGCCCTTGTGCCACAAATCGGCGCGCCGCGTCAGCCCATTGACAGCGCGGTGCGACGCCGCGCAGCGCTAGCCAAACCCACTCCGGATGTTCTGCTCGATGGCGCGGGCCTCGCGCAGCAGGATGTCCACGACTTCCTGCTCACGGCGGGGGCCGAGCCGCGTCCGCACGGCGGAGACGGTCATTGCCGCGGCGGGCCGCCCGTCGGGAGTCTTGATCCAGGTGGAGATCGATTTCGTGCCCTGCACCAAGCCGATCTCGCGCAAATTGTATCCCCGCCGCCGCGCTGCGGTGACCTGGGCGAGCACGGTCGCGACATCGGTGCGGTAGGCGTCGAACCGCTTCTCGTTGGCCGCGACGACTTTTCGCGCGTCCTGCGCCGCCATTGCGGCAAGGATCGCGACGCCCGCGCTGCTGACGCCGAGCGGCCGGCGCGCGCCGACCTCGATCGATAGCACCTGGATCGGATAGGCGCCGATCCTGCGGTCGACGCACAGCGTGTCGTTTCCGGTCCGCACCGTCAGGAACAGCGTGTCGCCGATGTCGGCGGATGCGCGCCGCAGCGAAGGGCCTGCCGCAACCAGCAGCGGCGAAGGCCGGGCGCGGGCCAGCGCCAATTCCGGCACTTGGTTGCCGATCGCGTAACGGCCGGTCTTGCCCTGCCGTTCGACTATACCTTCCTCGATCAGCACGTGGACGATGCGATGCACCGTCGGACGGGTGAGGCCGGTGACCTGCACGACCTCGGTCAGCGGCACACCGTCCTCGCGGCCTGCGGCAAGAATGCGCAGCACCGCGAGCGCGCGCCGGATCGCCTGCGCGCCCCGTCGCGGTTCCGCGGAGAGGCCGGGTGTCTTGTCCATAATATGGACAAGAACCGCATAATTCGGTCGACAGGTAAAGTCCGGAATCGACACATTGCGTTGGATCGGAGGCGCTGCGCACGGCGCCGATGGACTTTTGAGAAGAGGGCGGCCCCGGATCCGCTCGTGGGAGGCTGAGATGAGACTGCTCTGGATAGCCATGGCTGCGGTGGCGGCGATGCTGGCGGGTCCCGCGTCGGGCCAGCAATGGCCGGCGCGCAATGTCAAGCTGATCGTGCCCTATCCGGCCGGCGGCAATGTCGACAGCGCGGCTCGCATTGTCGCCGACAAGCTTCAGGAGCGGCTCGGCCAGCCCTTCATCATCGAGAACAAGGCCGGTGCCGGCGGCATGATCGCTGGCGAAGCCTTCGCGAAATCGCCGAACGACGGCTACACGCTGTTCGTCGGCGCCAACGGTCCGGTGCTGTTCGCGACCGAGATCAACAAGCGCGACGCCTATAGCTGGAAGCGGGATTTCCTCCCCATCTCGACCATCTCGATGACGCCGCTGGTGCTCGAGGTCCACCCATCCGTCCAGGCTGCGAACTTCAAGGAGTTTCTCGACCTTGCCAAGCGCGAGCCTGGCAAGCTGACGATGGCCTCGCCCGGTCCGGGAACCACCAACCATCTCCTCAGCGAATTGATGCAGTCCAGCCTTGGCCTGCAATGGGTCACCGCGCATTACCGCGGCAATGCGCCGGCGACCAACGACCTGCTCGGCGGCCAGGTGCAGTTCGCCTTCGACCAGCTTTCGGTCAGCCTGCAATACATCAAGACCGGCCTGTTCCGCGCGCTTGCCGTCACCAGCCCGCATCGCCTGAAAGCGCTGCCTGACGTGCCGACCTTCGCCGAGCTTGGCTACAAGGATTTCGATGCCCAGACCTTCACCGGCCTGTTCGCGCCTGCCGGCACGCCGGCGCCGGTCGTGGACAAGCTGCATGAGACGCTGGTGGCGATCCTCAAAGACCCCGGCGTGGTGGACAAGTTCGACAAGCTCGGAGCGGAAGCGGTTCCGATGACGCCGGCCGAGTTCACGGCCTATCTGGAGCGCGAGGATGCCAAGTGGATTCCGATCGTGCGCAAGGCCAACATCAGGGCTGACTGAGCGATGCAGATCGATCCTAGCGATCTCGGCGCAGAGCGCATCTATCGGCTGATGACCGGCATCGTGGTGCCGCGCCCGATCGCCTGGGTGACCAGCCTGTCGCGGAACGGCGTGCTCAATCTCGCGCCTTTCAGCGCCTTCACCTTCGTCTCGCAGAAGCCGCCGATGCTCGCCATCAGCGTCGGCCGCAAGGGAAGCGACTACAAGGACACCGCGCACAACATCCTCGATACCGAGGAATACGTGATTCACATCGCCGACACTCCGCTGATGAATGCGGTGCACGACAGCTCCATCGAGCATCCGCCCGAGGTCAGCGAGGTCGAGGCGCTTGGCCTCGAGACGCATCCCAGCGAGCGCATCAAGGTGCCGCGGCTCGCCGCCGCGCCGGTCGCGATGGAATGCCGCTTCCGGCAGTGCCTCGAATTCGGAGAAGCCCGCAGCCGGCTCATCGTCGGCGAGGTCGTGATGTTCCACCTCCGCGACGGCCTTCTGACCAACGGCAAGGTCGAGACCGAGGCGCTCGACCCGATCGCCCGCATTGGCGGGCCGCGCTATGCCCGTCTCGGCGAGATCGTGACGCTGCACACCGTCTTCCAGACTCCGAAATCGACCGATTGAGCGCGGGCCGGCGCATACCCGTCGCGCCGCCTGAATAATTTGGGAGAACGACAATGCGACTGCTGAGCTATCAGGTGGACGGGGAGCTGCGTTACGGCGCGGCCGTCGAAGGCGGTATCGTCGATCTGACCAGGCGGATTGGCCGGGACTTCTCCGATGTGAAGGCGCTGATTGCGGCCAATGCGCTCGCCGATGCGCAAGAAGCGGTGGCCGGGCAGAAGCCCGACTATGCGCTTGCGGACCTGGTCCTGCTCCCGCCGGTGCTCGCGCCGGAAAAGCTCTGGTGCATCGGCGTCAACTACGCCGAGCGCAACGCGGAATACAAAGACAATTCCGATCTGCCAAAATATCCGAGCCTGTTCGTGCGCAGCATGTCCTCGATGACCGGCTCTGGCCAGTCGATCGAGAAGCCGAACGTGTCGGAGCAGCTTGATTACGAGGGCGAGCTGGTCATCGTGATCGGCCAAGGCGGCCGACACATTCCACGCGAAAAAGCCTGGTCGCACATCTTCGGCATGACGCTGTGCAACGAGGGCACCGTGCGGGATTGGCTGCGCCACGGCAAGTTCAACGTCACGCAGGGCAAGAATTTCGATCGCTCCGGCAGCATCGGCCCGTGGATCGTCACGGCGGACGAGCTCGATCCGCGCGGTCCGCACGACATCGTCACGCGCGTGAACGGCGAGGTGCGCCAGCAGGATACGACCGAACGGCTGATGTTCCCGTTCGACTTCCTGATCTCCTATCTCTCCACCTTCGCCACGCTGAAGCCGGGCGACATGATCGTGACGGGCACGCCGACCGGGGCCGGCGCGCGTTTTGATCCACCACGATGGCTTAAGGTCGGCGACGTCGTCGAGGTCGAGTCGCGCCGCATCGGCGTGCTCAGCAATACAGTGGCGGCGGAGAGTTAAGCCGTGCTCGATGTCGCCACGATTGAACGTCTCGCCAACAGCCTGGACGAGGCCGAGCGCACCAAGACGCTGATCCCGATGTTTTCGAAGGACCATCCCGGCATCACCATCGCGGACGCCTATGCCATCCAGCGCGCCTGGACCAAGCTCCAGCTCGGCCGCGGCCGCGTCATCAGGGGTCACAAGATCGGCCTGACCTCGAAGGCGATGCAGAATGCGGTCGGCATCACTGAGCCCGATTACGGCGTGCTGTTCGCCGACATGTTCTATGCGGACGCCGGCCCCATTCCGTTCGATCGCTTTCACGCGCCAAGAATCGAGGTCGAGCTCGCCTTCGTGCTGAAAGCGCCGCTGCGCGGGCCGGACTGCACCATCTTCGACGTGCTCAACGCCTCCGACTACGTGACGCCGGCGCTCGAGATCCTGGAGACGCGCATGCACCGCGTCGATCCCGAAACCGGCAAGACCCGCAAGGTCATGGACACGATCTCGGACAATGCCGCGAACGCCGCGCTCGTGCTGGGCGGGCGGCCGTTCCGCCCGATGGATGCCGACTTGCGCTGGATCGGCGCGCTCTTGTTCCGCAACGGCGAGGTCGAGGAGACCGGGCTTGCCGCCGGCGTGCTCAACCATCCCGCCAACGGGATCGCCTGGCTCGCCAACCGGCTCGCGCCACACGACGAATATCTCGCCGCCGGCGAGGTCGTGCTGGCGGGATCGTTCACGCGGCCGGTCGACATCCGCCGCGGCGACACGTTCCACGCCGACTATGGCGGGTTCGGTTCGGTGTCGTGCCAGTTTGTCTGAACCAACAAGCAAGAGGAAGCGAACGATGACGGGTCATACGCGGCGCAAGAGCATTCACATCGGCGGCTTCAAGCACGCCAATCCGATTCCGAACGCCTGCCGTATCGGCAATCTCGTGATGTCGGGCGTCATCCTCGGCCGCGATGGCGCGACCGGCTCCATGCCGGAGAGCCTGGAGGCCCAATGCGCCAACATGTTCGCGCATATGAAGGCGACGGTGGAGGCCGCCGGCGGCACCACCGATGACATCATCAAGATGACGGTGTGGCTGAAGGATCGCTCGCAGCGCGGCCCGGTCAACGCCGAGTGGTTGAAGATGTTTCCGGACGAACATTCGCGCCCGGCGCGCCACGCGCTGCCGATGGACAACATGGATGGCGGCGCGCTGGTGCAGTGCGACTTCACCGCCGTGATCGACTGAAGGAGCATTGCGCATGCCGACCTATCTGCCGTTCGACCCCAATCCGCGCCGCCCGCTCAAGGCGCCGCCGCCGAAGACAGTCGACAGCCAGTTTCACGTGCTGGGTCCGCTGGACAAATATCCGATCCGCCCCGGTGCGGCCTATCAGATGCCGTCGGCGACTTGGGAGGCGGCGCTGCGCATGCACAAGACGCTCGGCATCGAGCGCGGCATCATCGTGCAGACCACGACCTATGGCGCGGATCATTCCGTTGTGCTCGACGGGCTCGCCGCCATGGGACCGAACTATCGCGGCTGCGCCAACGCCTTGGTCTTCGCCGAAGCGAGCGACGCGTACCTTGCGAAGCTGGATGACGCAGGCGTCCGCGGCGCGCGCTTCAGCTTTCGCCAGGAACTCGGCGCCGTGCTCTCGGATCAGGACTTCGCCCGTGCGATTGCGCGAATCCGCGAGCTCGGCTGGTATGTCAAGATCCAACCCGAGAAGGACGGCATCGTCTCAAGCGTCGCGAAGTACGAGAAGCTCGATGTGCCCGTGCTGATTGACCACATGGCGCGGCCCGAGCCCGTGCGCGGCAAGGACGACCCCAATCTGCGCAAGATGCTCGAGCTGCTCGCCAAGGGCAATTTCTGGGTCATGTTGTCGCTTGGCGAGAAGACCTCGCAGGCCGGCCCTCCTTACGACGACGTGATCCCGATCGCGCGCAGCTATATCGAGGCCGCACCCGACCGTTGCGTCTGGGCCAGCGACTGGCCGCATCCGGTCTCGGTGAAGCAGCCGCCCAATGATGCCGACCTGATCGAACTGATGTACCGCTATGCCCCGGACCAGGCGACGCTGGAAAAGATCATGGTGCACAATCCGGCCAAGCTGTTCGGCTTTCCGGATTAGAGCGTGACGAAATTAGGTCGCGGCGGCAAATTCGATATCGTCCTGGCTTTTGCCAGGACGACAGCGGAGTGTTTAGCGCGAGTGCGCCTTCGTCTTCGCCGATATCAACATCTTCGCTTCAAGGCGCCCCCAGCCTGTCGCGCACCTCGGCAGCGATCTCGAAGGAGCGAAGCCGCGCGGCGTGATCGTAGATCTGTCCCGTCGTCATCAATTCGTCCGCGCCGGTCTGATCGATCAACGCCTTCAGCCCGCGCTCGATGACTGCGGGCGAGCCGACTACGGAGCAGGCGAGCGACTGGCCGACGCCGGCCTTCTCCGCAGGCGACCATAACGCGTCCATGTCGTCGACCGGCGGCGGAAGGGGCCCAGGCGTGCCGCGGCGCAAATTGATGAACTGCTGCTGCAGCGAGGAGAACATGCGCTGCGCATCAGTGTCGCTGTCGGCGGCGAACACGTTGACGCCGATCATCGCATAGGGCCGGTCGAGCTGCGCGGACGGCTCGAAGCGCGACCGGTATTCGCTCAGCGCCTGCATCATCATGCCAGGTGCGAAGTGCGAGGCGAACGCGAAGGGCAGGCCAAGCATCGCCGCGAGCTGTGCGCCGAACGTGCTCGAGCCGAGGATCCAGAGCGGCACCTTGAGCCCCATGCCGGGCACGGCGCGGATGGCCTGGTTTGGCTGCACGTCGCCGAGCAGCGCCTGCAATTCCAAGACGTCATGCGGAAAATTTTCGGCAGCCGTGGCGAGGTCGCGCCGCAGCGCTCGCGCGGTGAACTGGTCAGTGCCCGGTGCACGCCCGAGCCCGAGATCGATCCGCCCCGGATACAGCGACTCCAGCGTGCCGAACTGCTCAGCGATGATCAGAGGCGAATGGTTCGGCAGCATGATGCCGCCGGAGCCGACGCGGATCGTCTTGGTGCCGCCTGCGACATGGGCGATCACCACCGACGTCGCGGCGCTGGCGATGCCGGTCATGTTGTGATGCTCGGCCAGCCAGAACCGTTTGTAGCCCCAAGCCTCGGCATGCTGGGCGAGATCGAGCGAATTGGCAAACGCCTGCGCCGCATCGCCACCTTGGCGGATGGGGGCGAGGTCGAGCACGGAGAATGGGATCATGCGAGGACACCGGAGTTGCGCAATTATGCGCGCTTGTAAGCTTAACATGTAGTGTCCGCGGCACGCGGCCGGTCACCCATTTGGGCAACGACGCCATCCAAAATTGCTGTGCATGGTATAAGAGTGGTGCTGCCGGGCAGGATTGAGCTGTCGACCTTTCCATTGCCAATGGAGAGGGTACCAATGCCTTGGTCTCGGGAAGGCCTTATAGGCGGCGAATAAGAGCTTTTGACCAACTCATACATGCTTCGATCGCCCAGTCGGACTGAACTGGATTCAGGGCGGGCGCAAACGAATCTCCTGCACCATGACCCAACGGATTGCGGACTTTCGCAAAGAAGGCCTTTAGCGCGTCAGCCTCCCATCCCCCAATCAGAGACCCGCGGACAAGATTGTCAATGTAGTTCGCCGCACCTCTCTCCTTTCCAGTTGATAGATTCCTATCGTTCGAAATGATTTTGATGGTGCTTTCCAAGGCCTTTGCCGCGTGGAACGGGGCATCGCCCAAACCGTTGTCGCGACGGTCGAAGGCTTCTTTCATCTCCAAATCAACATTCCTCCATTTGGGGTCGGCAACCAACTCCCAGAAGGGGATCTCGATTGTTTCCGCAGAGAGGGCATCGTCAGCGAGCTGAATGAAGCCGTTGTGATAGTGAAGCCTAGTTTCGGCCTGACGAAAGCGCTCGTTCAGCTCGATGACAGAATCCGAATAGAGTATGTTTTGGCGCTTGTTGATCTCGATTAGGTGTTCCGCGGGATCGCCCGGCAAGACGAGCCGGCCGGTGCTCCGTCGGCGTCGTTCTCTCTCGGATTTGACGGCGTTCGGCAGGGCGGCGTTCGACGCCGCAACTTCATCGCCGCACTTGCGAAAACCGATCTCAATCAAACTAATCCGCTCCTTGATAAAGCGGTCGGCAGTAATGCCTGTATTCGGATCGAAGTTCTGCAATATCCAATTTTTGCAAATGTAGTCGTATTCCCAGGTGCCTGACATAAAAGCCCCCGAGGGGGCCGTGAATGCATAAGCAACGGGGGAAAGAGAATCTAATCCCAATTCCATCGATATACTTGATTGCAAGTCTTGCCAAAACGCCTTGCCGCCGGCGTCAACTCTACCATTCGAGTCATAGTAGGGGCGTAGCTGATCAAGCAGAATTCGAAAGCCCTGTACGATGAGGCGTCGTTCGGGGACGCCAAACGCGTGCCATATCTTGGTTTTTGAGTATCGGTTCGCAAAGATGTCAGTAAGCATTTGCTGCGTCCGCTCTGGCTTCTGGCTGCTCGGAAGACGCGATAATCAGTTGCGACGCACTTAGGCGCGCACAGCGCAACGCCAACCTCGCCGACGCCCGAATCCCAGCCTCGTCAGCCGAATAATGTCGCGATTCGCCCGATAGCGCTATCCGTAGCTCATGTATCGACACTTGTCCGCCTGGAGCAACAATCTCCAAAAGAAGCCGTCGTAGCGGACGCAGGCGTTGGCTAGGATGGTCCTTGTGAGGCGTTTGAGAATCTCGCAACTGCATTCTGAACTACCGCCAAGGCAGCCTTCAAAATGCGAACATCCTCCCCACCGAATCTGATTCCCAATTGATGAGCTTTGTGGGGGTGCGCCAGATTTATGCGCTGTGCTCCATTGACGCCGAACAGCCGCTTCGAAACTGTTGAGCGATCTTCGTCGAAATATGCTTCGAATGCAGGCCAGTTGTCTCGGAGTATCTCGATAATATCGGCAAAGTAGGCATTACTGTACACGAAGCGTTGAATCTTTTCGTCCCAGAGCTTCTTCCTGACGCGCTCGGGCAGAAATTCATCAAGCGAATTCGAGGAGCTCTTCCGGATGAGGACGTCATATACAAACTGTCCCAACATTCTCTCGAGTGTCGCGAAGCGGTCGTAAGCGTCGGCCCGATCTCTCTCCTTTGATCGCGCTTCCTTATCGATAAAATCAATAAGATTTGCAGCGAACTCTCGATTCTCTTGGATTCCGGCGACATATCCTCCCGGAGATTCGTATCCTTCCTTCAGAAGACTAACTGAGAGAAGTATTTGAAGCTCCCGTCCTCGTCGGCGTCGTACAGCCACAGCATTCCGTCGTCCGGGAATGCCCGATGTGAAGAAATCGCTCTTGCCATCAACTAAGAAGTGCAGTGGAGATGCTTCAATAATTGGAAAGGAGCCAGCTTCGTAGTCCAATAAATAGGCGCCGTGTCCGACAAGCTTGTGAACGCCGTCAAACAATTCAGGATCATTCAAAGAATTATCTTCGTTGTTGAACTCGCATACATATGGGGAACTGTGTGAGGAGGTTGCGAGGAGTTCGCTGCCTACCTTCGTGTCCGTGGGATTGCAGCCGAAGCTTCTTAAGAGATCCTCCATTCCCTCCGGAGCTTGCTTTGTGGTTAGGCTGTGACGCATTCCACCGACTTGGAAGAGAATGGGGCATCCCTCAGAAGCTTTTTCTTTGATCCGTTGCAGCAGACGGGGCGCATCAGATCCAACTTGACGCAGAGTGACATAATCACCGAGGCAAATGATTATCTCTGCCTCAGCAACGGCGGCCCACACTCGTTCGAGCCATTTTTGTCCATCCGTTTGACCATCGAAGAAGGGCAATCGACGAACAGGTCGAGACATTCGTTGTCGCGCAAGTTCCGTAAACTGGCTCGCCCGGTCGTTGTATGAGGTGTAAATCGGATCGAATATCAGGGCGGTCATGGTGGTATAAGCATGTAGGACTACGAGTCTTGGCAAACTTCTGACTTAGATAATGCCGCAAGAGCAAACCAAAGCATATAGGATGAATAGAGACCAGCGAACCCATCAAAATCGCCAGCCCATGTCGACCCGTCGGGCAAAACACCTGCCCAATGAAAAAAACCGTCAAGCCTCTTCCACAAAAAAGATTCTGCTTTACAGAAATTCGGAATTACAGTATGCGTCCCCCATTCCGGTCCATGAAGAGGGGCGATCGTACGTCGTAACGAACGTGGATCGGGGTGCGGTGGACGCGGCAGCGTCGGGCACGCGAATGCGGGACCAGGGCGAGATGAACCTCGTGAGGTCCTTCTGCGTGCGGACGAACGGCGCCTGTGTCCGGTGAAGCTCTTTGGGCGGAGCCGGATGGCTGCGTACGGCAAAACCGTGTGGTCCTGGCCGTCGTTGCTACGGTCAAGCTTTGCGGAGATGGATCGGGGCTCAACCGGGTCTTAGGCCATCGTCAATTCGCGAAGCGACGGTGACAAAAGGAACTCGTCGCCGGGGAGAGCGCGGCATAAGCCGTCAACCCGCTGCGCAGGGAAGGCCGAGTGTTCGGCTACACCTGTATGCTGCTGTGCGGTTTCTCTGCGCTACATGCGCACAGTGGACCGCGGGTGCCAGCCGGCACCTGGTCTTCCCTGCGCCCTCTTCACCAAAGAGGGTCAAGGAAAAAAGCAAAACTCGGGCGCTTCGAGCCGCGAGAACGCTGATCCACGGGTGAAACGCTGGTGCTGCCGGACAGGATTGAACTGTCGACCTCTCCCTTACCAAGGGAGTGCTCTACCACTGAGCTACGGCAGCAAATGCTGGCGAAGAATCAGGCCGCGACATGGGCCCGCCAAGCGGGGCGATGGATGCCACAAGGCCCCCTCATGTGCAAGCTTGCCGCCTTGCGAAATCGATAAAATCGGCCCCGTTGGATGCCGGAGGTGGCCTTTTTGTCCCGAAATGACCGGTTTTGGCTCGATTTGGTTCCCGAAGAAATCCCCAGCCAACTGGCCAGTTGGCCGCGCCCTTGGATTCGACCAATTCTCCCGCCTTCGTTGCGCCGGCGGCCTGGCGCCCCTTGAGCTGTCGTTTTTCGGTGGCATGCTGCCGCCGACCAACCGTGATGGGCCACGATGACCGGCGAAAACGACAAGAGGCGAACGGGCGACTCCCGGCAGGACCGGCTGAAATCGGCGCTGCGCGAAAATCTGAAGCGGCGGAAGGCGCAGGCGCGCGAACGCGCGGAGAACACCGGTCCCTCGCACAATGACGAATCCTCCGTGGATGAGGAGACCGCCGGGAAGCCCGGCCGCTGAATTTTGCGAATGAGCGAGAGTGACGATGGTGCAGGACGAACCGCAACGAGCCGACAGGGACACGCTGATCTTAAAGTTCTCCCGCCCCGAGCAGACATTCCCGACGCTTGCCGCCGCCGAGATCGAGCGGCTGCGCCTGTTCGGCGAGATCAGGCATTACGAGAACGGGGAGCTCCTGTTCGAGACCGGCAAGCGCGGGCCGGGCATGTTCGTGGTGCTGTCGGGTCGTGTCGCCATCACCGAGCGTGATGGTCTCGGTCACGTCACGCCGGTGATCGACCAGGGGCCCGGCCAGTTCCTGGCCGAGCTCGGCCAGCTCTCCGGGCGGCCGGCGCTGGTCGATGGACGCGCCGAGGGCGATGTCGAGGTGCTGCTGATCCCGCCGGATCGGCTGCGCGCGCTGCTGGTCGCCGAGGCCGATCTTGGCGAACGCATCATGCGCGCGCTGATCCTGCGCCGGGTCAGCCTGATCCAGGGCGGCGTCGGCGGCCCCGTGCTGATTGGGCCGTCGAGCTCCGCCGGCGTGGTGCGATTGCAGGGCTTCCTCACCCGCAACGGCCAGCCGCATCACCTGCTCGACCCCGACAGTGAGCATGATGCGGCCGAGGTGATCGCGCGCTACTCGCCGAAGCCGGAGGACTGGCCGCTCGTCGTCACCGCCGACGGCACCGTGCTGCGCAATCCGAGCGAGATCGAGCTCGGGCGCGCCATCGGCATGATCGGCGGCGCGAAGGACGATCGCATCTACGACGTCGCGATCGTCGGCTGCGGACCGGCGGGGCTTGCGACCGCGGTCTATGCGGCCTCCGAGGGCCTCTCGGTCGCCGTCCTCGACACCCGTGCCTTCGGCGGTCAGGCCGGCGCGAGCGCGCGCATCGAAAACTATCTGGGCTTTCCGACCGGTATCTCCGGCCAGGCGCTGGCCGGTCGCGCCTTCACCCAGGCGCAGAAGTTCGGCGCCGACATCATGATCCCGATGTCGGTGCAGTCGCTGGATTGCTCGCGCGCCGGCGGCACCTTCGCGCTGGCGCTGGATTGCGGCGACACCCTGCGCTCGCGCGCGGTGGTGGTCGCGAGCGGTGCGCGCTATCGCCGGCCGGGAATCGCGAACCTGGACAAGTTCGAAGGCCGCGGCGTCTGGTATTGGGCCTCGCCGATCGAGGCACGGCTCTGCGCCGGCGAAGAGGTGGCCCTGGTCGGCGCCGGCAATTCGGCGGGCCAGGCTGCGGTGTTCCTGTCGGGACACGCGAAAAAGGTGCTGATGATCATCCGCGGCGGCGGCCTGGGCGCCAGCATGTCGCGCTATCTCATCGAACGCATCGAGGCGACGCCGAATATCGAACTGCTGTTCAATACCGAGATCACGGCGCTGGAGGGTGACGAGTCCTCGCTGCTGAAGCGCATCCGCTGGAAGAGCCGGCTGTCGAGCGACGAGGATTCCGCCGAGATCCGCAATCTCTTTTTGTTCGTCGGTGCCGATCCCGCCACCGGCTGGCTCGATGGCTGCGGTGTCACGCTCGATCGCGCCGGCTTCGTCGTCACCGGAGCGCAGTCCGAGCAGAATCTGGGACGGCTTGTAGCTCCGCTCGAAACCTCGGTGCCCGGCGTCTACGCCGTCGGCGACGTCCGCTCCGGCTCGGTCAAGCGCGTCGGCGGCGCCATCGGCGAAGGCGCGCAGGTCGTGGCCTCGTTGCACGGCTACCTCGGCGACGCCGCAAAACCGGCGCTTTAGGCAAGGATAAGACAAGCAATCGGCAAGCGGGATGTGACTTGCCATCTTGCCGGCAACCACTGACTATCCCCTCATCCTGAGGAGCGCGCCGCGCGCGCGTCTCGAAGGATGAAGGCCGAGCTGTTGCATTGCGGCCTTCATGGTTCTCGCGGCGATGCGAAAGCATCGTCCGCAAGGCGCTGGCGCGCCTCCTCACCATGAGGATCGAAAGCTGACCGAACGAACGAGGATTTCAATAAGGGAGGACTAAATGGCTGAACTCGTCGTGCTCTACAAGACGCCCAAGGATGCTGCGGCCTTCGACCAACATTATGCCGAAACGCACATTCCGCTTGCAAAGAAACTTCCCGGCTTGAAGAAGTACGCGATCAGCAAGGGGCCGGTCGGAACGCCCGCAGGTCCCTCGCAATTCCATCTCATTGCGATCCTGACCTTCGACAGCGTCGGCGATATCCAGGAGGCGTTCGGCACGCCTGAGGGCAAGGCGGCCGCAGCCGACGTGGCGAAATTTGCCACTGGCGGCGTCGAGATGCAGATCTTCGAGACCAAGGAAGTGTGAGGCGCGCAGCAAAGGACGGCGCGCGTGCGACGGGCCGTCCTTGCCAAGCCGACTCAACTTTCGTCGAAAGTTTGCTGTCGTTTGTGACAGCGGTGCAAAAAGTTCGAGCATGCGTCTGTCCATTCGCACGACGGCGCATGGCTCGGCGTGCGTGCGTGGCGCCAACGCATGTAGCAATCCGATGAGGGCCGTAATACCATACTTCCGATCTCAGCGCAGAGAGTAGGAGAGATGCCATGGTTCTCGGGTTGAGCCTGCCCGCCTTCACGATGGTACATGTCATCATCAGCTTGATCGCGATCGTCAGCGGCCTCTTCGTGATGTCTGGATTGCTCGGCTCGAAGCGGATGCCGGGCCTTACCGCGATCTTCCTCCTCTTCACCATCCTGACCAGCGCTACCGGCTTCCTGTTTCCGTTCAAAGAGCTAATGCCGTCGCATATGATCGGCATCCTCTCACTGGTGCTGCTCGCGATCGCCTGCATCGCGCTCTACGGCATGAAGCTATTGGGCGCGTGGCGCCCGATCTACGTCGTGACCGCGATGACATCGCTCTATCTCAACGTCTTCGTGCTGGTGATCCAGTCCTTCCTGAAGGTGCCGGCACTGGCTGCGCTGGCGCCCGCCGTGCCGCCGGCGCCGCCGTCAGGTCCCGTGTTCGCCGTGGTGCAGGGCATCGTGCTCGTGTTCTTCGTGCTCGTGATCATCGGCGCGTGGCGCCGCTTCAGGCCGATCGCGTTCGTCTGATCGATCGCGGGCCGGCTCGCCACGGCCCGTCATTCCGGGGCATCGCGCAGCGATGAACCTGGAATCTCGCACAACAATCCCCAGATTCCGGCCACCAAGGAGCAATCATGCCCACCATCACCACCAAAGACGGCGTCGAGATCTTCTACAAGGACTGGGGCTCGGGTCAGCCGATCGTGTTCAGCCACGGCTGGCCGCTGTCGTCCGACGACTGGGACGCGCAGATGATGTTCTTCGTGACCCGTGGCTATCGCGTCGTCGCCCATGACCGCCGCGGCCATGGCCGCTCGGCGCAGGTCGCGGACGGCCACGACATGGATCACTACGCCGACGATCTCGCGGCGCTGACGGCGCATCTCGACCTGAAGGATGCCATTCATGTCGGCCATTCCACCGGCGGCGGCGAGGTCGTGCACTACATCGCTCGCCACGGCGAGAGCCGGGTGGCGAAGGCGGCGATCATTTCCGCGGTGCCGCCGCTGATGGTGCAGACGCCGGCCAATCCGGGCGGCCTGCCCAAGAAGGTGTTCGACGATTTCCAGACACAGCTCGCCGCGGGCCGCTCGAGCTTCTATCGCGACATCGCCGCCGGTCCCTTCTACGGCTACAATCGCCCCGGCGCGAAGCCGTCGGAGGCGGTGATCCAGAACTGGTGGCGGCAGGGCATGATGGGCGGCGCAAAGGCGCATTACGACGGTATCGTCGCCTTCTCGCAGACCGACTTCACCGAGGATCTGAAGAAGATCAACGTGCCGGTCCTGGTGATGCACGGCGACGACGACCAGATCGTGCCTTATGCCGATTCCGCGCCGCTGTCGGCCAAGCTGCTCAAGAACGGCACGCTGAAGACCTACAAGGGCTTTCCGCACGGCATGCCGACCACGGAAGCCGAAGCCATTAATGCGGACCTTCTGGCGTTCTTCAAGGGGTGAGGCACGCCGCGTTGGCTTCAAGCCGCCGGTCCGCTAGCTTCGCGGAAATATCAGCGCTCCCGCGCGTTGAGATGATCCCGCGTCGAAGGAGAGGTGCCGGCGATGTCTCCTCTGCTCAAGATGATTGCGCTCGACGCCGACGATCTGGCCGTGATCTCGGCCCAGGTGCAGGATGCCCGGGTGCAGACCGCGGACATCATCTGGCGGCAGGGCGAGAAGCGGCTGGTGGTCGCCATGAGCCGGCTCGACTGGGAGCAGACGCTGGCCGGCGAAACCGAGCCGCGCCGGCTGGTCGCTGCGCTCCGCTTCGACCGCGTGCTCGCCTGCAAATCGCGCAACATCGATCTTGCCGTGCCCGAGCAGATTCTGGACCTCATCGGCATCGAGTTTCATCCCCAGGACGGCCGCGCCGACGAGCCCAGTGGCAGCGCCCTGCTCCTGTTCGCCCATGGCGGCGCCATCCGCCTCGACGTGGAATGCCTGGAATGCGAGCTGACCGATCTCGGCACGGACGAGCTCGGGATCGGGTCGAGAATAAAGGGGGAGGGGTGAGGCCCGGGGCGAGGGATGGATATCCGTGCCACATTTCCGCTGGCGTCCTGGCGAAAGCCGGGACTCATAACCCCAGGGTTCGGTTGTTGAAACGATATGTGGCCGAGGTCCGCGCCGTCGCATCTGCCGGTGGTAATGGGTCCTGGCTTTTCGCCAGGACGACATTGAACGGGGATGACGGCGGAAAACGACCACATCTCCCAAGGGTTGACGCCGCTTCCCCGCCGCGCCATTGAGCAGGGATCGGGTGAGCCGATCCGCCCCAAAGACCAGCCAGAAGCCAAGCCAAAATGCCCGTTCGTCTCGACCGCAGCAGCGCCGATTTTGACCAACGATTTGCGGCCTTCCTCGCCGCCAAGCGCGAGGCCTCGGCTGACGTCGAGGCCGCCGCACGCGCCATCGTCGAGGACGTGGCGAAGCGCGGCGATGCCGCCCTGATCGAGGCGACGGCGAAGTTCGACAGGCTGACGCTGGCTGCATCGGCCTTGCGCGTTTCCGCCGCGGAGGTCGAGGCCGCGAAAAAGGCCTGCGATGCCGCGACGCTCGATGCGCTCAAGCTCGCGCGCGACCGCATCGAGGCCTATCACGCGCGGCAGTTGCCGAAGGACGAGCGCTTCACCGATCCCCTCGGCGTCGAGCTCGGCTGGCGCTACTCGGCAATCGAATCCGCCGGCCTCTATGTGCCCGGCGGCACTGCGGCCTATCCGTCCTCGGTGCTGATGAACGCGGTGCCGGCCAAGGTTGCCGGCGTCGCGCGCCTCGTGATGGTGGTGCCGGCGCCGGACGGCAAGCTCAATCCGCTGGTGCTGGCGGCGGCCCAGCTCGGCGGCGTCAGCGAGATCTATCGCGTCGGCGGCGCGCAGGCGGTGGCCGCGCTAGCCTATGGCACCGCGACGATCGCGCCGGTCGCAAAGATCGTCGGTCCCGGCAACGCCTATGTCGCCGCCGCAAAACGACTGGTGTTCGGCAAGGTCGGCATCGACATGATCGCCGGCCCCTCCGAGGTGCTGGTCATCGCCGACGACACCGGCAACGCCGACTGGATCGCCGCCGACCTGCTGGCGCAGGCCGAGCATGATGCCAGCGCGCAGTCGATCCTAATCACCGACTCCGCGCGCCTCGCCGCCGATGTCGAAGCCGCGGTCGCGGCGCAGTTGAAGACGCTGCCGCGCGCCGCGATCGCTAGCGCCTCGTGGAACGACTTCGGCGCCGTCATCATGGTGAAGACCCTCGCCGACGCCATCCCGCTCGCGGATGCCATCGCCGCCGAGCATCTCGAGATCATGACGACGGATCCGGATGCGCTCGCCGCCAAGATCCGCAACGCCGGCGCGATCTTCCTCGGCGCGCATACACCGGAGGCGATCGGCGATTATGTCGGCGGCTCCAACCACGTGCTGCCGACGGCGCGCTCGGCGCGGTTCTCCTCGGGGCTGTCGGTGCACGATTTCATGAAGCGCACCTCGATCCTGAAATGCGGCCCGGACCAGCTCCGTGCGCTGGGCCCGGCCGCGATGACGCTCGGCAAGGCGGAAGGGCTGGACGCCCATTCGCGCTCGGTTGGATTGCGCCTCAATCTGTCATGACCAGCTCGCCCGAACAGGACGACTCCAGCAATCGCATCGTCGCGGTCACCCTCGACGAGGACTCGATCGGCCGTTCCGGCCCCGACATCGAGCATGAGCGCGCGATCGCGATCTACGACCTGATCGAGCAAAACCTGTTCGCGCCTGATGGCGCCGACGGACAGGGCCCGTTCACACTGCATATCGGCATCACAGGCAACCGGCTGATGTTCGACATCCGCCGCGAGGACGGCACGCCGGTGGTCGCGCATCTTTTGTCGCTGACGCCGTTCCGCCGGATCGTGAAGGACTATTTCATGATCTGCGACAGCTACTACCAGGCGATCCGCACGGCGACGCCGGACAAGATCGAGGCCATCGACATGGGCCGCCGCGGCATCCATGACGAGGGCTCGCGCACGCTCCAGGAGCGGCTGAAGGGCAAGGTGCGGGTCGACTTCGAGACCTCGCGCCGCCTGTTCACGCTCATCACCGTCCTGCACTGGAAAGGATAAACGCGGATGGCTGCGCCCGCACGCGCACGCGATCCGCAGTCGGTGCTGTTCGCCTGCGCGCTGAACAGCGTGCGCTCGCCGATGGCCGAGAGCCTGCTTAGGCACATGTTTCCGCAAGGCCTCTACGTCAAATCCGCCGGCGCCAGGAAGGGCGAACTCGATCCGTTCGCCGTCACCGTGATGGCCGAGCTGGGGCAGGACATCTCCACCCACAAGCCGATGACTTTCGAGGAGCTGGAGGATTGGGAGGGGTTGAACTTTGACCTCATCATCACGCTCTCGCCCGAGGCGCACCACAAGGCGCTGGAGCTGACGCGGACGCTCGCCGCCGATGTCGAATACTGGCCGACGCAGGATCCGACCGGCGCCGAAGGCAGTCGCGACCAGAAGCTCGCCGCCTATCGCGACGTCTGCGACCAGCTCCTGCTGCGCATCCGCCGCCGCTTTGCCAAGGTGGGGGCGGCGAGCGGGTAACTCTCGCCCCTGGATGCGCCGGGTCCGCGACAGACACCGCCGTAACACCCCCGTCACAGACCGCAGGCACACGCATCCTGGCAGCCTCGAATCAGTAAAGTCCGGGTTCCCGGGTTGTGAAATCAGCCCCCTTCCGATAGGTTCCGCGCGCAATTCACCCTGCTTCGTCCCCTCAAAATCACCTGATGCTTGGCCGCCCCAAATTCGTTCTTGCCTCCGGTTCGCCGCGCCGCCTGTCGCTGCTCAACCAGGCCGGCATTGAGCCGGACGCGCTCAGGCCCGCCGACGTCGACGAGACGCCGAGGCGGGGCGAGCTGCCGCGCGCCTGCGCCAACCGCCTCGCGCGGGCGAAGGCCGACGCGGCGCTGAAGTCGGTGCAGCTCGACGATGAGCTGCGCGGCGCCTTCATCCTTTCCGCCGACACGGTGGTGGCGGTCGGCCGCCGCATCCTGCCCAAGGCCAACCTGGTGGATGAAGCCGCGCAGTGCCTGCGCCTCCTCTCGGGCCGCAACCACCGCGTCTACACCGCGATCACGCTGGTGACGCCGCGCGAGGCCTTCCGCCAGCGCCTGGTCGAGACCCGCGTCCGCTTCAAGCGCCTGTCGGAGGACGACATCCAGGCCTATATCGGCTCCGGCGAATGGCGCGGCAAAGCCGGCGGCTACGCCGTGCAGGGCATCGCTGGCTCCTTCGTGGTGAAGATGGTCGGCTCCTATACCAACGTTGTCGGCCTGCCGCTCTACGAGACCACGGCGCTGCTCGGCGGCGAAGGTTTTCCGATCCGCTTCGGCTGGCTCAACGCCGCCGGCATGTGAGCGCGACGGCGGCGCCGGCCGCGCCGACAAAAATCTCGAAAACAACCCCATGCAAAGTAGAATCGCCCCTACGGGATACGTGCGCGTGCGCCGGAGGAACCCGTTTGCCGACAGGCGCTTGAACTCCCTCACCTTGTGGAAGTTGCCGCGACCATGAACGACCACGTCAAAAACCCCGCCCCGCAGCGAAAATGCCCGATCTGCGGCAAGCCCGCCGAGCATGCGACCCGCCCGTTCTGCTCCTCGCGCTGCCGCGACGTCGACCTGAACCGCTGGCTGAAGGGCGCCTACGTCATCCCCGGCCGTGACGACGAGGAAGACGACGTCGAATAGATGAATATTATCAAGTATTTATATAGATAGAGCGTCGCGCCCGGCTGCTGCATCCCGGCCCAGTCCCACCTTGTGCACAGCCGGGCCGCCCCCCCGCGACGCCTTCAGGCGAAGCCGGGTGGACAGGCCGCTCCGAGCCCACTATAAACCGCCCGCTCGATGGGCCTTGGCCCCTCTCTTGGAGCACGCCCAGGTAGCTCAGTTGGTAGAGCATGCGACTGAAAATCGCAGTGTCGGTGGTTCGATTCCGCCCCTGGGCACCAAAGCTACGCTTTTCCGCGCCCGAGCACGATCCTGTACGCCGCGAGCGATTGCACGAACGAAGCTGTTCTCCTGTTGGCGGAGAAACGACCCGTTCAGAACAACAAATGATCTGCTCCACCCAAGCGATCAGGTCGAGACGACCCCAGCCAGACGTGTGACCACATCATCGATCTCGTCCGATTTGGTGGTCCTTCCTAAGCTGAAGCGGATCGCTCCCATGCCGATCCTCTCCGGCACGCCCATCGCGGCAAGGACGGGCGAGAGCTCGATCCGTCCCGAGTGGCACGCCGAACCAGTCGATGCCGCGACGTCGCTGAGTTGTCCCAGGATATCCGAACCGATCTTGCGGACAAATGATACGTTGAGGGTGTTGGGCAAACGATGTGTCGCGTGGCCATTGAGCACGACGTGATCGCCGAAACGATCTTGCAGTGCATGCCAGAATCTATCACGCAGAGCCCGGACGCGTTCCATGGGAGCGAGGTCCTGCCCTAATGCGGATGCTGCTCCGAGCCCAGCAGCGAGCAATGCGCTCTCCGTCCCGGCACGGCGGCCCAGCTCATGACCAGCGCCGTGAATCAACGGCTCCAATTCGAGGCCGCCGCGCACGTAGAGTGCACCGACGCCTTTCGGCGCATAGAGCTTGTGACCAGCGATCGACAACAGGTCGACGCCGAGTTCGTCGACCTTGGTCGAGATCTTGCCGACTGACTGCGCCGCGTCGGTATGAAAACGGATGCCGTGCTCCCGCGCGATCTCGCTGATCTCCCGGATCGGCTGGATGGTGCCGACCTCGTTGTTGGCATGCATGATGCTGATGAGGGTCGTCTGCGGAGTGATCGCGCGACGGACGTCCTCCGGATCGACGCGGCCTGTTCGGTCCACCGGGACATGAGTAATCAAGGCGCCGAACCGCTCGAGAAATCGGCAGGGAGCAAGAACAGCCGGATGCTCGATTGCCGACGTGATGATGTGCGCCCCTTGGCGGTTCGGCGCGAAGAACGTGCCTTTGATCGCCAGATTGTTTGCTTCGCTGCCGCCGCTGGTGAACACGATCTCGTCGGGCGCGGCGCCGATCAGCGCGGCGACTTGAACGCGGGCGCGCTCCAGGGCGGCCTTGGTCGGCGTGCTCGCCCAGTGGCCGCTGGAGGGATTGCCGAAAGCCTCCTTCAGGAAGCGTTGCATCGCCGCCGCGACCGCTGGATCGATTGGCGTGCTCGCGTTGTAGTCGAGATAAATCGGCGGCAATGCCAGCTCCTCGGTGGTTCAAAATACCAGTACCTTCTCGGCGGAAGCGGTAAGGGTCGCGAGTTCGGCCATGGTGCTGCGTCTCGCGCCATTGATCATCTCGGCATCAGTGAGCCCGCGGGCGTCCATGCAGGTGCCGCAAAGCAGGACTTGCCCTTTGCCCGCGAGAACGCCCTTCAGCATGCGCTCCACGTTGTAGTAGCCGTCTGGCGTCTTCTGGCCCAACTTCGCGGCCACTACCGCGTCAGCCATCAAGAAGACCGTCACCGTGATCGCAGGATCGCTCTTTGCGAGAGCGAGGGAGAGGCGCAAGGCGTTGTAGGTCCGCTCGGTGCCGTAGGGCGGATCGTTCAGTATCAGCAGAATCACGTTCCCTCCTCCGACTAAGCGAGCTCGAGGCGGCGCGCCGAGTTATTCGCCGAGGACGCGTCGCCGGTCCTCGAATTCCGTCTTGTCGATCTCGCCACGCGCAAAGCGCTCCTTGAGAATATCGAGCGGCGTGCGGGCAGGCGGCAATTGGTTTGGCGGATATGTCCCTGGCCACGGGCCGCCCAGCCAGCGAGCAAGTACAACCGCGAGGGCAACAAGGAGCCCGAGAAAGAGGATCATGAACAACGGACCGAAGATCATGGCGTACCAGCCTCCGCCCCAGCCCATCATGTGTGGACCCCAACCATAGTAACGTTCGGCATCTGACGGTCCCTGAACCTGCGCCCACACTGCCCCCGGTAGGAGACAGAGAGCAGCGACCGTTTGGACCAAGACTTTCTTCATGGGCTTGCTCCAGCATTGAAGAACCCAAACTCTACTCCGCCGGTCGGCCCGCGTTTTGCGCCAGGTCAACCGAGCCAGCCGCACGTTCGCGCATCAAGACAGCCACGGCGGCGCCGGAGATGAACGTCAGGGCGGCGATCGAAACGATCGCTGCTGCAAGTCCAAATCTGTCCGCGATAATGCCCGCCGACAGCGCCCCGATCGCGTAGCCGAGATCGCGCCAGAAGCGGTAGACGCTGAGCGAGCGCGCCCGCCAGCTCGGATGCGAGGCATCGGACACCGCGGCGATCAGGCTCGGATACACCATGGCCGTACCGACACCGAGCAGCAGGCTGCCGACCAGCCACCACTCGAAGTGACTGGTCGCGGCCGTCAGGAACAGGCCGGCGGCCTGAATCCACATGCCGGCTGCGATCAGGCCCTTGCGGCCCCAGCGGTCGGACAGAGGACCCGTGGCGACCTGCAGGATGCCCCAGACTGCCGGGTAGACCGCCTTCAGGACCCCGATGCGTTCGACCGAAAGACCAAAGGACACGAAGAACAGCGGGAAGATGCCCCAGCTCATGCCGTCGTTGAGGTTGTTGACGAGGCCGGCCTGGGACGCCGCGAACAGGTTGCGATCCCTGAAGGAGGTGAGGAGGAATATCTCCTTGAAGCTGATTGGAGCGGCCTGCCGGGCGTGCCCCGCCGTCTCCAACCGCACATGCTCGCGCGTGTCGCGCACCAGCAGAATGGAGAGGGCCAAGCCGAGGATCGCGTAGGCAACGCCGAGGTAGATCGGCGCCGGCCGCAGCCCGTATTCCGACGCAATGTACCCGGTGAGATAGGCGGTCACGCCGACCGCGAGATAGCCGGCGAACTCGTTCAGGCCGACAGCGAGTCCGCGCGACTTCGGCCCAACCAGATCGATCTTCATGATCACGGTCATCGACCAGGCAAAACCCTGGTTGATGCCGAGAAGCGCGTTTGCGGCAATGACCCACGTCCAGCTCGGCGCCCAAATGATCATGAACGGCACCGGCAGCCCGGCGAGCCAGCCCAGGACGAGGACACGCTTGCGCCCCCAGTTGTCGGCGAGTTGCCCGGACACCAGATTGGCGCACGCCTTCACGACGCCGAAGCTGACGATGAAGGACATGACAAACGTGGTCGTCTCGACCCTGAATTCCTCGGCACCGATCAGCGGCACGACGGTGCGCTCGATCCCGACCATGCCGCCGACGAAAGCGTTGATGAGGACGAGTAGCGCGAATTGCGGCCAGTTCTCCTTCAGTCCCAGCCTGACCGATGTGGCCGCTTGTGACGCGGATACGGCTTCGCTCATGGCGTCAGGCCGCAGCAGCAGTGACGCCTGAATTGGCGGCTCTGATCTTCGCGGCCTCCGGCGGGGCCGGTGGAATCTCGGCGACCATGAACCGGACGAATTCGGCCTCGTCCGCGATCACTAAGGCCTGGTTGTGCCGCTTCTCGAAGCCGATCGTGGACCACGGCTTGCCGCTCAGCCGACGGCCGCAAACCGAACCCGCATAGGCGCCGGGCAGTACCTCGACGTAATCAGGCAAGCCCTTCAGCTTGCGCACGCTGCGGAACAGTTGCTTGGCGCCTTCTTCGGCGCTGGCGGCGAGCTCGGTACGGCCGAGATCGCCGACCATCAGAGTGTGGCCGGTCAGGACGAACCAGGGCTCGTTCGCGCGCGTCCGGTCGGTCACAAGAATGCAGATGTGCTCGGGTGTGTGACCCGGCGTGTGGAGAACGGTCGCCGTGACGTTGCCAAGCGTAAGGACGTCGCCGTCGCCAACCCCCTTGAACGGAAACAACACACCCGCGTTCGATGAGAGCACGTAGGACGCCCCCGCTGCGTCCGCGAGAGCCCGTCCCGCCGAGAGGTGGTCGGCATGAACATGCGTGTCGATGACGAAGTGAATGCGCATGCCGGCATTGTCGGCGGCTTGCAGATAGGGCTGGATGTCGCCGACAGGGTCGACGACCGCGCCGGCCGCCTTGCCGCCGCAGCCGAAGAGGTAGGAAATGCCGATGGGCTCGCTATGCAAGAACTGGCGGAGGATCATGGACTTGCACTCCTCTCAAAGAGCGGCTAGTGATATTCAATCAATCTGCTGATTGATATATTCAGGAGCTGCCGTGTCAAGTGCCGGACCGAAACACGCGATTTATGAGAACCTCGCCGAGGTGGCGCAGGCGTTGGGCCATCCGCATCGGCTTGAATTATTGGAGCATCTCGCCCAGCGGGTGCGCAGCGTCGAGGAGCTGTCGGCCCGCGCCCATCTGACGTTCGCCAACACCTCGCGCCACCTGCAGATCCTCAGGCGTGCACGCCTCGTCGAGACGGAGCGTCGCGGTAAACATGTTCTCTATCGCCTGGCCGGCGATACCGAAGTGGTCGCGCTGATGAAGGCGCTAGGTCGGGTCGGCGAGCGGAATGTCGCCGAGATCGGCCGCGTCGTGACCGACTACTTCCACGCCCGCGACGCGCTCGAACCGGTCTCGCGAGATGATCTGGTCGCAAGATTGCACGACGATCTGGTCACCGTGCTCGATGTCCGTCCTGATGACGAGTTCGCTCTTGGCCATCTGCCGGGCGCGCTCAACATCCCGCTTGGCGAACTGGAACGACGGCTCGGCGAACTTCCGAAGGGGCGCGAGGTGGTCGCCTACTGCCGCGGCCCCTACTGCGTCCTTTCGTTCGAAGCGGTCGCAACGCTCCGGGCCCAAGGCTATCGCGTCCGCCGGCTCGAGGACGGCTATCCCGAATGGAAAGCCGCCGGCCTGCCGGTCGAAGCCCTCGCTTGAGACAAGCCGATCAGGTGCATCATGGATGATAAGCCTCATCGCGCAGAAGCCGCGTGGCCGATTGTCGGCCTCAAGGACCACAACGCGCCCTCGGTCTTTCGGCCCGAAGCGCTGTTGAGGGAGGCGCGCCGGCAGAGGCAATTGCCGCTCGCCACTGTCCCGGAGCTTTGCGTCCTCGATCCGGACGGTGACGTCGTCCGTCACCTCAAGCGGACCGGCGCCGGCCGTGTCCATGAAGGCTGGGCCTGCTATCACACGGAGCTTCTTGCCTTCGATCTCGACGGCTTGGGCGAGGTTGGGATCGTCGGCTGCGCCGTGGGCGCGCCGTTCGCCGTGCTGGTCGCCGAGCAACTTTTCGCGTCCGGCTGCCGGCTGCTCGTCAGCGTCACGTCAGCCGGACAAATCACTCCGATCGGGCCGACGCCGTACTTCGTGCTCATCGACCGCGCGCTGCGCGACGAGGGGACGAGCTATCATTACCTACCGGGCTCGACCTTCGCCGAAGCACCTGACGCGTCGCTACTCACGAATGTCGAGCAGGCCGGGTGGGCTCTGCCGGGCATCACGATGCATCGGGGCGCAACGTGGACGACCGATGCCCCCTATCGCGAGACCGAGGCCGCCATCTCGCGAGCGCGGGATCTGGGCGCGCTCGCCGTCGAGATGGAGGCCGCCGCTCTCTATGCCTTCAGCGCGAAGAGCGGCAGTCCCGTCGTCTGTTTTGCGCACGTCACGAATGCGATGGCGCAGACGGAAGGCGATTTCGAGAAGGGCGAGGCCGATGGCGCGAAGGCGACGCTTGCGGTTGTCGCTGCCGCGATTCGGGGATGGTCAGCTACTCCTAGGCCAAGTTGAACCGCCAGGGGAGGGGACAAGGGGCGGCTTCAGCAGGCTATAAAGACGCTTTCCAGCGGGCCAGCCTGCCCCGGCGATGAGAAAAGCTCCCGCAATTGTGGGGTTTCGCGGCAGCAAAACTCCGCCACCCTCCCGGGGACTCAGGCCACCATATTAAGGACAAACAGCAGCTTGTCTTGTCGGTGATTACGTATGTTCCCCTCCCTGGGCACCAAAACTGCGCTTTTCCACGCTGAAGCACGATGTTGTACGATCATGCTCGCCAAATGATCGCGGGAAGAGTTCGCGGATTTATCTTCCTGGTAGTGCGCGAGTTTCCGTATGTTCGAATCCGGGCCCGCAACCGCCGTTCTAGCGATGTCCGCGCGACCAATAAGCGCTCCCTTACGACGGCAAATCGCGTGGCCTTCGTTTTTTTGGCCGCCCGGAACGATGTAGACCCCGCACTTCCTGCTGTTGAAAGAGCTCACCGCACACGTCACGCAACCATTGGCTTGCCGGGTCGTGATGGAAGCGGGCGTGCCAATATTGCTTCACCGTAAAGCCGGCGATCGCCAGCGGACAGTCGAGCACGCGCAGTCCGTAATAGTGAGCCAACGTTTCGCCGATGTGCCTTGGAAGGGTGGCGATCAGGTCAGTCGTGCCGATGATTGCGGGTAACCCCAAAAAGCCCGGTAGCTCGAGCGCAACGTCAAGGACTATCCGCTGCTCCTGTAGGGCGTCCGCGAGCAACTGATGTCCGGTGCCGGAGCGAATGACGACGTGCGCCTCACGCCTGAAATCACTTGCGGTGATGCGGTCGCGGATCCGGGCATGTTTTGCATTCGCCAGGCAGACCCAATCCTGCGGAAAGAGCGCTTGTTGGAAGTGCCCGGCGTCGAGGTCCGAGATGTAGCCGAGCGCCAGATCGGCCTCGCCAGACTGCAGCATTCGTGGGGTATCGCCGCCGATCTGCGCCGCCTCGATTCGGATGCCCGGCGCAACACGACGAACGTAGGCGAGGATGGCCGGAAGCAGCGTGATGTGGCTCGCATCCGTCATGCAGATCACAAAGTGCCGCTTTGCCGTCGCCGGATCAAACTCGGGACGAAGCTCCGCCAGACGCCGCAGCATCTCCAACGCCTGTCTGGCCGTGCCGATGAGCGCCTCGGCGCGCGGGGTCGGCAGCATTCCCTCCGCCGACCGAGTGAAGAGCGGGTCGTCCAACTCCTTGCGCAGGCGGGCCAGCCAGATCGAAATGGTCGGCTGACTTTGACCGAGCTTCTCGGCCGCCTTGGTAACGCTGCCCGTGGCGAACAATGCGTCGAAGAGCCGGAGCAGGCGCGGCTCCAGCAGGTTCGTCTCGGAGGCGTCTTGGTGCTTCATTGCGATCTGCAATAATGGATATAAGGATCATAGCATATCCAAATACCAGGCGGCCTGCTAGCACGCTTCCAACACCAAAATGGGTGAGGGAGAAGCGTTCGGATGAGGATCTGCTTTATCGGAGCAGGAGCCCTGGGCTCGACCATCGGCGGCACGCTGGCGCGCGGCGGTGCCGAGGTCTGGTTGATCGATCCGTTTCAGGCCCATGTCGACGCGATCAATGCCAGTGGTCTGCGGATGCTCGAAGGTGACGCCGAGACCGTCGTGAAGGTCTCTGCCTGCACCTCCCCGAGCCAGGTCGGCATCGTGGCGGACCTCGTCATCGTCCTCGTCAAATCCTATCACACGCGGGATGCGATCCGGACGGCAGCGCCGATCATCGGGCCGCAGACGGTCGTGATGTCGCTTCAGAACGGGCTTGGTCACGAAGACATCCTTTCGGAGGAAGTCGGCCGTGACAGGGTCATGGCAGGTAAGACCTACGTCGGCGGCGTGCTGCTCGGCCCCGGTCATGTGCGCTCCGGGGTCATCGGCAAGGAAACCATCATCGGCGAGTTCGATGGACGCTTGACGGAACGCGCACAGCGAATCTCCGAGACGTTCAATCGTGCCGGCATTCTCACGCTGCTCAGCGACAACATCCTGGGCACGATGTGGGACAAGTTGTTCATCAACGTCGCTGGAGGAGGGATTACCGCCGTTACCGGGCTGACTTACGGCGGTCTCTATTCGCTACCGATCCTGGAAGATTGCGCGCTGGCCGCGATCTCGGAGGGCATCGCGGTCGCGCAGGCGGCCGGCGTGAAGATCTCGATCGCCGATCCGCGCCGAGCCTGGACGATGGCGTCTGCCGGACTGCCGCCCGAGTTCAAGACGTCGATGTTGCAGAGCTTGCAGTCCGGCAATCTGACCGAGGTCGACTACATCCACGGCTCTGTCGTGCGTTGGGGCGCCAAGCTCAACGTGCCGACCCCCGTCAACTCGACCCTCGTCGCGCTCGTCAAAGGGCTCGAATACGCCCGCAGCGACTATCCGGGAAAGGCCTGAGACGATGTCGTTGCCCCGCGCGTACATTGAACACGTCGCGATCCGCGTGGCGGATGTCGATCATCACGTCGGCTTCTTTCGTGAGGTGCTTGGTCTTGCCATTCGCGACGAGCAACCCGCCGACGGCGCGCGCCCGCGTCAGGTATGGGTGCTCGGAAGCGTGCAACTCATCGAGGATCCGCATTTTGTCGGGCCGGAGGGGCGTCTCGCCCATCTCGGCATCATGGTCGACGATTACGCAGGCGTGCTCGCCCGTGCCGCCGCCTGGGGCGCCAAGGCGCTACCCGCCGGGCCGAACTGGCTCGAGCTTCCGGGCGGGCTCAACGTCGAAATCTTGCAAGCGAGCGCCGGCGCTGTGGAAGCCGCCCTGGCGATTAATCCTCGTGCCTAGAGTTAGAGGAAGACGCGACATGACCGATGAGCGCTACTGGGATGATGCCAAGGTCGGTGACGAATGCGTCACCCCCTCTGTGACGGTCACCGAAGCGATGGTGAATGCCTATGCCGAACTGACGGGTGATTTCACGCCGGTCCATGTCGACGAGGAATACGCCAAGACCACACCATTCGGCACGCGCGTCGCGCACGGGCTGTTTGGTCTGTCGCTGGCCGACGGTTTGAAGACCCGTGCCGACTACCGCTTCCTTCCGGGAATGTCGCTGGGCTGGACGTGGGATTTCAAGCTGCCGATCAAGCTCGGCGACACCGTGCACGTGAAGTTCCGCGTCGGCTCGATGCGCACCACCAAGCGTGAGGGGTGGGGCATCGTGGTGCTGCCCTCGGAGCTGATTAATCAGCGCGGCGAAGTGGTGCAGCTCGGTGAGCATCGGCTGATGATTCCGATGCGCCCGAAGAACAATGCCGTAGGAGAGCAGGCATGACGGGGCAAGATCTGCCGCTCAAAGGCGTTCGCGTCATCGACTACAGCCATTTTCTGGCAGGCCCGTTCATGGGCCGTTGCCTCGCCGCGATGGGCGCGGAAGTCATCAAAGTGGAGCGTCCGAAGGAAGGCGATGCGGGCCGCGCCCACGGCTATTTCAAGGACGGACAATCCGGCTACTTCCTGCAGCAGAACATGGGCAAGCAGGGCTTGTGCATCGATCTGCGCGACACGCGTGGTCTCGACATGATGATGAAGCTGGTCGACACAGCCGACGTCTTCATCGAGAACTACCGCCCCGGCGCACTTGAGCGCCTCGGGCTCGGTTACAAGGCGCTGTCGGCGCGGAATCCCAGACTGATCTACTGCTCAGTCTCCGCCTATGGCCACACCGGTCCCTATGCTGACCGCCCAGGCTTCGGCCTGATCGCAGAGGCGATGTCGGGCGCTCTGGCGCAACTTGGCTCCCCCGGTGAAGCGCCGCCGCTGCTGCGGATGCCACTGGCCGACATGTATACCGGCATTCACGGTGTGGCTGCCATCAATGCAGCGCTGGTCGGCCGCGCGTCGTCCGGGCGCGGTCAGCATATCGATCTGGCGTTGTACGACTGCATGGTCTCGATGCACGACTATGCGGTTCAGCGGTACTTCCTCTCCGGCGGTACCGACCTGCCGAAGCAAACCGGAAGCGGTCAGCCGGATTCCACCGTCTACGGCGTCTTTCCGGCCAAGGACGGCAATCTTGTTATCGCCGCGCAAGTCGATGATGCCTGGCGACGATTGGCGACGCTGATCGGAGGAAGCAGTTTGTTATCCGACGAGCGCTTCACCACGCCTGCCGCGCGCAACGCCCACTATGCCGAAGCGATGGACGTCGTGCGCAACTGGACGCTGTCGCAGCCGTCCCGGGATGCTTGTCTTGCCGCACTCGATGAAGCAGGTGTGCCGTCCGCTCCCGTGCAGACCATTGAAGAGGTCGTGAAGGACCCGCAGATCCACGCGCGCGGCATGCTGGTCGAGCAGGAACATGCTGTGCTCGGCAAGGTGACGTTGCCGAACCTGCCATTCCGTTTCTCCGATTGCGACACCACGGTGCGCACTCCGGCACCACTGCTCGGCCAGGACAATCGCCGCATTGCCGCCTCGTTGGGGCTGTCGGCCGAGCTCGTCGAGGCGATGGTGCGCGACGGCGTCCTCTACAACGAATCCGCCGTGCAGGAGTGAACCATGAGCGATCGTTATGCGGTGATTGGCAACCCGATCGGCTTCAGCAAATCACCCCTCATCCACGGCACTTTCGCCAAGATGACGGGACAAGACCTCGTCTATGAGGCGATCGAGGGGCCACTCAATGGCTTCAACGAACGGGTCGATCAATTCCGGGCCGAGGGCGCCAAGGGGCTGAACATCACCGCCCCATTCAAGCTCGATGCCTTCGCCTATGCAAACGAGCTTTCAGAGAGCGCCAAACGAGCAGGCGCCGCAAATTGCCTGAAATTCGACGGCGATCGGATCATTGCCGAGAATTTCGACGGGATCGGCCTGGTGCGTGACATCGCGGTCAATCTCGGCGTCAAAATGGCCGGCCGGCGCGTCCTGATGCTCGGCGCTGGGGGAGCAGCGCGTGGTGCGCTGCTGCCGTTCCTGCGCCAGGAGCCGTCTGAGCTTGTTCTCGTCAACCGTACGCTGTCGAAAGCGGTGGCATTGGTCGAAGAGTTTGCCGGCTGTGGTCCCCTGATTGTCAGCGGCTATGCTGAACTGGCCGATCTCGCCGAGGGTTATGACGTCGTGGTCAACGCGACATCGGCCAGCCTGCGAGGTGAAATGCCTCCGCTTCCGGGCAATGTCTTCCAGGGCGCGGAGCTGGCGTACGAACTTGCCTATGGGAAAGGATTGACCCCTTTTCTAAAGGCTGCCCGCGCAGAAGGCGTAGCCAAGCTGGCCGACGGCGTCGGCATGCTGGTCGAGCAGGCGGCGGAAGCTTTTGCCTGGTGGCGCGGCGTTCGACCGAATACTGCTCAGGTCATCGCCGAACTGACCGTCTCATTGAGCTGACGTGATGCCGAGCATGCATCCGAAGTCCAGCTTTCTCGTCGGCCTGATCGGCAGCGGCATCGCTGCGTCCCGCACCCCGCCCATGCACGAAGCGGCCGCCGACGCCGCCGGCATTCGCTATCTCTACAAGAAGATCGATCTGGCCGAGTTGAAGCTCGGCGTCGAAGCCTTGCCCGAATTGCTCACCGCCGCGAAGCGGATGGGTTTCAGCGGATTGAACGTGACGCATCCGTGCAAGCAGGTGATCCTTCCACTCTTGGACGAGCTCTCGTCGGATGCAGAAGCGCTTGGTGCGGTGAATACCGTGGTCATCAGGAATGGCCGAATGACCGGCCACAACACCGACTGGTTCGGCTTCGCCGAGAACTTTCGCCGCAACATGGGGGGTGCGCCGCTCGGCCGCGTTGTCCAATTCGGCGCGGGTGGTGCAGGCGCGGCGGCAGCTTTCGCGCTCATGAAGCTCGGCGTGAAGGAACTGACCATCATAGACCTCGACTCCGCCAAGGCGCAGGGCGTGGTCGACGGATTGTCCCCCCGATTTGCAGAAGCGCGCTTAGGGGTCGGCCAGGATGTTGCAGCGGCAGTGGCTGCCGCAGACGGAATTGTCAACGCAACGCCGATCGGCATGGACAAGTATCCGGGCACGCCGCTGCCGACGGCCCTGCTGCGTCCCGATTTGTGGGTCGCTGAGATCGTCTACTTCCCACTGGAAACTGCACTGCTGCGGGCGGCACGTGCCCTCGGCTGCCGCACCGTCGATGGCGGTGGCATGGCGATCTTCCAGGGCACCGAAGCATTCCGCCTGTTCACGGGCATCTCACCTGATCCAGACGTCTTCTTCGCCACTTTTGCATCCCTGGGAGGGTGACACCCGGCCGATGGGCGAGCGGCACGCACAACGCCCGAGAGGAAACGCAAGATGGGCTACACGCTCGATTTCTCGGTGGTTTGGCATGCAATGCCCGCGCTACTGTGGGGGTGCGTGGGTACGTTGGGCCTGGCGCTTGCCGGAATGACGCTCGCAATGATTATCGGTGTCGCCGGCGTCGCGGCACGCGATGCGAGGGCGGCCTGGTTGCGTGCCAGCGTGATCGGCTTCGTCGAGATCGTGCGAAACACGCCTTTCCTGGTGCAGATCTTCTTTCTGTTCTTTGCTCTGCCGCTCATCGGATTGAAGCTCAATCCGACTGCCACCGCCATTATCGCACTTGGTGTCAATGGCGGCGCCTACGCCATCGAGATCATCCGCGGCGGGGTACAGTCTATTCATAAGGGACAGGTAGAGGCCGGCTACGCGCTCGGACTGCATAAATGGCAGGTATTCCGGTTCATCGTGCTCAAGCCCGCACTTCGCGCGATCTACCCCTCGCTCACGGGGCAGTTCATCATGCTGACGCTGACCTCATCGATCTGTTCGGCCGTATCGGCTTACGAATTGACCTCGGTTGCGCAGCGCATCGAAAGCGACACATTCCGCAGCTTCGAGGTCTATTTTTCCGTAACCTTCCTGTATCTCGCGATCTCCTGGCTGTTGATGCTGGGCTTCTCGGTCGTCTCTCACCGCTTCTTCTCATATCCGACACGCTGAGGGGGAGATCATGGCACCGCATTTTGGTCCTCCTGAGTTCGGTTTCCTGCTGCGTGGGTTGCAATGGACGATGCTGCTTACGCTGGTCGCGTTTGCAGGCGGCTGCACGGTGGGGCTAGCTGTCGCATTGCTGCGCACCTGTGGTCATAAGGGGGTAGAGCGGGTCATCCGCATTTACATCGGGATATTCCAGGGCACTCCGCTGCTGCTGCAGCTTTTCGTCGTGTACTACGGATTGGCGCTAACCGGGCTGAAGCTCGACGCCTTCGTCGCGGTGGCGATCGGTTTCACCGTGAACGCCTCCGCCTTCCTTGGTGAGATTTGGCGCGGAGCGATACAGGCCGTGCCGCGCGGCCAGACCGAGGCGGCGATGGCGCTTGGACTGCACTATTCGTCCCGCATGCGCGACATCGTGCTGCCGCAGGCGATCCGCATCTCGCTGCCGGCGACCATCGGCTATCTCGTACAGCTCATCAAGGGCACTTCGCTCGCCGCCATCGTTGGTTTCATCGAACTCGCCCGCGCCGGTCAAATCGTATCGAACCAAACCTTCCAGCCGTTGCTCGTCTTCGGCGTGGTCGGCGCAATGTACTTCATCCTCTGCTGGCCACTCTCATGGTGGGGCAGTCGCATGGAGGCCAGGCTCGCCCTGGCCAATCAAAGGTAGGAACGGGCGCACCTGCTCAATCACATACAGCCATCATCGGGAGGAGATATGTTGTTTTCACTCAATCGTCGCCAGTTCGGCATTGCGCTGCTGACGCTGGGGGCTATCGCCGTCGCAAGTAAATCGCAGGCGGGCACTCTGGAAGACGTTAAGAAGAAGGGCGTCGTCGTCATCGGCATTCAGGGCGATAATCCTCCTTGGGGCTATGTCGATAGCTCGGGGAAGCAGGACGGCATCGATGCCGATATGGGGCGCGCCTTCGCTGACTATCTCGGCGTGAAGGCCGAGTTCGTCCCGCTGGCGGTGGCCAATCGTATTCCGGCGCTGACCACAGGCCGCGTAGACATTCTGTTCGCAACCATGGCCATGCTGCCCGAGCGCGCGAAGGCGGTGCAATATTCCAAGCCGTATGTCGCCAACGAGATCACGCTTGTCGCTGCCCAGGCGACCCCGATCAATAGCAATGCCGATATGGGCAAGTACGTTATTGGCGTTCCGAGGTCCTCGACGCAGGACACCCAGGTCACCAATAGCGCTCCAGCAGGCACCGAAATCCGCAGGTTTGATGATGACGCGGCCACGATCCAGGCGCTGCTCTCCGGTCAGGTGCAGGCCGTCGGCGCGAACAGCTTCTACCCCCAGCGTCTGAACGCCGCAAAGCCTGAACTTGGGTTCGAGCCCAAGCTTCACTTCACTGCTCTGTACAACGGGGCCTGCACGCGCCTCGGAGAGAAGGAGTGGAACGAGACGGCCAACGAATTCATCGACCAGATCAAATCTAACGGCAAGTTGGCCGCCTTTTACGCCAAATGGATGAAGGCGCCCGTGCCGATCTTCCCTGATTCGGTCCCAGGCGTTCCTTTCACAGTCCAGTAGCCACTGCGAGCGGCCGACGCGCGATCCGCGTTGGCCGCCGCCCGATAGCGGAGACCAGCATGCGGGACCAGATCCTGATCGAAATGAAGAGCGTGCAGAAGCGGTACGGCGGGTACCAAGCTCTCCGCAACGTCGATCTCACCGTGCGCAAGGGCGAAAAGATCGTGCTCTGCGGTCCGTCCGGTTCGGGCAAGTCGACGCTGATCCGCTGTATCAACCGCCTGGAGGAGATCCAGCAGGGCAGCATTGTAGTGAATGGTCATCGCCTGGACGACAGCATCAAGGCTATCGATGTCGTACGTCAGGACATCGGAATGGTCTTTCAGAGCTTCAACCTTTTTCCGCATATGACGGTCTTGCAGAACTGTACACTCGCGCCTATTCGCGCGCGCCGCATCAGCAAGACCGAGGCGGAAGAGACCGCACGAAAATACCTTGAGCGCGTGCGCATCGGTGATCAGGCCGAGAAGTATCCAGCCCAACTTTCGGGCGGCCAGCAACAGCGCGTCGCGATTGCGCGTGCGCTCTGCATGCAGCCCAAGGTGATGCTGTTTGACGAGCCGACCTCGGCTCTCGATCCCGAAATGGTCAAGGAGGTACTCGATACGATGATAGGCCTCGCCAACGACGGCATGACCATGATCTGCGTCACCCACGAGATGGGCTTTGCCCGCCAGGTTGCTGATCGTGTGATTTTCATGGCCGAAGGCCAGATCATCGAAGAAGGCGCGCCCGACGCTTTCTTCCGCAATCCACAGCACGCCCGCACCAAGCAGTTCCTTGGTGAGATCCTCGCCCATCACTGAACGGAGTTCTTCTATGAGTCGTCTTGTCTACGTCCTCAACGGGCCAAATCTCAATTTGCTTGGCAAGCGCCAGCCCCACATCTACGGTCACGAGACGCTTGCGGATGTGGAGCGGGATTGCCGAGCGCTAGCCAAGGAGCTTGGCCTGGAGATTCGCTTTCATCAATCCAACAGAGAATACGAGCTGATCGACTGGATCCACGAGGCGCGCGAGACGGCTGCCGGCATCGTAATGAATCCCGCGGCTTTCACCCATACGTCGGTCGCCATCCTGGATGCTTTGAACACGTTCGAGGGGACAATGATCGAGGTGCACATTTCCAACGTGCACAAACGCGAGGAATTCCGCCACCACTCGTTTGTCTCCAAACGAGCTGATGGGGTCATCGCAGGCTTCGGCACTCAGGGTTATCTGCTCGGCTTGCGTCGTGTGGCCAAGCTGCTTGATGAGAAGAAGGGATAGCATCGTATGAGTGCACCCGTCCCCCTGTCAGTGATGGGAGCGGGTCTCATCGGCAAGCGGCACATCGAACACGTTCTCGCGCGGCCGGAGGCGATATTGTCGTCGATCGTCGATCCGACGCCGGTGGCCCGAGAGTTGGCGGTTTCCACGCTGGAGCACGATCCTGTACGATCGCGTTCGCTGGATGATCGGCGCGAAGGGCGCTCGCGGATTTCTCCGCTTGGGGTTCAGAGATCGACGACACTGCTCGGCAACCTGCGCCCCCGTGGCGACGGCGAGTCATGATCAAAGCGAATCGGCGAACTCGATCATTCGACGGCGCTGATCGGGATCGGGCAACGGGCCACGCATCGCGCCAGCGTTGTCCGTCATGTGGCTGGGATCGCCGGTCCCGGGGATCACGGCGGTCACACGCGAGTCGGCGAGCAGATATTTCAGGAAGAACTGTCCCCACGAGTTCGCGAACACTCGCGCCCAGTCCGGCAATTCCTTGCCGCGCACCGCCTTGAACAATCTGCCATTGCCGTAAGGCAAGGCCGTCAACACGCCGGCTCTGATTTCGGCCGCCAGTGGCAGGATGGCTTTTTCAGCCCCGCGGTTGTCGAGTGAATAGTCGATCTGGACGAAATCAGGTTTCTCCCGTTCCAGCACGGCCTCGAGCGCGGGATAGTCGCGGCGGAACGTCGAAGTGATGCCGACATAGCGGCATAGGCCTTGTTTCTTCCACTCCCTGAAGCGTTCGAGAGATTGTTGCTTGCTCCTGACGTTGTGGAGCTGCAGCAGATCAACGCTTGCGGTCTTCAGTCGAGCCAGGGATCGCTTGAGTTCCCGGGCGTCGGGCGACTCGAGCTTGGTGGCGAGGAAGAGCTTGTCGCGCAGTCCTGCCGTTGCCGTGACCTGGCCCAGCACGCTCTCCGCGTCGCCGTAGGTTGACGCCGTGTCGATCAGCCGTCCGCCATTCTTGATCAGCGCCTGCACGATCGCATCGGCCTTGCTGCGGGTCGCTTCGTTGTTATCATCGAAAACATAGGCGGTGCCTAGTCCAACGGCGGGAATGCGCTCGCCGCTGGTGGGAATCGCACGGGTGAGGGGCTGTGTCTCCGTTTGGGTTTGGGCAACGGCTCTGGTCGATACCAGAAATCCGCCGGTGAGTGCAGCAAGGTCGCGGCGGGTCACTTGGCGGGTCATTCGGATCGGCATGCCGGCGCTCCTTCGTCATCTGCTTTCGTCGAAAGACGCTCCTGCGTTCGCCCCAGCGCGGTCGAGAGAAGGACCCAGCCCGCTGCGATCGGCAGCGCGCAGAGCGCGATGGCGCCAAGCTTGAGTCCCAGCGCCTGCAGGCTGTGATAGACCCAGCCATACAGCGCGTCGGAGCCGCGGTAGATCACCACGTCGATCAGGTTCTTGGCCTTGTACTTTTCCTCGCGTCCAACCACGGTGAAGAAGACCTGCCGCGCCGGATTTGCGATTGCAAAATTCATCCAGCGCTGTGCGACCTGGAGTGCCACCACGACCGACAGGCTCGGCGCAATCGCCAGCGCGCCGAAGCCCACGACATAGATGGCGGGCAAAGCCGCGGCCGAAATGCCAGTGCCGAAGCGCTCGAGGAATGCGGCGGTGGCGAAAACCTGTGTTGCCAGGCTCAAGAGGCCCACCGCGAGATCGATAGCTGCAAACAGGCGGGTTTGCGCTGCCGCGTCGTGCATCGTTGCCGACACGATGTTGGCCTGCGCGAAATACGCAATCGTCGCGCCAAACGAAAGCAAGCTGACCCAGCCGGCCACACCCACGAGATAGGGCGAGCGTATCAGTTCGGACAAGCCTGCGAACGCGCTGCCGCCAATGCGCTGCTGTGGAGCATCTACTTCCGCCGGTGGTTCGGCCACGCGCTCAATTCGCTGAACGCAGAGCACAGCCAGTTCAAGCAAGATGGCGGCCGCGATCAAGAGGTTGATCGGACCGAGCGGCCCGGACAGCCAGATCGTGATGATGGGACCCAGAAGCCCGCCAGCCGTCCCTCCAGCACCGATGAACCCGAACAGGCGCTTGCCCTGCTCCGACGTAAAGAGATCAGCCATGAACGACCAGAACACCGCGACCGCAAACAGGTTGAAGACGCTGACCCAGACGAAGAACACGCGCGCCACGATAACTTTTTCGACGTCCAGGAACAGCAACAGCCAAAACAGAAGGAGGTTGGCGACGAAGAAGTGGTAGACGATCGGAATAAACCTGATCCGCGGCAACCTCGCCACCAGCGCTCCGTAGATCGGTTGTGCGACGAGCAGGCTGACAAAGGTGGCCGTGAACAGCCAGGGCAGGTTTTTGGTCCCGCCCGCAATGCCCATCTGATCGCGCAGCGGACGCAGCACGTAGTATGCGGCGAGCAAGGTGAAGAAATACGCGAACGACCACAGCGCCGTTTGCCGCTCTCGCGCGGTACCGGGCACCGTGCGCTGCAGCCAGTCGCCGAGAGCCGCTGCGGAAGCCATCATGGTGCCAGCGACAGCTTCTGCCTGAGCTCCGCGGCGCTCACATTCTGACCATATCCCGGCGCGCCGCGCTGAAAGCGGCTCGCATCGGCCAGTTTGCCGACCTCCACCGGATCAAAGCCGGCGTCGCGCACCAGTTGCGCTGCGACCTGGACTGCCTCCTGATCATCGCCCGCAATCGGCACCGCGAGCCTGGGGGCGGGCCGCTTCGCTTCCTGTTCAAAGATCCTGTAGTTGAGCGTGTTGAAGGCGCGCACCAGCCTCGCGCCGGGCAGATACTTCTGCGATGTAACACCGATGCCGCTGCGCTCGACCTCGTCGGCAATGGCGCCGTCGCGGCTGGCCACGGCGTTGTTGGCATCGAGCACGATCTTCCCCGCCAGCGATTTGCCGTAATCCCTGCTGATCTGCGGCAGCGCGCCGTAAGGCACGGCAATGAAGACGACATCGCCAAATGCAATGGCCTGATCGACTGTGCCGGCCTGTGCAAGTGGGCCGAGGCGCGCGACGAGGTCCCGCAACTCCTCCGGATGACGCGATGAAAAGAAGACGGGATGGCCTGCCCCGATCCAAAGGCTGCCGATCGTGCTGCCGACGTGACCCGCGCCGATAATGCCGATTTTCATCTTCGGACCAGCAGCGTCCTGACCCGATGCGGTCGTCGGTCGGAGCGCCGCCTGGAGGATCAGCGCTCCTGCAGCGCCCAACAGTCCGCGGCGACCGCGATCAATAGTGACATGCTTGAACATCAGCACACCAGTCGCAAATGACAGCAAACTCGTCGCTAACGTTTCACAGCGCGAAACGTGACATAAACTAGCCGTCAGGTATTGGCGGCTCGCGCAGAGTTGATCATTTGCCCCGGATTTCGAACGCTTGCCGCTACTGGCTAGCGGCCGGCGGATCTATCTGGGGCGGCTCGAGGGAGCGGCATTCGTCTTCGGTTCGGGAATAGGTGGCACGTCATCCTTTACGCTGCACTGTTTGACATAGGACTCTTCCGTCATATCGCGTTTCATCATCGCTTCCCGATCGGCCCTCCACTCCTCCTCGCAATCCTCAACTGTCTTCGAGCTCTGTCCGTCTGTCTTGTCGGGTGCGGATCTGGGAGCAGTAGCCGGGTTTGGCTTGGCAGTCTCCGCAAGTGCGGTGCAGTGCAGGATCGTTATCCCAGCAAGTGCGCAAGAGATCAAAAGAAGGTGCCTTTTCACCCTTCGACTCCTGTCGCCGTATCGCGAAGAACTTTCCTAAACGCTGGGCCAGTCGTGATATCGCCCAAAGCCAATTCGAACTTTTCGCGCCTGTTCCTCCAACGAACTGTCAGTTGCTGAAACTTGATCGATATTTCTTCATGGCCCACTTCCGACCAAACCAATTTGGACTCGCGTCGGCTCGTTGGGCCAGACCGCGACTGGTCTATAGGGGGCGGGATCGCGCCCGCTGAGTTAGTTGGCAACCGGCGCCGCGTCTCCGCTTACGTGTTGGAGGTGCTGGTCCAACACCGTCGTGGATCTTCCGCTTATGCAATGAACCTCGGAATTTCCTGATCGATCAATCGCAAGAAGCGTGTGTTGCGTGCCTCCGCAACCACCGATACTTGTGATATCGGCGCAGGCGACCCGGAAGGCTCTCCTTTTGCGCTTTGGGAACCAGTTTGCAGCGGGTTCAGGCAGGCCATAAGGATGCTTCCCAGCGAGCTGGGCCGCGAGCCAATAACGAGCCAATAATAAGGCGGGCTCTCGCGATTGTGGATTTCGCGATGCAGCGAACCTCCACCACCGTGCCAAGCGCTCGCCACCCTGCGAAGGACCAAACAGTCGTTCGTCGTGTCCGTAATTGCGTATGATATTCCCTCCCTGGGCACCATTCCGCTGATTTTGCCCAATCTTCTGGCGCGCAACGGCGGAGCTCCGCCGGTGACGCCGCTCCCGCCCATCGAGGCAGCGTCTCACTGTACGCCCCGGGCGGCGGCTGATATGCTTTTTTCATTGGGACAGTAGATTGCAGTCCGCACGACAGACTTCGCGAGCTGGCTTTTCTGATCGACGATCGATCGCGCTCGCAGTTTCCTGGCTAAACGAATTCAACGCTCAACGTCATTGTTACAATTATCAAGCGGCTGCCTCGTCCTGCTCATATTGGGAGATGTGCCATGGCTGCACCGGACTGGCGTCTCGAAGGCGAATGGATCAAGAATTGCAATTGTGCATTTGGCTGTCCCTGCGATTTCAATGCCCGGCCGACGCACGGCTTTTGCAAAGGGCTGGTCGGCATGAGGATCACCAAAGGGCATTTCGAGGGCACCAAGCTCGACGGCCTCTGTTTCGCGGCCACGGTCGACTTCCCGGGAGCGCTGCATGAAGGCAACGGGAAGATGCAGCCCATCATCGATGAGCGCGCGAGCCCAGAGCAGCGCCAGGCGCTGTTCAACATTTTCTCCGGCAAGTATTCGGCCGAAGGCACGCTGTTCCAGATTCTCAGCCTGATCGTGACCACCGTTCACGATCCGCTGTTTGTGCCGTTCGAATTTTCCTTCGACAAGAACGGACGCGTCGCGAGGCTCGTCGCCAAGGGCGTGCTGGAGACGGAGGTCGAGCCGATCAAGAATCCGGTGACGGGCGCTCCTCATCGAATTCAGGTCGTGATGCCCGAAGGCTTCGAACACCGCGGCGCCGAGGTCGCCTCTGCCAACATCAGCTCGACCGGCGCGATCAAGTTCGAAACGAAGGGCACGCACAGCTCGCTCGCCACCATCGCGCAGACGCCGGAGGGTGTTGCCGCCTGATCGGCTGAATTCGCTGTCCGATTTGCCGCGCTGTCAGTCAGGTGGCCTCATGACCGAGCTGAGACTGCTCGAACACGTGCTGCGCCGCGATCGCCTGGTCGTTGCGATCGGGCTTGTCGCGGTGGTGGCGCTGGCCTGGACCTACCTGGCCGTCGGCGCCGGCATGGATATCGAGATGATGGCCGAGATGCCGGACATGGAGCCGATGCCATGGACGCCTGTCTATGCCGCGCTCTTGTTCGCCATGTGGTGGGTGATGATGATCGCGATGATGGTGCCGAGTGCGGCGCCCACCGTGCTGTTGTACGCGGCCGTCAAGCGCAAGGAGCGCACCCCCTCTGCTGCAATCGAAGCCTGGGTCTTTCTCGCCGGCTATCTCGCGATATGGGCCGGGTTCAGCCTCGTTGCTGTCCTGGCACAATGGCTGCTCGAGCACGCCGGGCTCCTGTCAATGGCGATGGCAAGCACAAGCGCGGTGTTGGGCGGCGTCATCCTGCTGGCCGCAGGGCTCTACCAGTTCACGCCGCTCAAGGCCGCCTGCCTTCGCTACTGTCAGAGCCCGCTATTGTTCCTCAGCCAGCACTGGCGCCCCGGCGCGATGGGCGCGTTCGGCATGGGGATTCGCCACGGCGGCTATTGTGCCGGCTGCTGCTGGTTTCTGATGGCTCTGCTGTTCGTCAGCGGCGTGATGAATCTGATCTGGATCATCGGCATTGCGCTCTATGTCGCCTGCGAGAAATTGCTGCCGCTCGGCCGCAGGCTGAGCCAGGCGGCCGGCGTGGCCCTCATCCTGTCCGGCGCGGTCGCGCTTGCGCGCGGGATGTGAGATGCGAAAGGACGCGGCATCAACCGGATCGACTGCCATTGCGGCGGTTTCAGTGATTGAGAGGGGGTGACGTCACGAATTTGAGAACGCGAGCATTTTGAAAATTCATCGAGCAACCCATCGCATTCCATTTCCCAAGGAGCAGGTTCATGGCATCCAATCTTGAGATTGCAAAAAGGGGCTACGAGCTTTTCCAGCAGGGCGACATTCCGACCCTCGTCAACGACCTTATCGATGACGGCTGCACCTGGATAACACCCGGTCCGAGGGACAAGTTGCTGTGGGCTGGTCATTTCAAGGGCAAGCAGGAGATTGCCGGCTTCTTCGCGAAGGTCGCCGAGAATGTCGACTTCAGCGAGTTTGCGCCGCGCGAAATGATCGAGCAGGGCGATACCGTCGTTGTGCTCGGCGTATCGTCCGGGCGAATGAAAAAGACGGGCAAGGTCAGCAAGAACGAATGGGCCCATGTGCTGAAATACAGCCAGGGAAAGCTGGTGTTTTTCCAGGAATATTACGACACCGCTGCGGAAGTCGCCGCAATGTCGTAACATGCGGCGAGATCGGAGGGCGCCGCGTGGCGCCCCTTCGGTTTCCCAGGACGTGTGCTCCCAAATCGGGGATGTCTGCCTTCGAAGGCCAAGCGGAGATGCGGCTCCGATCACGGAATGTCGCCTTGTGGACCCTGAGCGGCCATGCACACGAATGGCGCGTCGTCGCGCGCCATCCGCTCCTACCATCAACTCTTGCAAAAGAAACGGACCTTAAGCCTTCAGGTCCGTGATCCGCATAATCGCGACCACACTCCCGTCGTTGTGCGCCTGTTCTTTTGTTTCCTTGTTGCAGGTCCAGACAAAGTTCTTCTTGCCCGTAAAAGTCTTTCCGTCCTGCTCAAGCCGAAGCTCCCCTTCGGTGATGTGGCAGACCATGGCATTCATCATCGGAGGCCCCATGGTCTTCGACCCCGGCTGTATAATGATATCGCGCATTGAGACGGTCTTAAAACCTGGGATCAGGGATGGTGTCTCGCCTTCATATTCACGCACCACGACACCTGGCCAAGGCGTCGTATCCTTGTAGCCTGTGGCTTGAGCGGCGGCTGGCTTGATCATGGCAGCCGAAGCTGCTGCCAACCCGATTCCCAGTGCGGATCTTCGATCGACTTTGGTCATCGCTTTTCTCCCGACATACCGAACAAGCCGCTGCAAAAGCAGCGCGCAAAGTTCGTGGTGAACGGTGGTGCGAAACCGAAAAAAGAAACGGTCTCTAGGAGAGCGTGCCTGCCGATAGCACCAGTGCTGCTCGTTTGCCCGGACGGTGATGTCGGCACGTCCCGCTTCAAGGGCCGTGACATTCTACGTCACCTGATGCATTCGGGAAACAAGCGGGTCGCACGAGAACACTGCGCCCCTTTGGAAGGTACGGAATTGCCCCCAAAGCGCACATTGACCCGGCATGGATCGACAATACACTTCCGGTAGTTCAATCCCGGAGCGATGTCATGGCGAGCTTCGTTCAGTTCTTGCAGCATTCTGGTGTGTACGCCGCGCAAAGCTTCATGATCGTCCCTCGGGGAGGCTTCAACCTGGTTTGCCTCCGCGACAGCAAGGACGTTCGCCTATCGTATGATCGCGATCGGTTACAGATCGACGATGTGCGCCTCGAGCACGTCGAACGCGTCGCTCAGGAATACATCGACACTCGCTTCAGGAAGCAAAGAAGCCAGGAGCGCGAAGATCAGTTGCTGCGACTGCGTACAGCGCTCTATGCCGCCGCACGGCCAGAGGGCCTTGCGCGCGCCCTCAAGGTCTCGGCCAAAGGTGTCGGTATTCCAGAACTCAAAGCCATGCGCGGCAACACAGGCATCAAGTTGGAGGTCGCCATTCTGCCACGCAAAGAGTTCAAGATCGCGTTCAAATTCCTCAAGCACCTCGATCATTCGGGCAAAGTGATCAACGCCACGAAATGGACGCCGGATGATGTGCCCTGGCTTCTCACCAAGCTGAACTGGACGTTCGGGGCTCAGGCGAACATCTTTTTCACCCTTGTCGATGCGACATGGTTTACGGTCCAGAAAGCCCTGGAGCCAAAAATATCGCGGGATGTCTTTCGAAAAGATATCGTGCCGTTCAAGAGGCGCGACGCCGATCTCACGTGCTTTCTCGTCGGCGACTATGATGCAATGGACAATGAGGCGGCGGGCGAGTTTCTGCCTGATCAGCAGGTATGCGTGGTTGTCGATCAGGGCAATCCACCCGTGTTCGATTACGGCGAAGCGTTCATCGGCGTCATGGCGCACGAGGTCGGTCACTTTTTGCACCACAAACGGAACATGCCCGGGAGTGGACACCATGACCGAAGCGGTATTTTGCTTTCCAGCGGCATGGAAGGCCTATCTCTGGACAAGCAGCTCGTCAGCGACCTCAACGCGTGGTGAGAGCGCTCGATCTCGACTTCCTTTCGGCACGTTGAGGCCACGGTCAGCGAAAACAGGGCGGACCTTGTGATAGCGAGAGCGGAGCTCCGGAAGTGGCATGAGCCAATCCGGGCCCCGCTGTGCACCCGGCAATTTCAGGCCTTGTGATGAACAGTCTGCAGGCCGTAGACCGGCGTCGGGATGCTCTCGTAGCGCGCCTTCAACTGCAGGGATAGGAATTGCGAGTAATGCCGCGACTGATGCAGATTGCCGCCGTGGAACCAAAGTCCTTCCTGCTGCGTCGGTTTCCACATGTTGCGCTGCTCACCTTCCCATGGACCGGGGTCCTTTGTCGTATTCGAGCCGAGGCCCCAGACCTTGCCGACTTTGTCGGCCATTTCCCGACTCACGAGATCGGCGACAAAGCCATTCATCGAGCTGTAGCCGGTGGCATAGACGATCACGTCCGCTGGCAATTCCTTGCCGTTGTCGAGCCTGACGCCGTTGGGCGTGATTTCCTCGACCTGGCCAGCGAACAGTTTGATTTTGCCGTCAATGATGAGCTGCGAGGCGCCGACGTCGATGTAATAGCCCGAGCCGCGGCGCAGATACTTCATGAATAGCCCGGAATCGTCGTCACCGAAGTCGAGCCTGAAGCCTGCCTTCTCGAGCCCGGCATAGAAGGCGGCGTCGTCCTGGCGGATCTTGTCGTAGACCGGCTTTTGAAACTGATTCAAGATCCGGTATGGCAGCGAGGCGAAGAGCAGATCGGCCTTCGCCGTCGTCATTCCGCTGCGGACGGCACGTTCGGAATAAAGATCGCCAAGGGTCTCCATCAGCGTATCCGAGCGCACAATGTGCGTCGTCGAGCGCTGCACCATCGTTACGTCGATGCCGGCCTCGTACAGTGCAGCACAGATGTCATGGGCCGAATTGTTCGAGCCGATCACCACCACCGTCTTGCCTTTGCAGCCGTCGGAACCGGGATGGCGTGAGGAATGGTGTTGCTCGCCCTTGAAGGTTTCCATGCCTTTGATTTTCGGCATGTTCGGCTTGGCCGACATCCCGGTTGCGAACACAAGCTGCTTGGGTCGCAGCGTGATCTCCTTGCCATCGCGTTCGACGACGACGGTCCATTCCTTCCTGGTGTCGTCCCAACTGGCGCGTTTGGCCGTGGTGTTCGTCCAGTAGTTCAGCTCCATGACCTTGGTGTACATTTCCAGCCAGTCGCCGATCTTGTCCTTGGGCGAGAACACCGGCCAGTTCTTGGGGAAATCAATATACGGCAGATGATCGTACCAGACAGGGTCGTGCAGGCAGAGCGACTTGTAGCGGTTGCGCCAGGAATCGCCGGCGCGTGCGTTTTTCTCGGCGATGATCGTCGGCACTCCGAGCTGGCGCAGCCGCGCCCCGAGCGCAATGCCGCCTTGTCCGCCGCCGATGATAAGCACGTAGGGCTGGGTCTTGAAGCCGAGTTGCTCGACTTCTTCGTCACGCAGTTCCTTCCAGGTCTTGGCGCCGGGATTGACGCCGTGCCTGGCGCCGAGCGGTCGGCTGAAGCCAGCCTTTTCCTCATGGCCTTTGAGTTCGGACATGGTCGTCAAGAGCGTCCAGATGTCGCCGTTCTGCAGGCGGAGGAGGCCATATCCGCGCGCGACCGCGGTCTCGAACGAGATCCAAGACTCGGTCACGCCGCCAGTCTCGGTTGGCACTTCACCCTCGGCGATTTTCCAGTTGCGCGGCTTCACGTGCGCAAGGCAATGCGCGAGCATGTCGCGGATCTGATCGCGGCCTTCCATTGTCTTTATGTTCCAGGTGAAGGCAGCAAGGTCGCGCCAGTAGCATTCCGGAGCGAACATCCCCACGGCGGCGTCGAGATCGCCCGCCGCAAGCGCGGCTTCAAACTTGTCGAGGAAAACCTGGACGCGCGCGCTAAGCGTGGTGTCGAGCATCACTTCCTCCCGGATGTCGTCGCAATTTTTTGCAAGTTTTTCTGCACAGGCGGCGTGAGCTTACCCGAAATATCGCGGGAATCCAGACTGCGCGGCCTGCGGCAGGGTACAACGGTCAAGGCGCTGAAAGGGCTTCGTCTTTCAGAGCCTTGAAGTCAGTCACTCGTGAGCGACGAGCGCGGCGCCGCCGGTCGCTCATGACCTCAAAGCAGTCCCAGCCTGGCGGTGCGATTTTTTCCGAAGTCGCATAGTCGGGCGTCGCAAGCGTCCATAGGCTACCGCCAGACGTGGCGTGTTGCGCCACGGTCCAACCGCAAGGAGCAAGCCATGATGAACCTGAAAGTTCTTGGCGCGGTCGTGATTGCAGCATCCGCCCTGTCCAGCTCTGCTGCACTGGCGCAGGCCGCCCTCGCCAATCCGGACACCTGTGAAGCAGAATTTGCCAATTGCACGGGTCTTGGAACCGGGAATGCCTACACCGGCGGCTATGGATATCGGAAGTCATCTCGGCGAACAGCTCAGCGCCAGCCCGCGGCGGCCGGCGCTGCTGTAGGAACTGCGGGTGCTGCCGTCGGCGGCTGGGGCAATTCCTACGCCATGTACGGCGGCGAATACGGCTGGAGCGGCAACTGGAATACGTATGCCGCCCGCAACGGCATCGTCTGCAGGCCCGGCACCTATTTCAAGGGTGCTGGCGGTGTCCGGCAACTCTGCCAATAGATCATCCGCTCTGAGGCTAAATCAGGCGGCCCCAAAGGGCCGCCTGATTCATGCCGGACTGTGGCGTCCGGAGTAGGTCAGCATCGACGCTGCCGGGTTACGGCACGTGCGAGCACGCTGCGGCATCTCGATCGGACTCAACCGAAAATAACGTCAGATTGCCGCTTGCGACACACCGTCAAAGAAGTACAGCCGGTCGGGATTCAGCGCGAGGCGAAGGCTGTCATGCACTTTCGCTTTGACGGTCGGCTCCACTGCCGCCACCATCGTGGTGGGGCCCACCTTCACGTCCAGGAGAATCTGAGAGCCGAGTTTCTCGATGACTTCGACCACGGCATTGAAGCTCTGGTCCGCCATATCGCTGCCAGATGCGACGTGTAGATCCTCCGGCCTGATCCCGAGCGTGACATTTTCTCCCATGCGCCGCCGGAGCCGGCCCGCGATCCCGTCCGGCAGCTTGATGCGGATGCCCTCATGGCGGGCCCAGAGGGCGCCCTCGGCATCGGCTATTTCCACCGTCGCGAAGTTCATGGCTGGGGAGCCGATGAAGCCTGCGACGAAGCGGTTGGCGGGCTCGTTGTAGAGCTCGAGCGGCTCGCCCACCTGCTGAACCAAACCGTCCTTCATGACGACGACGCGATCGCCGAGCGTCATCGCTTCGACCTGATCGTGGGTCACGTAGATTGCGGTGGTGCCGAGGCGGTCGTGAATCTTCTTGATCTCCACCCGCATCTGGATGCGCAGCTTGGCGTCGAGGTTCGATAGCGGCTCGTCGAACAGGAACACCTGCGGATGCCGCACGATGGCGCGGCCCAGAGCGACGCGCTGCCGCTGGCCGCCGGACAACTGCCGCGGCTTGCGTTTCAGGTGTTCCTGGATGCCAAGGATTTCGGCCGCGGCCTGCACGCGTTTTGCGATCTCGACGTGATCGAACCCCCGCATCTTCAGGCCGAAGGCCATGTTGTCGTAGACGCTCATGTGCGGGTAAAGCGCGTAGTTCTGGAACACCATGGCGATGTCACGGTCCATCGGGGGCAGTTCGTTGACGACCCTGTCGCCGATCAAGATCTCGCCCGACGTGATCGATTCGAGTCCGGCCACCATGCGGAGCGTCGTCGTTTTGCCGCAGCCCGAGGGACCGACAAGAACCACGAATTCCTTGTCGCGAATCTCGAGACTCACGTCCTTAACGGCATGGACCCCGTCAAACTTCTTGTTCAAGTTCCGTATGATGACCCGCGCCATGGCTCACCCTTCGACGGATTTGTGGTCACCCTTTGCGGTCACCCTTTGACGGAGCCGGTGATCCCGGCGACGTAGTACTCGACGAAGAAAGAATAAATCAGGGCCACCGGCACCGAACCGAGAAGGGCCCCCGCCATCAGCGAGCCCCAGTAGAACACGTCGCCGCGGACAAGCTCCGAAGTGATGCCGACGGAGACCGTCTTCTGCTCAGGCGACGACAGGAAGACGAGGGCATAGATGAACTCGTTCCACGACAGGGTGAAGGCGAAGATTCCGGCCGAGAGAATGCCCGGCACGGCGACCGGGAAGACGATGTAGACCATCGCTTGCCAGCGCGTCGCGCCGTCGATGCGCGCACATTCCTCGAGCTCGCGCGGGATCGCCTTGAAGTAGCCCATCAGCAGCCAGGTGCAGAACGGGATGAGGAAGGTGGGGTATGTGAGGATGAGCGCCCAGGGCGTATCGCCGAGGCGAAAGTTGCGGATGATATCGGCGAGCGGAATGAACAGCAGCGTTTGCGGCACAAGATAGGTGATGAAGATGCCGGTGCCGAGGCTGCCGGCAAACGGAAATTTGAGCCGGGAGAGAGCATAGCCGGCGAGGAGCCCGCAGAAGAGCGAGATCGCGGTGGCAGCTACGGAGATGAAGAAGGTGTTCAGCATCCACCTGCTGAACAGTGTCTCGTCCAGGAGATAGCGGATATGGTCAAGGGTCGGATGGAGCGTCCAGAACGGCGTGTAGTTCGGCGCCATCCACGGCCGATAGAGCTCGGCGTCCGGCCGCACCGTCGTCACCATCATCCAATAGAAGGGGAAAAGCAGCCCGAGCACGAACAGCGCGAGCGGCAGATTGAAGAAGACCCAACGACGCCAGCGCGCACCTTCTATCATCAGTGTGTCTCCACGCGGCGGATATAGAGGAGCTGCACGACGACGACGACGAGCAACACCGGGAACATGGCGAGCGATATCGCCGCGCCTTCGCCGAGCAGACCCGTGCCGACGCCGATCTGATAGGCATATGTGGCGAAGAGCTGCGTGGCGTTGGCCGGCCCGCCGCCGGTCAAGACATAGACGAGCTGGAAATCGGCGAATGTCTGGATCACCGAGAACAGCACAACGACCATGGTGACCGGCAGCAGCAGGGGCCAGGTGATGTAGCGGAAGCGTTGCCAGGGCCGCGCTCCATCGATCGCGGCCGCCTCGGCCAGCTCCGGGCTGATGGTCTGCAAGCCAGCGAGCAGGCTGATTGCGTAGAACGGCACGCCGCGCCAGACATTGACGATCATCACGGAGATGAGCGCAAGTCCGGGGTCGCCCAGCCAATTGATGCGGGTGCGGATGATGCCGAGGTGAAACAGCGTCCAGTTGATGACGCTGAAGGTCGGATCGAACATCCACTTCCAGGCAAAGGTCGAGAGCACGGTCGGGATGATGAAGGGCAACAGGACGAAGGCGCGGGTCAAGGCCTTGGCCCTGAAATGGCGGTTGAGCAGCAGAGCAAGCCACAAGCCGAGCGCCAGCTTGAAGACGGTCGTTACCGCCGTGTAGAGGATGGTGTTCCAGACAGCGATGCGGAAGATGCTGTCATTCATCAGCACCGCGAAATTCTGCAGTCCGACGAAGTTTCCGGGCACGCCGACCTTGGCGTCGGTCACGGCCAGCAGCACGCCCTTGATGAAGGGATAGGCGATGAAGAGGCCGAGCAGCACCGCCGTCGGCAGCAGCAGGAAGAAAGCGAACCAGGGCTCGTGCTCGAGAACCCGCGTGATCGGCCCGCGCCGCGGCGCGGCCACATAGGGTCTTGCAGCGGCGACGGAGTCGACGGCCATCGAGCGAATCTCCGAACGGCTGCCGGAGCGCTGCGGCCCACGGGCCGCAGCGCCGAGGCGAAAGCAAACCTAGCGCGCCGAACAAGCGGCTTCAAGCGGCATAAATCCTGGCGACCTCGTCGTGCGCCCATTTCACCGCGTCCTGTGCCGGCATGCCCTGGATCGCCTTTGCAGTCATGTCGACCACGATGTACTTGCTCAGTACCTCGGCCGCGCGGCGGTCGGCCGGTCCGGCGTAGCCAGGGAAGCGTCCGGCCCGCGCGGCCGTCCGGAAGGGCAGCATCACGGGGTCCTTGTCCCAGAGCTTGTCCTGCTCCCAAACCGTGGTCGCCCCGACGGAATAGCCCTGCTGCGAATCGAACCATGCCTGATAGACCGGTTTCGAGGTGATCCAGCGCAGGAACTCCTTGCCGGCCTTGGGGTCCTTCACATACTTCATCAGCATGTTCGACATCGGCAAATGATAGCCGAACTGGCCGGCGGTGCCCTTGGGTAGCGGCGCGTGCAGGATGTCCTGCCAGAGCGGGGCGCCGGTTTCGGTCAGATAGACCGCGGGCTTGCGCTTGGCCTCGAGATAGATCGAGGCGCCGTTCAACGTGGAGCTGATCGTGCCCGCGAGGAAGGCCCGGTTGTTGCTGCTGTCGTCCCAGGCGAGCCCGCCCTCATCGTAAGCGTCGTTCCAGAAGCCGACGGCGAACTTGACGGAATCGACCGTTGCGTTGGAGTTCAACACGACCGTCTTGCCGTCCGCTTCGACCTCCTTGCCGCCCCATGACCAAAGATAGGGATAGGCATAAGTCGGCGGGTCGCCGAAGCTGTGGCCGACCGTTTGCCCGAGGGGGCGGCCCTTCGCCTTGAGCTTCTTGCCGGCCTCGCGATATTCCTCCCAGGTTTGCGGGAACTTTGGAGCGTCGTATCCGATCTCCGCGAACCAGGACTTGCGGTATGCCAATTGCGCGCCGAGCACGCACCAGGGGACTGCGATCCATTTCTTGCCGTCATTGGCGACGACACGTGATTCCTCGTAGAAGCCGCCCTGCGCCTTGCCTATCTCCTCGGCTACGTCGCTGACGTCGGCGACGCTCTCGGGGTAGAGCTGCGCCCAGTTGTTGAGCGCGCAGATCACGTCGGGTCCGGTGCCGGACTGAATCGCCGAGGTGGTGCGTGCCTGGATGTCGTTGCCGTTGATCATTTCAATGTTGAGCTTGATGCCGAGTGCCTTGCTGCATTCGGGAACGATCACCTTGCGCAGCACCTCGTCCGAGGCAGGAACGAAATCGTTCCAGCGAAGCCAATGAATCGTCGTTGCCTGGGCGTAGGCGGGTGCCTGTTTCAGCGCAAGAATTGAGGCTATTCCACCGGCCCTTGCCGCGACCGCACCGCCGCCAGAAAGCTTGAGCATCTCACGCCGACTTATGCGAGCCATGGTCTTCCCTCCCTGTTGTCTTGTGAGCTGGGCTGAATTCTCCTCTCCTGGAAGTCCGTAAGAAATTTGGGCGTAGCGGGCTCGAGATTCAACGTGCTGGTCACGCCGCTGGAAGGATTACTCCTTCGGGGGCGATCCTGGCCCTTCGCAATCGCGTGCGATTGGGCAAGACGGATGGTTGCAACGCAGCGCCAAGCTCGCCCACTTCGGCAAGGCTCGCCCGCTTCGGGAAGAAGCTCCGGCAAGAGCGTGCAGCGCGATTTGTGGGCCGGTGAATCTGGCCCGTTGCGATTCTACCGGGCGGGTCGGCGATCAAGATTATAAAGCAGTTTCAATGATATATGTGTTCGTGGCTCTGCCGGAGGCCCTTTGAGGGCTGAAAGAACACAAGACGCCCTCCTCGACGTCGTCCTGGTGAACCGTCTGGATCCCGCGCGGGCGCTTGCGCTCGTCGCGATTGCCCAAGGGAGTGGTTTGGGGAAGACTCGCTGTCCGGTACTGCTACCGATCCCCACGGCCGGATTGCGCGGCATGGATCCTGGCCTTTCGCCAGGACGACATCGGAGATGTGGTCAGGGCCGTAGCGGGGATGAGCGAAGCGACCATGCGGAGCCCGTTACCCCATCCACAGGCGCTGCCACAACTTCCGTCATTGCGAGCGCAGCGAAGCAATCCAGAATCCCACCGCGGAGAGACTCTGGATTGCTTCGTCGCTGCGCTCCTCGCAATGACGACGTTGAGAGAGCACTGGTTAGGGCTGTAGCAGGGATCAGCGACCTGTCCGCCGACATCACAAAGAGGCGGGTCATCGAATTGAGCAGTTGACCCGCTCCAACGTCGATTCCCCGTAGACTGCCTCGACGCCTAACTCAGTCGAATATGCTTTGTGTTCGGTCTGCCCTTTGGGCAACTCGGATTTGACGTCGGCGAAGCAGCCTTGGCCATTCACTGAAACGATGCGTGTCTCATCCCCTGCGTGATAAGTTCGCCGAATGGTCTGCCGGTCCACGACGCGATACTTGCCGACGCCCAGCCGTTGCTGACTCGTGGTCGGGGATTTTGCGCGCTGCCCGTAGGTTCGGTGCTCATCGCTAACCGTTCCATCTGGGTGGAGCACGATGTGTGTTGTGTTACGCCCATGCTTCAGCATGGGAGACGGTCGAATGCGTTGATGCCGCACCACGAAGTCGACAGTAATTAAAGTATCCCGCTCTTGCCGTACCCGGCGACATCGGTCCCGCCGCCAAAACCAAGACCATCATCAATCCACGCATCGTGGCCAGCCCCCTCTGGCGATCCAATTCTATTCGATCCTGGAGCCACGCACACCTCCCTTGTGCTATTGCTGCTCCCACTCCCCCCGCGAGGCCGCCCCATGCTCCCCGTTCCCGCCGACATCTTCACCGAACCCGACGACGTCTCTCCCGACGGGCTCGCCAATCTTGGACCGCTCCGCCGTCTCGCCGGGATCTGGCAGGCCGACAAGGGGATCGACATCAATCCCAAGGCCGAGGGGCCGGAGCGGCGGACCTTCATCGAGCATATCCGGATGGACCCGATCGATCCGCAGGCCAACGGGCCGCAGCTCTTTTACGGGCTGCGCTATCACATCCACATCAACACGCCCGAAGAAGACATCACCTTCCACGACCAGGTTGGCTACTGGCTGTGGGAGCCGGCGACCGGGCTCGTCATGCAGACGCTGGCTATACCGCGCGGGCAGGTGCTGCTGGCGTCGGGCACGGCCGGGCCGGATGACAAGAAACTCTCCGTCACGGCGAAGCGTGGCGAGACCGCCTACGGGATCTGTTCGACCGAATTTTTGGAACGGGCCTTCCGCACCGACAGTTACCGCTGCGACATCACATTCAACGATGATGGAAGCTGGACCTACCTCATTCAGACCGAGCTTTTCGTGAGAGGCGCGCCGTTCAATCATCACGACACCAACACGCTCAAGCTCGTGGCGCCGCCTAAACTCAATCCGCTGGCGGTGATCCTGAAAGATCGCGCCAAGCGCGGCGGACCGGCGGCTTGAGAGTATCCCGGAGTTTTGCATGAAACCGCATGTCATCTGCCTGATGGCTTCGAGTGTCGATGGTCGCACACATCACAGCCGCTGGCGGCCGAAGGGAGCGGGGTCGGAGTGGTTCGAGCGGATCCATGACGAACTCGGCGGCGACGCCTGGCTGATCGGTCGCGTCACCGGCTCGGAGTTCGCCAAGGGTAAGCCGTATCCCGTGGCGACGACCGCGACGTTCCCGCGCGAAAACTGGTTCGCGCAGCGCGATGCCAAAACCTCCGAGAGCAAGGCCTATGGCGTCGTGCTCGACGCCCGCGGCAAGATCGGTTGGGGCCGTTCGGACATCGGCGGCGATCCGATCGTGGTGGTGCTGACCGAGAGCGTGCCGGACGCGCATCTCGCCGGGCTGCGGGGCGAGGGCGTGTCCTACATCTTTGCCGGCAAATCGGAGATCGATCTGGCGCTGACGCTCGAGATTCTCAATCGCGAGCTTGGGGTGAAGCGTCTCCTGCTCGAAGGCGGTGGTACTGCCAATGGCGCGTTCCTGCGCGCCGGCCTGGTCGACGAACTCAACCTGATCCTGTGTCCCGCGGTGGATGGCGCCAGGGGCGCGCCGATCGTGTTCGACTCGACGGACGCCGAGAGCGAGCAGCGCGCGCCCGTCACCGCAATGACGCTTGAGAGCACGCGGCCGCTCGGCGGCGGCGTCCTGCTGCTGCGCTATCTGATCCAGAACGATCCGCAAGCCGTGGCCAGGTAAAGCGCCGGCATGTCGCGAAGATCATCAAAGCACGTTGTCATCGTCGGTGCCGGCGCGGCCGGCCTGATGGTGGCCCGCGAGCTGGCGCGCGCAGGAACGCACGTGACGATCCTGGAGGCGCGCGAGCGCTGCGGCGGGCGCATCCACCCGCTGCCCGCATCGGAGTTCGGGTACGCCGCCGATGGCGGCGCCGAATTCGTCCATGGCGAGGCGCCGGTCACGCGCGGTCTCGTGCGCGAGGCGAAGCTGTCGCTCGAGGAGATCGCAGGCACGCAATGGACGTTTGACGGCCAGACGCTCATCCGCGAGGGCCGCCTCGATCCGCATGAGGCGGAGCTTCAAGCGGTGTTGCGCGAGCTCAAGGACGATATGACCGTCGCCGACTTCCTGCGCCGCCATTTTGCCGGGGATGAATACGAGCGGCTGCGGCACGCCATCGGGCGGATGGTCCAGGGCTACGACGCCGCCGACCCCGAGCGCGCCAGCGTGCTGGCGCTGCGCGACGAATGGATGGGTGGTGGGCACCGCCCGCAGGGGCGGATCGTCGGCGGCTATGGCACGCTCGTCGACTATCTCACGGCAGAGTGCCGCAAGCATGGCGCTGCGATCCGTTTCGGCTCCGTCGTCTCGGCGATCGAGGAGCGAGGACGTGCAGTGGGCGTCCGCTGCGTCAATGGCGAGGTGCACGCCTGCGATACCGTGATTCTCACCGTGCCGCTGCCGCTGTTGCAGGGAATCGCGCTTCCGCCACGCGCGCGCAGCAAGGCGGCGGCCGCAGCCGACATCGGCTTCGGCAACGTCGTCAAGATCCTCTTGCGCTTCGAGCGGCCATGGTGGCGCGACAGGAAGGAGGACCTCGGCAATCTCACCTTCCTGTTGTCGAATGAGACGATCCCGGTGTGGTGGACGCAGCGTCCTTCGATGCGTCCCGTACTGACCGGCTGGTTCGGCGGCCCGCGGACGGCAGAACTCTCTAGCCTCGATCCGCAGGCTCTGATCGACGCGGGGCTGGATTCGCTCGCAACCATCTTCGGCCTGTCGCGCCAGGATATCGCGCGCGGCCTTGTGGCGGGTGTTGCGATCAACTGGGCGCAGGATCCGTTTGCGCGGGGCGCCTATTCCTGGGCGACACCGCGGACGCGCGATGCGCAGGCGATACTGTCGCGCGCTGATGGCGCGGTCCTCTTCTCCGGCGAAGCACTCTATCGCGGCCGCGACATGGGAACGGTCGAGGCGGCGCTGGCGAGCGGCCTCGAGACGGCGCGGATGATTTTGCTCGGGTAGAAACTCGTACGTAGATAAGAAAAAGGCCCGCATTCCTGCGGGCCCTCCGTCTACCAGCGATAGCCGCCGGTGCCGAAGCTGAACGTCACGCCGGGACCGCCGCCGTAATAGCCATACGGTCCGCCTCCATAATAGCCGCGCCGCGGATAGTAGCCGTAGCTGCGATAGTGCGGACGATAATAGCCGTGATGGCGCCAGTGATGACCATAGTGGTGCCCGCGCCAGTGATGGTGATAGTGCCGGTGTTGCGCGCTGATGTCGGTTGATTGGCTGCGTTGTGATTGGTTGCCTTGCGCGTTCTGCGTGGCCTTGCCGTTATTGGCCGCGTGAGCCACAGAACCGCCAGCCAACGCCGCGGCACCAACAGCCATCGCGACAAAGAGATACTTCATGTCATCACTCCAGTTGAGAAGTCGTGTGATAACAGACATGCGTCCGCAACGTTCCGGCGTCGAAACGACGCAGAGCTCAGTTCCGATCAACGCGTGTGAATGACTGAGTCCCGCGCGATTTATTGTCGCATGATGGCGTGTCCGCCTCGCAATCGCTTCATTGTCATGCCGCGGCGAGCGCCGCGATGACGTCATCCGTGGAGGCGATGCGGGCAAACTCGCCGTTGAGGTTCGACAACGTCATCGCATGGATCGCCTCGGCCGAATGCGCATCGCCATCGGGCCCGATCCGGTCGAACGTCCACGTCGCATCGCGCACGAGGCAAGTGTCGAAGCCGAGATTGCCGGCCATCCGCGTCGTCGTCTCGACGCAATGATTGGTGGTGGCGCCGCAGATGATGAGCGTGGTGATGCCGGCGGCGCGTAAGCGGTTCTCGAGGTCGGTGCCGATGAAGGCGCTGTTGACGCGCTTCACGATGACGGGTTCGCCCGGCGCTTCGCGCGCCTCCTCCTTGACTTTGTAGCCGGAACTCTCTGGGCGAAAGGACGAGGTCGGCCGCGTGCCCTCATGGCGGATATGGAAGATGGGCGCGCCGTTCACCCTGAACGCTTTCAGAAGATCGGCGATCCGCGCCACCGCATCCGGATTGTTGCGCCGCTTCCCCGCCGCCTCCCATTCGTCGAACGCGCACTGGACGTCGATGACGATGAGAGCGGTGAGCGATGGCGGGCTGGGCATGGATGAGAGCTTTGCGGAGACGTTGTTGAGGCGAGTATGCGGGGTGCCGACAGGCGCAGGCAACGCGGATTTTCCCTCGTTTCGGGACGGAGGCGTTTGAAGATTGAATCGGCCGTGCGATTGCAATGACACGAAGCCCTGCCACAGAGCACACCGCGCTCCCTCCCCCTTGCGGGGGAGGGCTGGCGAGGGGGGCAGCCCAGGAAATGGTCTGCCCGAAGCCCGCGATGCGAAGCGCCGTTGCTCGAATCGAGAGAGTGTGCCGTGCGGCCCCCCTCCCTGACCCTCCCCCGCAAGGGGGGAGGGAACGTAGCGGTGCGTGTGGATAGAACAATCCCGTAGCCGGGATTTCGTTGTGCTCCATCCGGGCTACAGGTGCGAACGCCGTTACTTGAACGGATCCTGGATCGATGGCGCCGACTGCCTGATCCGGCGCACGCTCACCGGCGTGCCGTCGGAGACGAACAGCAGCTCGTATCTGCGGCCCTCGGTGTCGGTTGCCGAGCAGGTGATGTCGGAGACTTTCCTGGCGGCGAAATTGCCGGTCTGGCGGCAGATGCCGGTGGAGGCTTGCTCGGCCGGCACCGGCAGGCCGTCGACCCTGGGCCGGTGCTTGGAGTTGAGCAGCATGCGGTCGACCGGCAGCTCGTAGGAATTGTCGTCGGCGCGCTTGCCATTCTCGCCGGAGAACGACACCACATGGCTGTCATCGCTGGGATCGTCGACCGCGACCGAGAAATTGACCCGGCCCTTGTCGCCATGGGCGTAGGCCACCGTCCTGCAGGCGAACGTGCGGCCCGCAATCTTCAGCGTTTTGCATTTGCCGGACATCAGCGCCAAGAGGTCGATCAGAGCGTTCTGCTGCGCCGGCGCGTTGTTGACTGCGATTGGGGTGGAAGAGTCGGCAAAACAGGGGCTTGCGAAAGCTACGAGGGTCGCGGCGAGAACCGATCGGCGGAAGCGCATCGTCAGGCTCGCTTGCCAAGGTTGCGATCCCATTGTCTCCGCCAAGCCTGTCTGAAATACCACCGCACCACCTATCGGCGATTCGTCCGATCGCCCCAACCTGCGCCGGCGGGCACTTGCCGCCAGCCCCATGTTTTTTTCGTGGCAGAGGCGGGTGCGAACTATGCAGCCCGCTTCATCGTCCGTGCGAAGGCCGGATAAGTCTCGGCAAGCTCATCGAGAATCCGTCCGCGCAGCAGCGCCAGCGTCGCGGTATCGGGCTGCGGCGTCTCGCGCACGACATCCGGCTCTTCATAGGCGAAGCCGGTGTTCTCGCGGATATCGGCCGGCGTGAAGGGCGGATGCACCGAGCGCAGCGAGAAGCCGCCTGCCTCGCGGTCGAAGTCGAACAGCGCCATGTTGGTCAGGAGCGCATAGGGGCCGCCGCGGCGCGGGACCTCCGGCGTGATCGCCCGTGCGCTGACGAAATCGACCTTCGGCACGAACACACGGGACGAGTGCTCCTCGCGAAACAGGATCACGCGCGGGATGAGGTGATAGAGAAAAGCCGAGCCGAACGAGCCGGGCCAGCGCACGTCGGTTTTCGGATAGTCGCCGGTGCCGACCAGATTGATGTTGCCCTCGCCGTCGATCTGGCCGCCGCCGAGGAAGAAGGCATCGACGCGGCCCTGCGCCGCGCAGTCGAACAGCTCGATGCCGCCATTGGTGAAGAAGTTGTGCTGCTGCGATCCCAAAATGGAAATGCGCACCGGCGGCTTGCCGTCGCGCTCGTTGCGCGCGCGCAGCAGCATCGCGCCGGCCGCGGGGATCGGCGAGGATGCGCCGACCGCGACGTGACTGATACCGTCGAGCAGATCGGCGATGGTGGCGATCAGGATCTCGCGCCGCTCGCGTTCGGATGACATCGTTCACGCCACCTGCTTGCGATGCGACAGGAAGGCCGAGAGGTAGGCGCGAAAGCCCTCGTCGCTGCGCGCCATCGCTGCGTAGCGGGCGATCTCGGCCTCGTCGGCCGGATATTCGTCCCACAGCGCGAGCGGCCAGGCGCCGCGCTCGGCGACTGCGATGGCGTCGACATAGAGCGAGGGCAGCACGCCGGCGGCGGAGTCTTCCGTTTCCAGCAAGTTGCGGTCGACGATGCGCTCGACGGTGACCAGCGTTTTCCGCGCGGCATAGGCCATGGTTGCGAGCTCGCGGAAGCGGCCGATCCTGACGTTGCCGGCACGGTCGGCCTCCGGTGCATGGAACAGCGCGACGTCGGGCGTAATCGCCGGCACCACGACCACCTTGCGCGCCTCGCCGACCGGACTGTCGATCACCTTCCAGTCGGGGCGTACGTTGAGCAGGTCGCTGCCGATGATGCCGGCGATCGGCATGAAGGGGACGCCGTGCTGTGCCGCCATGAGACCTGCATGAATCGCGGGGCAGGTGGCATCGCGCAAGGTCACGGAGCCGGCCCGCACGGCGGCGCAGAAACGTGGCGCGCCGCCGGCTTCGCCGAGCGATATGGCACTGGTCTCGAGCGTGGCGACCGCGCCGGCACCGATCAGAAGATCGGCCTGTAGGCCGCTGATGGGGACGCAGACCAGATGGAGGTTGTCGATGCCGGCCTCGATGAGGCCTGCGGTCGCGGCCATCGCAACGCCGGAGCGATCGACGGGAACGGCCAGCGACTGCCCCCATGCGACGTGGGCGACCAGCGCCTCCAGTGCAACGATCTCGGTCATGGGCGTCCTCCGGTCTGTTTTCGTGATCCTGCCTCAAGCCATCGCTGCCTGCCAGCGTGTATCGCGCAAGGATGGGCGGCGGTGCAAGCGGGCGTCGAGCAGGGTGCGGGCGCGGGGGAGATCGCCGCTGCGCATCAGCGCGACGATGAAAGTGTCCTCGATCAGCTCGCGCTGGGCATGGCTGCCGCCGATGCGCACGACCTCGGCGATGACGGGCGCGAGGATTTGCACGCAAGTCACATAGTCTTCTTCGGCGAAGGCCGTCATCGCGCGGCAGATCGCCGGCACCACGGGCCCGGCCGGCAGCTTGTCGTCGGCGAGCCGCTGCTCGATCACGGCAAGGCGTGCGGCGAGCGCCGCGCGGTTCTGCGTCGCCGCCGCGAACAGCGCTATGTGGACGTCGGCGAACGGGATGCTCGATTTCGGGAATAGCTTTTGCGCGGCGGCATCGGCCTCGGTCCAGAGCGTCGGCGGCACCGCGTGGCCGTAAGCCGCGAGGCGCCACAACAGCGAGGCGCCGTCGGTGATCACGTTGAGCGGCGGCGCTTGCGTCACCCGCGGCTGCAGCACATCGGCATAGATCGCGAGCGCGCGCGTCGCATCGCCATGCTCGAGCGCGCCGAGCGCCTGGTGCCAGCGGATATGGCCGTGTAGGATGCCGGCGCGGCCGTAAGCGGGAATCCAGTCGTCGACGAGACGATCGGCCTCGTCGATCGAGCCGTCCTCGAACATCGCATGCAGCACCGCATGCGCAGCATGGGCGTTCTGCCGCCGGAGGCTGAAGCCGCGCTCGGTGACGGGGCGGCCACGGGCGACGTCGCCGTTCTCGGTCATGGCCCAGCCGTACAGCGTCAGGAACCACCAGTCCTCGCCATAATGCTTTGCGACGCGCTCGCACAGCTCCTGCCGCGCGCGGTCGTGATCGGCCATGCCGGAGAAGGCGAACAGGCCGAACGCGCCGAGCGGCAGCGACAGCACCACGGCATCGCGCGGCCAGCTCTCGATATGCTGCAGCGTCGCCGCCAGCGCCTCGGGCAGCCGGCCCTCGACAGAGAGCGCCAGCGTCTCGACATGCGAACGCTCGCGCTCCGTGCCGCGCTTTGCCACGAGCTCGCGCGCGACCGTCGCTTTTTGCCGTGCGAGATCGCCCTGCTGATAGAACGCGTGCAGCCGTGCCCGTGCGATGTGCGCCAGTGCGAAATCCGGATCGGCCGTGATCGCACGCTCCAGCGCCTCCGCCGTGCCGGTCCAGCCCGCGAGCATGAGGTCGACGCCTTCGCGATAGGCGGATGCTGCCGCGTCGGATGCGGTGGAGAGCGGCAGCCCGTAGCGATCCTCTTGCGTCATCGTCGTCTCCCCCCTCAGGTGCTCCGCGCGCGCCGTCCCTCGATCGGATAGGCCGGGTCGTTGTAGCCCGGCGTCGACGGATGGCCCGGCGTCACCAGGGCATCGATCAACGCCTCGTCCTCGCCGCTGAAGCGATAGTCGAGCGCGCGGATATAGTCATCCCACTGCTCCTCGGTGCGAGGGCCGGCGATGACGGAGGTGACGAAGGCGGAGTTCAGCACCCAGGCGACCGCGAACTGGCCGGCGGTGATGCCCCGCTTTTCGGCGTGGCTCTTGATCTCCTGTGCGAGCTGGAGCGATTCCGGCCGCCATTCCGTCTGCATCATGCGGGTGTCGTTGCGGCCCGCGCGCGTCTCCTTGTCCGGTGCTGCGTCGGGGCGGTATTTGCCGGTGAGCACGCCGCGCGCCAGCGGGCTGTAGGGCACGATGCCGAGGCCGTAATAGCCGCAGGCCGGGAAGTGCTCGACCTCCGGCATGCGATTCATCGCGTTGTAATAGGGCTGGCTCACCGCCGGCCTGTCGATCCCGAGCCGGTCGCAGATGTTGCAGATCTCGGCGACGCGCCAGGCACGGTAGTTCGAGACGCCGAAGTAGCGCACCTTGCCGGCGCGGATCAGGTCGCCCATTGCGCGCACCGTCTCCTCCATTGGCGTCGCGTGGTCTTCCTTGTGCAGATAGTAGACGTCGATGTGATCGGTGCCGAGCCGCATCAAGCTTTCATCCGCCGCCTGCAGCACCCAGCGCCGCGACAGCCCGCCGCGATTGGGATCCTCGCCCATGGGATTGGCGAGCTTCGTTGCCAGCACCCAGGCCCGGCGATTGCTTGCAATGGCGCGTCCCACCACCTCCTCGGATGCGCCCTTCGAATAGGCATCCGCCGTATCGATGAAGTTGATGCCGGCCTCGTGCGCTTTCGCGATGATTCGTTTCGAGGCCGCCTCATCCGTCGGCCCGCCGAACATCATGCTGCCGAGACAGATCGGCGACACCTTGAGGCCACTGCGGCCGAGCTGGCGGTATTGCATAGGCGGATCCTTGCTGCTTCCTCAGACAGCAGCATAACCGCCTGACCCCGTCATTGCGAGCGCAGTGAGCAATCCAGCAATGTCGCTTGCGGTGAGTTTTTGGATTGCTTCGCTGCGCTCGCAATGACGAGTTTTGGGGGCGGCTCGCACCTTCTCAGTCGTCATCGCCCGACTTGATCGGGCGATCCAGTATTCCAGAGCCAGAGATGTGATACGGAGAAGCCGCAGCGTACTGGATTCCCCGCTTTCGCGGGGAATGACAGCGGTGGTGTGGAAGCACTTTCCGCCACGACTTCCGGAGTGATGGGGTCCCGGCCTTCGCCGGGACGACAGGGGAGCATGTGGCTAACGGCCGTGGCTACTCTGAAGTCTGGCCTACTCCGGCCCCTTCAAAATCTTGAACACACCATTCGCCATCACGATGCAGCGGTCGTCGACCGTCACTTCGGTGCTCATGAAGATGAGGCTGCGCGTGGTGCGCACCACGCGGGGGCGGGAGATCAGGATGTCGCCGATCTTGCCGGCCTCGACGAAATGCGTGTCGAGCTGCACCGTCGCCATGTACTGCTTGCCGGTCTCGTAGCGGGCCGTCATGCCGCAGGTGCGGTCGGCGAAGGTCATCATCACGCCGCCCTGGACCATGCCGCGGCGATTGTGGTGCTTGTCCTCCGTGGCCAGCGCGAACTCATAGTGGCCGTCGACCTTGCGCTCCCATAGCGGACCGATCAGGTGCATGAAGCCGGTGGTCTCGACGGTGGTCCAGCCGTCGTGCTTCAGCCTTGCGGCGGTCTTGTCGATCATGCCGGCGTCCATTTCCCCGAGGGCATTGCGAGCGCATTTCATCGGGGCCGGACCTGGTGTAGTCAAGCACCATGAGACCCTTCGATGATGCCACCAGGCGGAATATCGCGGCCGCCTGCGCCGCTTTCACGCGCCTGCCGGAGAATGGCGAGGCCTCAGTGCTGAAGCGCGCGGCGGTGGTCGTCGCGCTGACGAGAGCGCGCGAGGGCGGCGAGACCGCGTTCCTGCTGACACGGCGCGCATCACACCTGCGCGCGCATCGCGGCCAGTGGGCGCTGCCGGGTGGACGCTGCGACGCCGGCGAGACGCCGGTCGAAGCGGCGCTGCGCGAGCTCGACGAAGAGCTGAACCTCAAGCTCGGGGTGGGTGAGGTGCTCGGCCTGCTCGACGACTATCCGACCCGCTCGGGCTATCTGATCACGCCGGTCGTGGTCTGGGCTGCCGACGGTGCCGCGATCAGGCCGAATCCGGGTGAAGTCGCCTCAGTGCATCGCATCGCGCTCGCGACGATCGAGCGCGCGGAGGCCTTCGACTTCGTCGCAATTCCCGAAAGCACGCGCCGCGTGATCCGCTTCCATCAGCAGGAGAGGCTGATCCACGCGCCGACCGCGGCCCTGATCTATCAGTTCCGCGAGGTGCTGGCCGGGCGCCAGACCCGCGTCACCGATCTGGAACAGCCGGTATTCGCCTGGAAGTGACGATGGTAAACGGCGCGTTAACGTGACGGTTACCGGAGGCTTGCTACAAGGAAGCATGCATCACATCCCGATTCGACGTGTCTTGAGGCTGGTTCCATTCGCGCTCGTCCTGCTTGCGCCCGCAGCGCCTGCCCAGGATTCGGCCGCGCTGCCGCCAGCCGTCAGCAATGCCATGGCGCAAGCCTCGCCGCAGGCGATCGCCGAATATCGCCGCAAGCTCGCAGAGTATCTGGAGGCGCGCGCCGCCTTCGACGCCGAGGCCGGCGCCTATTGGAGCCAGATCGCCGAGAAGCGGCGCACCCGTAACGCCAAGCGTCGCAGCGGTCAGCAGGTGACGCTTGATGACTATGTGCTGGAGCATCCGCCGCTCTATACCGGGCCGAAGCGGCCAGTGAACCCGGAGCCGGAGGAGGCGCCGGAGCGCCCCGCCCGAAAGCCGATTCCCGTGGTTGCCGATTTCCTGCGCGCGGCGCAGGAGCAATATCAGTTCACGCCGCAGCGTCCCGCCTCCGAGATCGAGTTCAAGCGCGCTTATGCCCGCTACGCGCTCGCCTCAGGGCTTACGCGCGAGCAGGCGGTGCGGGTCTATTCGTTCGAGACCGGCGGCACCGGCAGTTACGACGTGCAATCGGGAATTGAACATGGCGGCAAGCGCGCAATCTCGACCGCGGTCGGCTACAACCAGTTGCTGACGACCAACAGCGTCGAGCTGCTGGCCGAGCAGGGCCACGAATTCATCCGTGCGCTCGGTGAGAAGGTGGCGCAGAGCTCGGGGCCGGCGCGCAAAGCGCTGGAGTACAAGCTCAGCGTCCTGAAGCGCATGGTGGCATACGCGAAGTCGGTGCCCGACACCTGGTCGGAGCACGAGAAGATCGGCAACACCGCGCAGGGCTGGGCCATGCATGCGATGGTGCTCGACATCGATGTCGGGCCGATGCTGCAGACCCACAAGCTGTTGACCTCGGTGCTGTTCGCCCGGGCCAAGGGCTACACCCGTCCGCTCACCGCCGCCGAGCTCGAGATGATGAACCTCACCGGCGACGGCACCGGGCTCGACATGGTGACGATGCCTTTGGCGATGCGCGGGCAGGTGCCGACCTCGAACTTCTTCCAGCGCGGCGGCTACGAGCGCAACCCGGTCGCGATCCGGCACAATACGGTGGCAAAGCTGCTCGCGGTGACGGATGCGCGGATGGACAGCAACAGCAGCAATGCCGGTGCGCGGGAATTGGCGGGGGTGTTCTAGCCATTCGCGAGCTGCCGTAGGGTTGCGTTAGCCAACGGGTCCGCGCGAAGCGCGGCCCGATGACAGGCTCCGCGTAACCCACCAAGCATGTCTCCGCGAAAGCTAAAGCGGTGGGTTACGCCAGCGGACTGCGCTTCGCGCAGCCGCGGGGCTAACCCACCCAACGATTGCCTGTCATGCCCCGGCTTGCCGCCTTCGCTGAAGCTTTGGCGGCCGAGCACCCTTGTGGCCCGGCGTAGCCTTGGCGGAGCCGGGACCGGGGCATCCAGTACGCCGCGGCTTCTCCCTATCCCATCGCTGTCTCTGGAATACTGGATCACCCGCTTTCGCGGGCGATGACACCGAGTGTGTGCGGCGGTCGCGCCGCCCCTTACTGATCCGGCCCGAACTTGAACCGGCCGTCGCCTTCGAGATAGGGGCCGGTGCGCATGTAGAGCTGGCCGTTGTGGCCGATGAAGAACAGCGTGCCCCTCGGCACCTTCTTGGCGCCCTTCAAGAGCTCCCCGGCATTGCTGGTGCCCATCTTGTAGGAAAAGGTCTTGCCCTCCTTGTCATAGGCATAGCCCATGTCGGGCTTGAGCTCCCACGGCGTCGCCGCTGTCTGCGCGAGCGCCGGCGCGGCGAGCGTGCCGAGCAAGGCTGCGATTGCAATTGCCTTCGTTGAAAATGCCATCTTCCATCCTCCCCTTGAATCGGGGCGAGCAGGCTTGAACAAATCACGAACGGCGTTTCCGGGTCAATCCGCCATCGGCACAGCGGTGCATCACGTCTTGCCCAGCAGTTTGTGATTTTCCCTTCGTCCCCGCGCGACTATGTTCCGCTTTCCGTTTAGAACGCAACTCGACAAAAAATTTGGTGGGGATGATTCGGATGCGTCATGTCATTAAAATCTGCTCGGCTGCAGCGCTGTCGCTGGTGACGTTTGCGCCGGTGGCCAGTGCCGATGATTACCAGCTCAGCCACAACCAGAGGATTTCGTGCAGCCGCGGCCTTGCCCCAGGCAAGCTCAACACCGCGACCTGCAAGTCCTACACCTACCTCTTCAACACCAAGACCTCGGAATATTTCCGCTGCCAGGTCTCGCTGGCACTGACCCGCGACAACAAGGAAGTGATCAACGTGCAGACCGACGGCGGCTGCACCAAGAAGCCGCGTATCTTCGAGGCCGACGGCCGTTATGATTTCGACGCGACCGAGACCGAGCCGCCGAACACCAACTCGTTCTTCGGGCCCGGCGGCTATTCGGTCTGGGCCGCCGACGTCACCGCGCAGAAAATCCGCGGCTGCATCATCATCTCCTCCGGCCTCGGCTCCGATATCTCCAAGTGCCTGGACATGACCTTCCAGTAAGATCTGCCAGTAACGATGGTGCACGCCGAACCTGAGACGTTCGGGCGCGCCTCTTACGGGCCGGCTGCGCCACGTCGCCGCACCCCGGCAAAAGCGCGACGAGATTGATCACCTCTCCCTACACGAGAGGTGATCCACGCCCGGGGTTCGGTTCCCCAAAAACAGCCGCTTCCCGCAGCCCTGTTTTGCCTTTTGGATGGGTTGACCCGCTTCTCCCGTCCGGCCAATTTCGCCGCCGTTTGGGGAGTTCAAATATCATGAAATTGAAGTTTTTCGGCGTGGCCGCGGCTCTTGCTCTGGCGGCGTCGGCACCTAGCGCGCATGCGCAGTCGTTCATCAACGTCCTGACCGGCGGCACCTCCGGCGTTTACTATCCGCTCGGGGTCGCGATCGGGAAGATCTACGGCGACAAGATTCCGAACGTGAAGACGCAGGTGCAAGCCACCAAGGCGTCGGTCGAAAATCTCATCCTGCTGCAGCAGGGCCGCGGCGAGCTGGCGTTCACGCTGGGTGACTCGCTCAAGGCCGCCTGGGAAGGCGACGAGGAAGCCGGGTTCAAGAACAAGCTCGACAAGCTGCGCACGATCGGCGCGATCTATCCGAACTACATCCAGATCGTCGCCACCGCCGACTCCGGCATCAAGACGCTGGCGGACCTCAAGGGCAAGAGCCTGTCGGTCGGCGCGCCGAAATCCGGAACCGAGCTCAATTCGCGCGCGATCCTCGCCGCCGCCGGCATGAGCTACAAGGATCTCGGCAAGGTGGAGTATCTGCCCTTCGCCGAATCCGTCGACCTCATGAAGAACCGGCAACTCAATGCGACGCTGCAATCGGCCGGCCTCGGCGTCGCCTCGCTGAAGGATCTCTCCACGTCGAGCCCGATCACGGTGGTGGCGGTGCCGAAGGAGACCGTCGACAAGATCGGTCCGCCCTTCATCTCGACGATCATTCCCGCCAACACCTATACCGGCCAGGACAAGGACGTGCCGACTGCGGCCGTGGTCAATTATCTCGTGACCAGCTCGGCGGTTTCGGATGATCTCGCCTATCAGATGACCAAGCTGGTCTATGAGTCGCTGCCGGAACTCGCCAACGCGCATGCGGCCGGCAAGGAGATCAAGCTCGAAACGGCCGCCAGCGGCAGCCCGGTTCCGCTCCACCCCGGCGCGATCCGCTATTACAAGGAAAAGGGGCTGATCAAGTAGGCTCTATCCGTCGACGTCATGCCCGGGCAGAAGCGCGTCTTCGCGCAGATGTCCCGGGCATGAACGTTCTTGGAAGCACCGTAAGCCGTGGATGGCCGGGACAAGCCCGGCCATGACGGTGTGGTGAGCGGGAGCTCAATGTTATAAGCGCCACGGATGATGGGCGCGGGGACATATCGATGTTGCAGGCAGAGGGCGCGGAAGCGCCCATCAAGGTTGAATTCGACAATTTCGAGCACGGCTTTCCGGAAGGGTTCGGCCCGGGCTGGTGGGGCAATCTCGCCTACTGGATCGGGATCGCCTTTGCCTGCTTCCAGCTCTATGTCGCCGCCTTCAACTACCTGCCGAGCCAGGTGGTGCGTGGCGTCCATGTCGGCTTCCTGCTGCTGCTCACCTTCGGCCTGATCGCCAATTTCACCGCGAAGAGCGATCTGGGCCGCGCCTTCGGCTGGCTGATCGGCGGCGCCGGCTTTCTCTGCGGTCTCTATCAATGGATCTTCTATGCCGACCTGATCGCGCGCGACGGCGATCCGACGCGGCTTGATCTCGCGGTCGGCACGCTGCTCGCGGTGCTGATCTTCGAGGGCACGCGGCGTCTTATGGGCGCGGCGCTGCCGCTGATGTGCGGCGCCTGTCTGGTCTACTGGTTCTTCGGCCAGTACCTGCCGTCGCCGCTCAACCATCGCGGCTACGACTTCGACCAGATCGTCACGCATTTGTCCTTCGGCACCGAAGGCTTTTACGGCGTGCCGATCTACGTCTCGGCGACCTACATCTTCCTGTTCATCCTGTTCGGCTCGTTCCTGGAGCGCGCCGGCATGATCCAGCTCTTCACCGACGTCTCGCTCGGCCTGTTCGGGCGCACCCGCGGCGGTCCGGCGAAGGTCGCCGTGTTCGCCTCGGGCATGATGGGCACGATCTCCGGCTCGGGCGTCGCCAACGTCGTCACCGTCGGCCAGTTCACGATTCCGCTGATGATCAAGTTCGGCTACCGCCGCGCCTTCGCGGCCGGTGTCGAGGCCACGGCCTCGATGGGCGGACAGATCATGCCGCCGGTGATGGGCGCGGTCGCCTTCATCATGGCGGAGACGCTCGGCGTCGCATACTCGGAGATCGTCAAAGCCGCCGCGATCCCCGCCGTCCTCTATTTCGCCTCCGCCTTCTGGATGGTGCATCTGGAGGCCGGCAAGCATGGCCTCACCGGCATGAAGCGCTCGGAGATTCCGAGCGCCTGGAAGGCGCTGGTGACGCGCTGGTATCTCGTGCTGCCGCTCGCCGCCCTCGTCTATATGCTGTTCGAGGGCTTTACGCCGCTCTACGCCGGCAGCATGGGCCTCGCGCTGACGGTGGCGTTGATCCTGGGCGCCAGCATCACGGCGGGTCTCCCGGTCACGGCCATCCGCTACATCTTCTGGATCGGCCTCGCGCTCGTCGTCGCCGCGCTCTCGCGCGACGGCCTGCAGATCGTGCCGGTCGCCAGCGTCGTCGTCGCGCTGATCGTGATCACCGCCTTCGTTCGCGGCGGCGTTGCGGCCTTGCGTGCCTGCCGCAACTCGCTGGCCGAGAGCGCGAAATCCGCCATCACCGTCGGCATGGCCTGCGCCATCGTTGGCGTCATCATCGGCATGATGTCGCAGACCGGCGTCGGCACCATCTTCGGCGGCTGGGTGATCGGGCTTGGCGAGAAGAGCCTGTTCCTGGCGCTGATCATGACCATGCTGCTGTCGATCCTGCTCGGCACTGGCATTCCGACGATCCCGACCTACATCATCACCGCTGCGCTCGCCGCCCCCGCGCTCGCCAAACTTGGCGTGCCACTGATCGCGAGCCACATGTTCGCCTTCTACTACGGCATCATGGCTGATCTCTCGCCTCCGGTCGCGCTGGCCGCGCTTGCGGCGGCGCCGATCGCGAAGGAGAATCCCGACAAGATCGGCTGGGAAGCGATGCGCATTGCGCTCGCCGGCTACGTCATTCCCTTCATCTTCGTCTATTCGCCCGCCCTGATGTTGCAGGCCGGCGATCCCATGGCCGCAAAGCTCGGCTTCTACGGCGCGGTGGCGCTCGCCAGCTTCAAGGCGCTGGTGTCGATCGCGCTGTTCGGGATGGTCGCGATCGGCTTCCTGTACACGCGGCTGACCTTGATCGAACGTCTGGTCGCGCTCGGCGCCGCGCTTTGCCTGCTCGGCGACTTCCCGTTCAGCGACACTGCGGGCTTCGTGCTCTGTGCTGCCCTCGTGCTGTGGCAATGGCGGCAGCGCCCACCGGCAGCGATCGAGGCGGTGTGAGCCTCTGCTTCGCCACGGCGGCAGGTGTGAAGGCGCTGGCGCTTACCGCCTTCACGCTGGTCTGGACGCATTCGATCGCGAAGGTCGACTGGCAGGAGGACTGGCGCGTCACCGCCGCCGGCCTCGAACTGGTGCAGGCGAGGGTGAAAGGTACGGGCCCCGGCATGGAGCCGCCGCCGGATGCGCGGCTCGTTGACGGCTGGTTTCAATGGCAGCCGAAACGCGCACCCGTGCAGGAAGTCGTGCTCGGCAATTCCGGCGCGGCCGGCGAATGGCGCTTGTGCCATGACGGCGCTTGCCGGACATTGTCGGAGATCATCGGTCATCCGATCGGTGCTAACGTCACCAAGATGAAGATCTGCAACGATCCGTAGCCCGGATTACGCTGCGCTCCGTCCGGGCTACAATCACAACAACAAGGAGAAACGCGAATGGATCGGCTCAAAGGCAAGGTTGCGATGGTGGTGGGGGCCGGCTCGATCGGACCCGGCTGGGGCAACGGCAAGGCGACCGCCGTGACCTTTGCGCGCGAGGGCGCGCAGGTGTTTTGCGTCGATCGCAACGGCGGCGCCGCCGAAGAGACCGCGAAGATCATCGTGGACGAGGGCGGCAAGGCTACCGCGTTCACCGCCGACGTCGCACGCGCGAGCGAGATCGAGGCGATGGTCGCGGCCTGCCTCAAGGCTTACGGCCGCATCGACGTGCTCGACAACAATGTCGGCATTGCCGAGATGGGCAGCGTGGTCGAGGTGACCGAGGAGAGCTGGGACCGCGTCTTCAGCGTCAACCTCAAGAGCGCTTATTTCGCCATGAAGCACGTGATCCCCGTGATGGTGAAGCAGGGCGGCGGCTCGATCATCAACATCTCCTCGATCGCCTCGATCCGCCACATGGGCATCTCCTACGTCACCTACGGCACCTCGAAGGCGGCGATGAACCAGATGACCCGCACCACCGCGATCGAGTTCGCGCGCCACCATGTGCGCGTCAATGCGATCCTGCCCGGCCTGATGAAGACGCCGATGGTCGCCCATTCCGCCGGCCTCGCCGCCAGCTACGCCAAGGGCGACGTCGAAGCGATGTGGCGCGCCCGCGACGCCCAGGTGCCGATGGGCCATATGGGCGACGCCTGGGACGTCGCCAACGCCGCGCTGTTCCTGGCCTCGGACGAGTCGAAATATGTGACGGGGATCGAGCTGGTGGTCGACGGAGGGATCACCTGCAAGGCGGGGGCGTAGACGGCGCCGCACATTCTATCGTCGTCCCGGGGCGCGCGTAGCGCGAGCCCGGGACCCATGACCCCAAGGAGCAGTTGTGGCGCGAGCTGACAACTACGAGTCTTCACCAAACCACGTCCTGTGGTTATGGGGGGTCCCGGATCGGCGCTCCGCTTCGCTGCGCTTGTCCGGGACGACAGCGGATTGCTTGCCGCCTACTGCGCCAGCGCCAGAATCCCGCCGGCGAACGCGTGCCACGCTGTGCTTTCGCTGACCGGCCAGTTCAGCACCTTCACCGCCAGCAGCGCGAGCGTGCCGTAGATGTAGACCGGATGCACGCGGCCCTCGCTGCGCCAGTCGCGCACCATCGCGACGACGAGCAGGAGCGAGGCAACGACCGCCGGCGCGATGGTGACCGGCACCGGCGGCGGGCCGGGCGGTCCGGGTGGTGCTAGGAACGTGAGGAACCAGCGCGCGATCGCGGCATCGAGGATCGAGACCGCGGCGAGCAGCATCAACCGTTTGTGAATCTCCGGCTTGCGCGTGTTCATGATCGCCAGCACGAAGACCACGGCGAAGAACGCGATCCCGCTCATCGGCACGATTGAGAAGGCGATGCCGGCCTCTCGCTGCCCGAGGGCGGCCGAGTGCTGCATCACATGCACCGAGGCGAGAAAGCCGAAGATCGTCATTGCGGTGGCAAGCGAGACGCCGGCAATGCCGAGCGAACGGTGGTTGACCACGCGGCCAGATGCCGCGAGCCAGGTCTGGAGCACGAAATAGAGCGACCAGGTGAAGAACAACAGGCCGTGGAAATGAATCACCGGGCTTGCGGTAAAAGTCCGGTGAGCGAGCGGCACCCAATAGGTTGGTGCGAAGCCGAGAAAGGCGGTGGCCGCGCAGGCCAGGGCCATGTGGAAATAAAAATATCGCGCAGGCGACGCAACGCGCGTGCGTGCGCGACGATCATCAGTCAAGGTTGTCATCAGGAATGAGTCTGAGAACGAGACGTTTGGTTCAATGGCGAGATATTGGAGATTTCGCGCTCATTGCTTGGCCACTCTCCAGTGTCGTTCCGGCCTTCGCCGGGACGACGGCGGAGTTTGCGGAGGCGTCGAGCGCCTATCCTCCTGCACTCAGCTCCGCGCGATCGAGCTCCTCCTCGATCCGGTGGAACGCGTCGTCGCCGATCACCTCGGTGGCGCGGAGGTCGAAGATCGATTTTCGCGCCGCCTCGATGGCGCGGAGCCGCAGCGGATCGGCGGGTAATCGACCATCGGCGATGCCGCCATCCGGATCGTTGTCCGCCTGCATCAGGATCGCGCTGTATTCGAGCCTCAAGATTTCCGCCTCCTCCGACGGATCGTCCTCGATCGCATCGAGCGCGGCGCGATAGGCGATTGCGCGTGCCCGCGCGACCTCCTGGCCGACGGGATCGTCGTCCTTGAGTCCGAACGCCAGGATCAGCGGCCGCAGCGTCAGGCCTTGCACGAGCAGCGAGCCGAGCACGACCGCGAATGCGATGAAGACGATGAAATCGCGATAGGGAAAGCTCTCCGGCAGGGCGAAGGCGGTGGCGAGCGTCACGAGGCCGCGCATGCCGCACCATGAGATGACGAGGCCGCCCTTGGGACTGGCGACCGCCTTCGGATCCTTCGGACAATAGATCCCGTGCGCGATCAGCGCGCGCAGCGTCGCGCCGTAGAACATCACCCAGGCGAGCCGCACGAGGATCACCGTGAGCAGGATCCAGGCTGCCGCCACGCAATATTCCCAGCGTACGTCCTGGTCGAGCCGCGACCAGATCGGACGCATCTGCATGCCGATCAGCATGAAGGCGAGCACGTTGAGCACGAACACCGCCGTGTCCCACACGGCATAGGACGGCACCCGCAGCCGCGCCGGCATGCGCGCCGGCGCGGTGCGCGCGATCGTGATGGCATAGACGACGATGGTGAGGATGCCGGAGAGGCCGAGATGCTCGGCGGCGATCCAGATCAGGAAGGTGGTAGCGAACTGCACGATGATCGCGCTTGGCGCCTCCGTCACCCGCTCCAGGAACAACGGGATGATGCGGGCTGCGAGATAGCCGGCGGCGACACTGCCGATCAATGCCAGCGCGATGATCGGCGTCACCTCGCTCCACTTCAGGTGCTCCATGGCGACCGCGCCGACCGCGATGCGATAGATCAAGAGCGCGCTCGCGTCGTTGAGCAGGCTTTCGCCCTCCAGCACTTTCACCATCCGGTAGGGCAGCTTCACCTGGCTCAGGATCGCGACCGCGGCCGCGGCATCAGGCGGCGCCACGATCGCGCCGAGCGCAACGGCGGCGGCCCAAGGCATGTCAGGCATCAACCGGTGTGCAACGAATGCCACGCCGGCGGTGGTGAGACCGACCGCGGCGACGACCAGGGTCGAGACCGGAACCCAGTTGTTGCGGAGATCGCGCAGCGAGGTGTCGTAGGCGGCATCCAGCAGCACCGGTGCGACAAAAAGGGCCAACGCCAGGTCGGGCTCCAGCGTCCATGACGGGCTCGACGGCACCAAGGCGATCAGCGCGCCGCCGATGGCGAGAAAGGTCGGGTAAGGGACCTTGATCCGCCGCGCCAGCGCCGATAATGCAACGGCGCCGAGCAGCAGTGCGATGACCCATTCGAATGTCGACACGGCGAAGCCCTGAGAGAGTTTGAGCGGTGCTACAGGCTAGCATCAATCCGGCCGTATAATGGACAATATGGCGACAAGGCGAGACATTCCGATCACGACGGCGCTGCGTATCTCCGCTCTGATACGATGGTGCGGCGTTGCTGCGGTGCTCGGCGCACTGTCTTTGGGAATGGCCCATGCGGCGACGGGCGGCGAGCCGGTCGCGGTCACGCCGGTCGATATCGCGCCGTGCCTGGCTGCGGCGGCCGCCGATGACATGGACAAGGCGGCCTCGGCCTGCACTGAGGTGATCGACAATGAGAAGACGGCCAAGCCCGACCTCGTCAAGGCGCTGATCGCACGGGCTGCGCTCTACGCGCGCCATGATCAGGTCGATCGTGCGATCGCCGACGACAGCCGCGCATTGCAGCTCGACCCCACGCTCGCCGACATCTTCAATGCACGCGGCGAGCTGTGGCTGAAAAAGGGCGACCGGCCCAAGGCGGTGCAGGACTTTGGCGCGGCGCTGAAGCTCGATCCGAACCACGACAAGGCCAAGGCCAATCACCGGGCGATCGCACGCGAGCTCGAACGGATCGGAGCGCAGATGGCGGTTGCCGGCAAGCCGAGCTTCAATTGCGTCCGCGCCCGCCGCACCGTGGAGAAGGCGATCTGCGCCAACCGCGAGCTCGCCGACCTTGATCGCGAGATCTATGCCTCGAATGCGCGCGTGTTGCGCGAAGCCCGCAATCCGGCCGAGGCCAAGGCGCTCCAGCGCGAGCAGGACGAGTTCATCGCCCGCCGCAACGCCGAGTTCGGCCGGCCGGGTTATGATTTGAAGAAGGCGATGCAGGACCGGCTGCAGCGGTTGAACGGGGCGGACGGGTATTGACGGTGGTCTTCGCCTCTCCCCGCGCGCGGGGAGAGGCCGGAACTCAAGCGGAGCTTGAATTCCGGGTGAGGGGGACTCTCCACGAATCCAACTGTCACCGTCCTTGCGGAAGCAGCCCCTCACCCCCTCCCTCTCCCCGTAAGAACGGGGAGAGGGAGGGTGGACGGCGATCCGTCCCTCACGACCGGTTGCGGCTTGAACCCAATTCCTGCCCGCCGCGACAATGGTGAAAACCGGATGTCACGGAGCCTTTTCATGTGTGGCGCGCATTCCTTCGCGCAAATACCCTCGTTTGCCAAATGCCCGCTGCGCGCTTGCTTCGGCGCTGCGATGAGCCTTTTCGTTGCGCTCGGCCCTGCTGCCGCGGGTGATGCGTCCGGCGCCGACTGTGTACTCGGCAGCCAAGCCGCACCGGCCGAGCTGATCGCGGCTTGCAGCGCCATCATCGACCAGAACACAAATCCAAGTGCCGACCGTGCCGCGGCGCTCATCGTTCGTGCCGACGCCAATGCACAAAGCTCCGGCGGCCAGACCGCAGCACTGCGGGATCTCGACCGCGCCATCGCGCTCGACGCCAGGAACGCCCGCGCCTGGCGTGCGCGCGGCGATCTCTTGCGCCACGCCGGCGGCGATCTCAACCGCGCCGCCGCCGACCTCAGCAAGGCAATCGAGCTCGATTCGCAGGATGCCGAAGCCTATGAGCTCCGCGGCGTCGTCTACACCAACCAGCGTCGGCTCGACCGCGCGCTCGCCGACTACGACCAGGCGATCAAGCTGAAGCCGGACTATGCGCAGGCCTGGTCCGACCGCGGCGTGACCTTTTATCTCGGCGGCGACAACGAGAAGGCGATCCGGGATTTCGACGAGGCGCTGCGGTTGGATCCGAAGCGGCCGCGCACCTACACCAATCGTGGCGCCGCCTACAAGAAGCTCGGCCAGCTCGACAAGTCGGTCGCCGACGCCACTGAGGCGATCAGGCTCGATCCGAAGGTGCCGGAATATTATGACAATCGCGGCCTTTCGCTGGCCGCGATGAGGGAGTACGACAAGGCGATCGCGGATTACGATCAGGCGCTGCGGCTGGCGCCGCGGCCGAACTTCTTCACCAACCGCGGCGATTCCTACCAGTTCAAGGGCGAGCTCGGCGCCGCGCTCAGCGACTACGAGTCCGCGCTCAAGCTTGATCCGAATTTCGCGCAGACCTATAACAACCGCGCGGTGCTCTACAAGAAGATGGGCGAACGCAAGAAGGCGTTGGCCGACTACGAGACCGCGCTGCGGCTCGATCCCGGCAACGAGAATGCCGCTGCTGGCCGCCGCATCATGATGGCGGAGATCGCCAAGTTCGGCGCCGAACCGGCGCATCCCCTGGCCGCGAATTCCGGCAACGGCCCGTCCTTTGATTGCGCCACGGCGAAGCGCGAAGTCGAGAAGGTGATCTGCGCCGATCCGCAGCTCGGGGTGCTCGACCGCCAGATTGCCGAGACCTATGAGCGCGTCCTGAAATCCGCAAACCGGCGCTCGGCCAGCGATCTGCGCAAGACCCAGCGCGATTTCCTCGCCACCCGCAATGCCAGCTTCGGCCGTCCCGGTTACGACCTGCGAAAGGTCATGCAGGATCGCCTGCAGCGGCTGACTGGGATGGACAGTTAGCTGCTTCCACGAGCGATGCTGCATTCCCTCCCCCTTGCGGGGGAGTGCCAGGGAAGGGGGAGCCACAAACTCGAGACCGAGTTCGTGGCTACCCCCTCTCCCGCTCTCCCCCGCAAAGGGGGGGAGAGGGCTTACCTTTGCTGCGGCTCTAGCCCGCCTCAATCGTGCTCTGCTGGCTCGTTGTCGCTTCGTCGTAAAGCTTCCTTTTCAGCTTGAACCGCGGCCCATTCCCGGGAAAATACCCGTCAAACAAGGCCGGCACTCGATCCGGGTCATGGCGGGACGCCTGTCCTGCCACAAGGTCGAGGCCAGGCGAATAAAGGGAACGGGAGCGCTTGTATGAACGTCCAGGGCAAGAGTCGTTATCACGAGGTCTATGCGCGCTCGCTCGCCGATCCCGAGGGCTTCTGGGCCGAAGCGGCCAAGGACATCGACTGGATCGAGCCGCCGCGAAAGATCTTTGATCCCACCCAGGGAACCTATGGCCGCTGGTTCGCCGGCGGCGTCAACACCTGCTACAACGCGCTCGATCGCCACGTCGAACGCGGCCGCGCCGATCAGGTCGCGTTGATCCATGACTCGCCGCTGACGGGCAGCATCAAGAAATTCACCTATGGCGAGCTGCTGGGCGAGGTGCAGGCGCTCGCCGCCATCATGCAGGATTTCGGCGTCACAAAAGGTGACCGTGTCATCCTGTATATGCCGATGGTACCGGAAGCCGTGGTCGCGATGCTCGCCTGCGCCCGCATCGGTGCGGTGCACAGCGTGGTGTTCGGCGGCTTTGCCGCCAAGGAGCTTGCCACTCGCATCGACGATGCCCAGCCCAAGCTGATCCTTTCGGCGAGCTGCGGCATCGAGCCCGGCCGCATCGTGCAATACAAGCCGCTGCTCGACGAGGCGATCAGGCTGGCCGGCGCAAAGCCGAAGGCGTGCATCGTTCTGCAACGTCCCCAGCACATCTGCGAGCTGACGCCTCGGCGCGACTACGACTGGGCGAGCCTGCGCCGCAAGGCGATCAACGACGGCAAGCAAGCGCCGTGCGTGCCGGTCGCCGCCACCGATCCGCTCTACATCCTCTACACCTCGGGCACGACCGGCATCCCCAAGGGCGTCGTGCGCGACAATGGCGGCCATCTCGTTGCGGTGAAATGGTCGATGTTCAACCTCTACGGTGTCAAGCCCGGCGAGGTCTGGTGGTGCGGCTCCGACATCGGCTGGGTGGTCGGCCACAGCTACATCATCTATGGGCCGCTGCTGCACGGCGCGACCTCGATCATGTATGAGGGCAAGCCGGTCGGCACGCCCGATGCGGGCGCGTTCTGGCGCGTGATCTCAGAGCACAAGGCGGTCGCCTTCTTCACCGCCCCGACCGCGTTCCGCGCCATCAAGAAGGAAGATCCGGACGGCAAGTTCATCCGGCAATACGACCTCTCCAAATTCCGCACCCTGTTTCTCGCCGGCGAGCGCGCCGATCCGCCGACGGTGGAATGGGCGGAGCAGCACTTGAAGATTCCCGTGATCGACCACTGGTGGCAGACCGAGACGGGCTGGTGCATCGCCGGCAATCCGATCGGGCTCGGCATGTTGCCGGTGAAGCATGGCTCGCCGACTGTTCCGATGCCGGGCTACCAGGTCGATGTGGTGGACGAAGCGGCCAAGCCTGTCGCCGCCAACGTCATGGGATCGATCGTCATCAAGCTGCCGATGCCGCCGGGCTGCCTGCCCACGCTGTGGAATCAGGACCTGCGGTTCAAGGAAGCCTATCTCACCGAATTCCCCGGCTACTATAAAACCTCCGATGCCGGCTACAAGGACGAGGACGGCTATGTCTGGGTCATGGGCCGCACCGACGACATCATCAACGTCGCCGGCCATCGCCTGTCGACCGGCGGCATGGAGGAGATTCTCGCCTCGCACCAGGATGTCGCCGAATGCGCCGTGCTCGGCATCAAGGATGCGATCAAGGGCGAGGTGCCCTGCGGCTTTCTGGTGCTGAAGGCCGGCGTGAAGCGGTCGCCTGCCGAGATCGAAAGAGAGATCGTCGCGCTGGTGCGTGACAAGCTTGGGCCCGTCGCCGCCTTTAAGCTCGCCATCACCGTCGGCCGCCTGCCGAAGACGCGCTCCGGCAAAATACTGCGCGGCACCATCAAGAAGATCGCCGACGGCGAGCCCTGGGCGATGCCGGCAACGATCGAGGACCCGAAGGTGCTGGACGAGATTGGCGAGGCGCTGAAGGGCAGGGTGTGAGGCGAGATCTGTCCTCCTCACTGTACGCGAAACCGCTGTAGCAATCCTCGCTGTCATCACCCGCGAAGGCGGGTGATCCAGTATTCCAGAGGCGGTGAGGGATGCGGAGAAGCTGCGGCGTACTGGATTTCCCGGCCTTCGCGGGGAATGACAGTGGGGAGAAACGGCACCTTGCCGACTTACAATTTCCGCATTCCGCGTTACACAGTGCCGGCCAACAGAGGATCCCTGATGCCACCCGCCACCGCGTCGCGCCTTCTCACTACCGCTCTGCTCGCCATTGCTCTCTGCGGCTGCTCGGCGCGCTATCAGACGCCGGTGGCGATGGGCGGTGACGACGACGATGCGGTCTGCCAGAGCCGCGGCTATGCGCAGGGCTCGCCCGAATACGTCGCCTGCCGCAAGGACCGCGACGTGCAGCGTAACGCCGCCATCGCCCGCTCCGACCGCCGCCAGCGTGATCTCGGCGAGTACATGCTGAACCATCCGGAGCGGCCGTGAGCCGCTTCCGATCTACGGAGGCCACCATGAACGAAGACCAGTTCAACACCAGCTTGCGCAAATTCCTGAAGCAAGTCGGTGTCACCTCGCAGCGCGAGATCGAGAAGGCCGTGCGCGACGCGATCGCGGCGGGCCGGATCAAGGGCCATGAGAAGCTCAACGCCAAGATGGTGCTGACGATCGACAGCGTCGGACTCGTCCACGAGGTCAACGATACGATCGAGCTGGGCTGATTGCCGTTCGCGCGAGCCGCACGTTGACGGCTTCCGCGCCGACGATGGGTGCGATCTTCATGACAAGTCCAAATAAAAACGCGGCGGGTTGGCCCGCCGCGTTCAAACTGGCTTCGAAAGCGAACCGAGAGAGGAGTCTTACTCCTCCTCGTCCTGCTTCTTGCCGCCGAGCGTCTTCAGCTTGGCGAACACGGCGTCGACGTTGAGATCGTCGCTCGACTTCTCCGCGCCCTCGTATTCCGATTCCTTCTTGGTGGTCTCGGAGGCCGGCAGCAGGGTTGCGCCGCCATAGGCTGCGTCGATCGGCTTCTCCTTGGCCGCGCGCTGCACCTCGAAATCGAGCTCGATCTGCGAGCAGAGGCCGAGGGTGACGGGGTCGATCGGCGTCAGCGAGGACGTGTTCCAGTGGGTGCGGTCGCGCACGCTGGCGATCGTGCTCTTGGTCGTGCCGACCAGGCGCATGATCTGGGCGTCCTTGAGCTCCGGATGGTTGCGCAGTAGCCAGAGGATCGCGCTCGGCCGCTCATGACGGCGCGACACCGGGGTGTAGCGCGGGCCCTTGCGCTTGGGCTGGGGTGGCAGCACCACCTTGCTCTCCTGGAGGCGGAGCCGGTAATCCGGATTGTTCTCACCCTTCTCGATCTCCTCGCGGGTGAGCTGGCCGTTGGAAATGGGGTCCATGCCCTTGATGCCCTGGGCGGCGTCGCCGTCGGCGATCGCGCGCACCTCCAGCGGGTGCATCTTGGTGAAATCGGCGACCTGATCGAAGGTCAGCGCCGTGTTATCGAGCAGCCAGACGGCGGTCGCCTTGGGCATCAGAGGTGCGTTGCTCATGGCAAATCTCCTTTGTGCTTCGCCCACCCCTCTGGAGGCGAAACCGGTGGTCATCAGCGATGACGGGAATTAACGCCTATATAAGCCGCGAGGGGGCAATTACGCAATGGTTCTGCTATAGATAGTGCCTTGACAGCGCCCGAAAGGGGGCCCAAGTCCCTGTAAGTCTGAGCAGACCGTACCTAAGCCCTATTCCATCCATAGACCGCGCCCCGGCCTTTTGCCCGAGGGGTGATTCGGTCCCGAGATCGCTTCATGTCAGCCAAACCAGACCTCAAGATCGTGCTTTGTTCTCCCCGTGGCTTCTGCGCGGGCGTGGTGCGGGCCATCGACACCGTGGAGCGGGCGCTCGATAAATACGGCGCCCCGGTCTATGTTCGCCATGAGATTGTGCACAACAAGTATGTCGTGGATGGGTTGAAGAAGAAGGGCGCCATCTTCGTCGAGGAACTGGCCGAAATCCCGGAAAACACCACCGCGCCGGTGGTGTTTTCGGCCCATGGCGTGCCGAAGTCGGTTCCCGCCGACGCCCAGTCCCGCAACCTGTTTTCGCTGGACGCGACCTGCCCGCTGGTGACCAAGGTGCATCGCGAGGCCGCGATCCACTTCAAGCGCGGCCGCGAGATCTTCCTGATTGGCCATTCCCATCACCCCGAGGTGGTCGGCACGCTCGGCCAGCTTCCGCCCGGCGCCGTGACCCTGATCGAGACCGCCGAGGACGCCAAGACCATCACGCCGAAGGACCCGAACAATCTCGCCTTCGTGACCCAGACCACGCTGTCGATCGACGATACCGCGGAGATCGTCGCGCTCCTTAAGGAGCGCTTCCCGAACATCAATGGGCCGCACAAGGAAGACATCTGCTACGCCACCACCAACCGCCAGCTCGCGGTGAAGAAGGTGGCGCCGGTGGTGGATGCGCTGATCGTCGTCGGCGCGCCGAACTCGTCGAACTCGCAGCGTCTGCGCGAGGTCGCCGAGCGCGAAGGCTGCAAGGTCGCGGTGCTGGCGCAGCGCGCCGCCGACATCGACTGGACCAAGTTCGGCAACATCAAGAGCCTCGGTATCACCGCGGGTGCGTCGGCACCCGAGGTGATCGTCGAGGAGATCATGGACGCCTTCGCCGAGCGCTACACGCTGCATGTGGAGACGGTCTCGGCCGCGGAAGAGAACGAATTCTTCCCGCTGCCGCGCTCGGTGCGCCCCGAAGCTGCTGCCGAGTAGCTCTTTATGGCGGTCTACACCGACGTCGCCGCCGACGAGCTAGCGGAATTCTTGAGTCAATACGATCTCGGCGAATTGCTCTCCTACAAGGGCATTGCCGAGGGCGTCGAAAACTCCAACTTCCTGCTGCACACGAGCAAGGGCTCGTTCATCCTCACGCTCTATGAGAAGCGCGTGGCGAAGAACGACTTGCCGTTCTTCCTCGCGCTGATGACGTATCTCGCCGAGCACGGCATCACCTGTCCGCTGCCGGTGAAGGGCAGGGACGGCGAGGCGCTGCGCGAGCTCGCAGGCAGGCCAGCGGCGATCATCACGTTTCTCGAAGGCGTCTGGCCGCGCAAGCCGACCGCCACGCATTGCGCCGGGGTCGGCGAGGTGCTGGCGAAGATGCACCTGGCCGGCACCAACTTCACGGTTCGGCGCGCCAATGCACTCTCGGTCTCCGGCTGGCGGCCGCTGTTCGATTCTGCCGCCGCCCGCGCCGACGAGGTGCAGCCGGGCCTGCGCGGGTTTCTCGCCGCCGAGCTCGACTATCTCGAGAGCGGGGTCTGGCCGAAGCACCTTCCGGACGGCGTGATCCACGCCGACCTGTTCAACGACAACGTCTTCTTTCTCGGCGACCAGCTCTCGGGCATCATCGACTTCACTTTCGCCTGCAACGACATGCTGGCCTATGACGTCGCGATCTGCCTGAACGCCTGGTGTTTCGAGGCGGATCATTCCTTCAACGTCACCAAGGCGCGCGCTTTCCTGAATGCCTATGGCCGCGTGAGAAAACTGACCGAGGCGGAAGAGGCCGCGCTGCCGCTGCTGGCGCGCGGCGCTGCGATCCGCTTCCTGCTGACGCGGCTGGTCGACTGGCTCAACGTGCCGCCCGGCGCGCTGGTCAAGCCGAAGGATCCGCTGGAATATGTCCGCAAGCTGCGCTTCCACCAGAGCGTCTCAAGCGTGCGCGACTACGGGCTGATGCCGTCAGGACTCGTTGCGTGAGCGCGCTGCCCAACGTCACCATCTACACGGACGGCGCCTGCTCGGGAAATCCCGGGCCCGGCGGCTGGGGCGCGATCCTGAAGTTCGGCGACAAGGAGAAGGAGCTGAACGGCGGCGAGCGCCACACCACCAACAACCAGATGGAGTTGATGGCGGCGATCTCGGCACTCGAAGCGCTGAAAAAGCCGTGCACCGTCGATCTCTACACCGACAGCCAATATGTCCGGCAGGGCATCACTGGCTGGATCCATGGCTGGAAGCGCAACGGCTGGCGCACCGCCGACAAGAAGCCGGTCAAGAATGTCGAGCTATGGCAGCGCCTCGATGCCGCGCTGAAGCAGCACGAGGTCCGCTGGCACTGGGTCAGGGGCCACGCCGGCCACCCCGAGAACGAGCGTGCGGATCAACTCGCGCGTGACGGGATCGCGATGGCAAGGCTGCAGCAAAGGGTGCGGGAGTAGTTTTCGACGTCGTCTCAGACGCCGATAAACTTTTCTCCGTCATCGCCCGGCTTGACCGGGCGATCCAGTACGCCGTGGCGGCGTTGTGAATCTCGAAGCCTCTGGAATACTGGATCGCCCGCTTTCGCGGGCGATGACAGTCGTAAACGTGGCGCGAGGCTCGTCTTGCCTTAAAGCTGCCCGAGCAGCGTATCGCCGCCGGACACCTCGACCTTGCCGGGCATCGCTTCGAGGTTCAGCTTCTTCACCACGCCGTCCTCGACCAGCATCGAGTAGCGCTTGGAGCGGATGCCGAGGCCGTTGGCGGAGGCATCGAGCTCCATGCCGATCGCCTTGGTGAAATCGGCATTGCCGTCGGCGAGGAAGGTCGCCTCGTCGCGCTGGTCGGTGTCGCGCTTCCAGGCATTCATGACGAAAGCGTCGTTGACGGAAACGATCGCGATGGTGTCGACGCCCTTGTCCTTGATGGCATAGGCGTTGAGGAAGATGCTCGGCAGATGCATCTTGTGGCAAGTGCCGGTGTAGGCGCCGGGCACCGCGAACAGCGCCACCTTCTTGCCCTTGAAAATGTCGTCGGTGGTTTTCACCTGCGGACCTTCCGCCGTCATCACGCGGAATTTCGCCTCGGGCAGCTTGTCGCCAACTTGGATCGCCATCGTCTGTCTCCCTGGAAATCGGTTCCGCTTTGTAGACCGGGCGGCCGGGCCGCACAATATTTCCAATGCGGGAAGCGGCGAAGGTTGCGGCTCTTCACCGTGATGTCATCAGCCGGCAAAGCCGCCACTGTCGAGGAACGCCTGTTCCTCCTCCGTGGTGTCGCGCCCGAGGATGCGGTTGCGGTGGGGGAAACGCCCGAACCGGCGAATGATGTCGGCGTGCTCCTCGGCGTATTTCAGGTTCTTGGTGTTGTCGGTATCCCGAAACAGCGCGACGCAATGTAGCTGGTCGGGCAGATGCTCGGAATGCATGAAGGGCAGGTAGAAGAACTCGCGCAGCGCGGAATCGATCCGCTTGTCCGCGCCGCGGGCGAGTGCGCGGCGGGCCACCGCGCGCGCCAGTGCGTCGCTGGAAAACGTCAGGGGATCGCCGCGGAACATGTTGCGGGGAAACTGATCGAGCACGATGACGAGCGCCAGCGCGCCGTCATCGCTCGCCTCCCAGGGCGACAGTTCGCCGGCGGCGGCCTTGCGCCATAACGCAAGAAACCGGCGCCTCACTTCCGCGTCGAAGGCCGCGTCGCGCTTGTACCAAAGGTCGCTGCCGGCCTCGCGCCAGAACGCGAGAATGCCGGCCGGTCCGATGTCGGCAAGCTCAGTCATGAACGAAAGAGCAGCGGCTCACGCCGCCTCCGCCTTCTTCTCGTCACGCAATTGCCGGCGCAGGATCTTGCCGACATTGGTCTTCGGCAGGTCGGTCCGGAATTCGATCTGCTTGGGCACCTTATAGCCGGTGAGCTGCTCCTGGCAGTACTTGATCACGTCTTCCGCCGTGAGGTTCGGGTCTTTCTTCACCACGAAGGCCTTCACCGCCTCGCCCGATTTGGAATCGGGAATGCCGATCACGGCGCATTCGAGCACACCCGGATGGCTCGCGATCACTTCCTCGATCTCGTTCGGATAGACATTGAAGCCCGAGACCAGGATCATGTCCTTCTTGCGGTCGACGATCTTGGTGTAGCCCCTCTCGTCCATGACGCCGATGTCGCCGGTGCGGAAATAGCCGTCGGCCGTCATCACTTTCGCGGTCTCGTCGGGCCTGTTCCAGTAGCCCGCCATCACCTGCGGGCCCTTGGCGCATATCTCGCCGGGCTGGCCGAGCGGCACCTCGTTGCCGTCGTCGTCACGGATCGAGATCCAGGTCGAGGGCACCGGGATGCCGATCGAGCCGGAGAACTCGGTCGTGGTCGCCGGATTGCAGGTGAGGGTCGGTGAAGTCTCCGACAGGCCGTAGCCTTCAGCGATGAAGCAGCCGGTCACAGCCTTCCACTGCTCGGCGACCGGGCGCTGCACCGCCATGCCGCCGCCGTTGGAGATCTTCAGCTTGGAGAAGTCGAGCTTCTTGAAGTCCGGATGATGCATCAGACCGTTGTAGAGCGTGTTGACGGCCGGGAAGCTGTTCACCTGGTACTTCGCCAACTCCTTGATGAAGCCGGGGATGTCGCGAGGATTGGGGATCAGGAGGTTGCAGCCGCCGGCGCGCACCGCCAGCAGGTAACAGGCGGTCAGCGCGAAGATGTGATAGAGCGGCAGCGCACAGACGATCATGAGCTGCTCGACATGCGGCGGTGCGTTGAGCGCCGGCTGGAGCCAGGCATCGTTCTGCAACACGTTGGCGACGATGTTGCGATGGAGCAAGGTGGCGCCCTTGGAGACGCCGGTGGTGCCGCCAGTATATTGCAGGAAGGCGACGTCGCCGGGCGAGAGCTTCGGCTTGTTGAACGTGATGCCGCGGCCGGCCGACAGTGCCTCGTTGAAGGGCACTGCGCCCGGCAGCGACCAGGCCGGCACCATCTTCTTCACGCGGCGCACGACGAGATTGACGATCACGCCCTTGAAGCCGAGCAGGTCGCCCATACTGGCGACGATCACGTGCTTCACCGGCGTCTTGGCGATCACCTGCTGGACGGTGTGGGCGAAATTCTCCAGCACGATGATGGCTTCGGCGCCGGAATCCTTGAGCTGGTGCTCGAGCTCGCGCGGCGTATAGAGCGGGTTGACGTTCACCACCGCAAAGCCGGCGCGCAGCACGGCGGCGGTCGCGACCGGATATTGCAGCACGTTCGGCATCATGATCGCGACGCGCGCGCCGCGCTGCAGGCCACGACCTTGCAGGTAGGCCGCAAGCGCCAGCGACATCTGGTCGAGGTCGCGGTAGCTGATCGCCTTGTCCATGCAGATGAAGGCCTTGCGGTCGGCGAACTTGGTGAAGCTCTCCTCCAGGAGGTCGACCAGCGATGCGTATTGCGTCGGCTCGATATCAGCGGGCACGCCGGGCGGATATTGCTTGAGCCAGATACGCTCCATGGAAACTCCCCTCCTTGACCAGAGCCCGTTGTGTCTCGGGCTTGCCTCGTTGGCGTCAGTATCGAGCCTGCCGGAACCGGTGGCAAGCCGCTGAGGCTTAGGGCAAAGGGCGAGGGGAGGCTACTGGAATCGGCGGAAGTCGCACTGTCGCACCTGCGAAGTGCGGACGCAGCGTTGCCTGCCGCTCCACCATCTTAACTGTTGTTGGGCGCCGGCTTGGCCGTGGGTTTGGTCGCTGCCTTGGGCTTGGCGGGCTTGGTCGCCTGATCGCCGTTGGAGGCTGGTTTCGCCGCATCGGACTTGGCCGCGGCATGTTTGATCGCGGCCGGCTTCGCCGCGGGCTTGGTGTCGCTCTTGGCATCGCCCTTGGCGCCAGACTTGCCATCAGGCTTGGCATCAGGCTTGGCGGCTGCGGTCCTGGCGCCCTTCCAAGCGTCCTTGTTTCCGTCCTTGGGGTTGTCCGCCGCGTCGGGCTTCTTGGCCGCGACGCGCGACTTCTTGCCACGCGCCTTCGGGGTCGCCTGCTGGTCGGCATCGGCGGCAACCGCCGCGATCAGAGCCGCGCCGGTGCGGGTCGGGCCGGTATACACCGGCACCGGCTCGGCGGGCGCCGCGGCCGAGGCCATCAGGTCCGAGGCCTTCATCAGGGGCGGTTGAATCCCGGCGGTGAAGAAGGTCACCTGGGCTTCGCCGCCAGTGGCCGAGGCGGACCCGGTCGGCCCGGTATTGGTCGCGATCATCGCATCGTCGTCATCGCTCGCAGGCCGCTTGCGGTGACCGCCGCACATCTCTTCGCGCAGGTTCGGCGGCGAGGCATCAACCGGCACGAGGTTCTCGACGGCGCCGAGCGAGGGGCGCAGCCACGACAGATTGTCCTGCGAGAAGCCGCGCTCGAGGAGCTGCGCCGCCTTCACCGCGCGCGCGGTGCCGGAGTTGGCGCCGAGCACTACCGCGATCAGCCGCCGTCCGTTGCGCGTGGCCGATGCTACGAGATTGTAGCCGGAGGCGCAGATGAAGCCGGTCTTGAATCCGTCGGCGCCCGGATAGCGGCCGATCAGCTTGTTGAAATTCGGCGTGACGCGCTTGCCGAAGCGGATCGCCGGGATATGCACGAAGTATTCGTACTCCGGCAGGTCGCGCAGGAACGCGCGTGCGAGAATGCCGAGGTCGCGCGCCGAGGTGATCTGGCCGTCGGCGGGCAGGCCGTTCGGATTGACGTAGCTCGTCTGCGTCATGCCAAGCTTCTGAGCGGTCTGGTTCATCATCGCGGAGAAGCCGTCGATCGAACCGCCGACGCCTTCGGCGAGCACCACGGCCATGTCGTTCGCCGACTTGACCATCATCATCTTCAGCGCGTTATCGACGGTGAGCTGCGTTCCCGGACGAAATCCCATCTTGGAAGGTGATTGCGAGGCCGCGGTCGGCGACACCGTGAACAGCGTGTCGAGCGTGATCTTGCCGTCCTTGACCGCCTTCAGCGTCACATAGGCGGTCATGATCTTGGTGACGGACGCCGGGTACCAGGGAATGGTCGCGTTATCCGCCTGCAGCACCTTGCCGCTGTCGGCTTCGATCAGCAGCAACGCTTCGGCATCTGCGGCGCGCGGCGCAAGCAACGCGGCGAGCGCAAGCGTTGCGGCGAACAGGTTCGACAGCGAATGGCGAAGCAGCGGGCGAAAGACGTGCACTATCCGATTCCGGTCCTTGGAGACCCGCCGGTTCAGGAGGGCTCTCGCGATCTGAGTTTCGAATTTTGAAATCCGGCGCCGCCGCTCGCGGCATCGCAAACCTATACCGGCTCGTGCGTCGAGAACAGGGGGCTTGGCGGGGTATTCAGCGATCAAATAGGCTGAATTTCGACGGCCTTAAGAGGACGTGGCCGCCGATGCCGCTGCCTCCGCCGCCGTCACGCTGGCCCGTGCGCTCTCCTGCACCATGAACTGGGCCCTGGCGAGCTCGGCGAAATGGCCGCCTTTGGCCACGAGTTCATCGAAAGTTCCGCTCTCGATCACCCGGCCATTCTCGAACACCAGGATCCGCGTGGCGTTGCGGATGGTGGAGAGGCGGTGCGCGATCACGAAGGTGGTGCGGCCCCTCATCACTTCATCGAGAGCGGCGTTCACCTTGGTCTCGGTGACCGCGTCGAGCGCGCTGGTTGCCTCGTCCAGGATCAGGATCGGCGGGTCCTTGAGCAGCGCGCGCGCGATCGACAGCCGCTGCCGCTCGCCGCCGGACAGCATGCGGCCGCGCTCACCGGCATTGGTCTCGAAGCCGCCGCTCCGCTCGATGAATGCGAGTGCCTGCGCGCGCTCGGCGGCGAGCCGCATCTCGGCGTCCGTCGCATCGGGCTTGCCGACGCGCAAATTCTCCGCGATCGAGCGGTTGAACAGCAACGCCTCCTGGAACACCACACCGATGTTCCGCCGCAGCGACGTCAGCGTGATTCCCCGCACGTCCATGCCGTCGATCTTGATGAAGCCGGATTGCGGGTCGAAGGCGCGATGCAGCAGTGCGATCGCGGTGGACTTGCCGGCGCCGGTCGGGCCAACCAGCGCGATGGTCTGGCCGGGCAGTGCGGTGAAGGAGAGATCCTCGACCGCCGGCCGCTTGCCGTCATAGGAGAAGGTGACGTCGTGAAATTCGACGAGGCCGGACAGCCGTCCGGCGTCGATCGCGTCGGGCCGGTCGTGGACTGCGGGCACGGCGTCGAGCACGTTGAAGAACTCGCGCAGGCGCGGCGCCTCCATGAATACGTTGTTGATGAAGCTGACGACCTGTTCGAGCTTCTGGATCAGCAGCGTCGCGAAGCTCACGAACATCACGATCTCGCCGACCGTGGTCAGTCCCCGGTCGTGCAGCGCGATGCCGAGCGTAAAGATCGCGAGCACGGTGATGGTGGTGGAGGCGCGCGTGATCACGGTGACGAGCGCCCACCAGGACAGCACCGGCATCTGCGCCGCGAGCAGTTGATCTGCGACGAAGCGCAAGCCCTGCACCTCGGATTCGACGCGCACGAAGCTCTGCACCAGCGCGACATTGCCGAGCGCGTCGGAGGCGCGCGCGGAGAGGTCGCTGTAGTGCTCCTCGACCGCCATCTGCATGCCGTAGGTCTTGCGCACGACGAAGGTCGTGAGGCCCGTAAAGACGATGCAGAGCACGAACAAGAGGATCGCGAGCCGCCAGTTCAGATAGAGCGACAATGGCAGCAGCACCACGACGGAGAGGATTGCGGCAAAATGCTCGCGGAAGAAACCGAGCCACAGCCGCCACAGCGCGTCCGTCCCGTTCAGCATCACTTTCATCAGCCGGCCTGAATGGGTGCCGGAGTGGAAGGTCAGCGGCAGTTGCAGGATGTGCTCGAAATAGCTTGTCAGCACCGCCTGACGCTGACGATGGGCGAGGCGATCGGCGTGCAGCGCAACAAGCGCACTGCAGGCGATGGTAAACAGCCCGAACGCGACCCAGGCCCAAAGAAACGGCCAGGCCGAGGTTGAGCCGGCGACTGTCTTGCCGGAGAGCACGTCGACGATGCGGCCGAACAGCACGGGCTCGGCGAACTGTGCGCCTGCAAGCAGGAGATTGGCGACCGCCAGCAGCCAGCCCAGCCGCGCCTCTTTGCCGAGCAGCTCAAGGACGCGGGTGTAGAGGCGGAGTATGGACATGCGGGCGACCAACTCGGGCGAGCCAGGATGAGTTCGTATTCTAAACAGGGATCACCCGCGAGATACAGCCGTAGCTGCCAGTTTTACTCAATTGATCAGGCGCCCTTCGACCGGCGGCAGGAACTGCGCATCGAAGATATCGCCGGCCGTCGGCCGCTTGCGGAATTTGAAATCCTGCGCGATCTGGTCGATCGAGCGCTCGAGGCGCGCGGGATCGACGTCGCCGAGGCCATTGCGGCGGACCTCGTCGGTCAGAACGTTGTCGGCGAGCACGGTGCGCAGGCGCTCGAGCTCGAGGTCGCGTTCGCCGTTGTCCATGCGGCTCACGACCTCCTCCACGGCGCGCTCCGGCTCCTTGACGGTGGCGTTGATGCCGCTGACCAGCGCGCGCACGAAGCCTTTCACTGCGTCGGGCTTCACTGCTGCGAAGGCGGGGTTGACCACCACGGCAAAGCCGTAGGCCTCGCAGCCATAGTCGGCGTAGCGCAGTACGGCGAGATCGCCCCCCGGCACGCCGCGGTCGCGCAGGTTCACCGCTGAAAGATAGGGGAAGCCCGCCACCGCATCGACCTGCCCGGCCGAGAGGATCGGTTCGCGCACCGCTGCGCTCATTTTGTGGAATTTCACGTGCGAAGCGGTGAGGCCGTTGTGCTGCGCCAGCGCCGGCCACAGGCGGATCGACAGATCGCTCTCGGCAACGCCGACGGTCTTGCCGTCGAGATCGGACAGAAGGTGAATGCCGCGGCTCTTGCGCGCGACGATCGCGTAAGGCGCGCGGTTGAACAGCACGAACACCGCCTTGACCGGCGGCGCATCGGCGCTGTCGCGGAAGCGGATCAATTCGTTGATGTCGACGAGCGCGAGATCACTGTCGCCTTTGGCAACGCGCGCAAGCGCCTCCGGCGATCCGGCCGCACTGGTGAGCGAGACGGCGAGATGCTCGGCGGCGAACCTGCCGTCCTTCATCGCCACGAAGAACGGCGCCATGCTCGATTCAATCGGCCGATCGAAGGCGAACCGGATCGCGACCGACGGCGCGACGGTCTCGGCGGCACTGACGTCGCGCACGGTCAGCGCGGTCAGCGCAATGAAAAGTGACAGCAGGCCGCGAAGGGCGATCGTCCTGAATCCGAACATAAGCGGCGCCGGTCCGCCTTTATTATGGTTTGGTGACGCTTGACGATGTGTGCAGCGCCCGCTCACGGCTATCGTGCAGGATCGAAGATGAACGGCTGATGAGCGGCGGTTGCGTCACGATTACGCAACCCCGTTCAGCTTGCGTTGGGGTTGGGGAACCCAACATGGGATGCGCGGGTTTGAGAGGCATGAGCCTGTCCGCAGGCACCATTGGAGGTCCCGAAACATGTTTGACCAAGTTTCCAGATTTGCCGGCCGCAAGGCCGTTCTCGCCACCGCGGCCGTGCTGGCCCTGACCACCGTCGCACCGACGGCGTCGTTCGCAGGCGGCCGCCACTGGCATGGCGGCGGCGGAGCGGCTGCCGCCGCGGCCATTGCCGGCATCGTCGGCACCGGCCTTGCGATCGCCGCGTCCCGCAACGCCTACGCTTATGACTACGGTCCGGCCTATTACGGCGGCGGTCCCGTCTATTATGGCGGCCCTGCCTACTACGGCCCCTATTACGGTCCGGGCCCGGACTATCAGGCGCAGCGCTACGGCGGCACTGCGCCGGCCGAGCTCTGCGGCCAGGGCTACTTCACCAACTGCTACTAACCTTGGCTACCAAAGGTTGACCACAACAGGCCGTCGCGCTTGCCGCGACGGCCTGTTTCTTAGGTTTTGCCATCGGACGTTAACGCGCTCGCCATTGGTTTGGAGTAGTTTCGAAGACATGAGTGATTCGCTTGAGCGGCTATATCTGGCTGTGCTCGCGGCCAGGGATCTTGATCCGGCAACATCGCGCACGGCCCGGCTGTTTCAGCGCGGGCCAACCAAGATGGCGAAGAAGCTGGCCGAGGAGGCCATCGAGGTCGTCATCGACGCGGTCCACGGCGATAGCGAGGCTGTGATCAGGGAAAGCGCCGATCTGCTCTACAATCTCACCGTGCTCTGGGCTTCAGCCGGCGTGCGTCCCGACGACGTCTGGCGCGAGATGGCCCGGCGCGAAGACATGCTCGGCATCGCCGAAAAGCTGCCGAAGTCGCCGATGAAGCTGCCCAAGGTCGCCTCACCGCGCGTCGCCGCCCGGCGGCCAATCGTCGCGCTCGAGGGCCGCGCCTCGCGCAAGCGCCACTAGAAGCGGCACAAACCGGACCAATCTTGTCATGGACAAATCCGTCCCATGGTGCTTCATCGCGGCGCCATGCTGAAACGTATCTACGACTGGTGCATCGACGCCGCCCACAAGCCCTACGCGCTCTGGATCATGGGCGCCGTGTCTTTTGCAGAGAGCTCATTCTTTCCGGTGCCGCCGGATGTGATGCTGATCCCGATGTCGCTGGCGCGCCCGCAGCGCGCCTGGGTCTATGCGGCAGTGTGCACCGCCACCTCGGTGCTCGGGGGCATCCTAGGCTACGCCATCGGCGCGCTGCTCTATGACTCGGTCGGACACTGGCTGATCCAGGTCTATGGCCTCGGCGACAAGGTCGACGCTTTTCGCGCTTCTTATGCCGAATGGGGCGCCGTGATCATCCTGCTCAAGGGGTTGACGCCGATCCCCTACAAGCTCGTCACGATCACATCGGGCTTTGCCGGCTACAATATCGGGCTGTTCATCCTGTGTTCGATCGTCGCGCGCGGCGGACGCTTCTTCGTCGCCGCCGTGCTGCTCAACCGCTATGGCGACTGGATCCGCATCAGGATCGAGCGGCATCTCGGCCTTTGGGTGGCGATCGGCGCCGCCGTGCTGGTGCTCGGCTTCGTGATCGCGATCAAGCTGGTCTAGCGCCTTGCGAGGCGCTTTGCTGCGGCGCCGGCTTCGGCTACGCTTGCACCATGATGGTTCGATCCGGCGACACGGTCGCTCGACTCCGGATGATTGTGACTGCGGGGCTGCTGCTCCTGCCTGGCACCGCCGGCCCCGGATGGGCCCAGTCACCCGCGCCGTCGCTCGGCCTTCGGGAGGCGGGACCCCAGGCGCCGCCGCAATCGACGCCTGCTCCGTCGGGGCCGCCGACGGGCGAGGAGAATCCGGGGTTGATCAACGAAATGGGCAAGCTGTTCGGCAGGCTGCCCTCGATCCTGCCGCTGAAAAGCTCGAGCGACACGATGGACGGCCTGTCGCGGCTGGCGAAGCCGTCGACCATCGTGTCGGGCCGCGTTGCCTGCCCGGCTTCGGCGAACGGCGCGCCCGATTGCAAGCAGGCCGCTGACCAGCTTTGCCAGGGCAAGGGCTACAGGGAAGGCAAGAGCCTGAACGCCGATTCCGCCGAGAAGTGCTCGGCCAAGGTCCTGATTCCGGGCAGGCAGCGCAAACCGGACGACTGCCGCACCGATACTTTCGTGACCAGCGCGCTGTGTCAGAACTAAAGGCGTGACGCCGCGCGTGAGCAACAAGGAGCGCCCATGAGCCGGACGGAGCAGGACTTCCTCGGACCGCGTGAGATCGCCGACGACATCTACTACGGCGTCCAGACCATCCGGGGGAAGGAGAACTTCCACATCACCGGCATTCCGATGAGCCAGGAGCCCTATTTCGTGAAGGCGCTCGGCTACGTCAAGAAGGCCGCGGCCATGGCCAACCGTGATCTCGGCGTGATCGACGGTAGGGTCGCCGATGCGATCATCGTCGGCTGCGACCGCGTCATCGCCGGCGACATGATGGACCAGTTCGTCACCGATTTCATCCAGGGCGGCGCCGGCACCTCCACCAACATGAACGCCAACGAGGTGATCGCCAATCTGGCCCTGGAATCGCTCGGCTTTGCGAAGGGCGACTACCAGCACGTCAGTCCCAACGACCACGTCAACTACGGCCAGTCGACCAACGACACCTATCCGACCGCCTTCCGCCTCGCGCTGATCCTGCGGCTCGAGAGCTATATGACGGCGTTGCGCCAGCTCCAGGAGGCCTTCTTCACCAAGGGCCGCGAGTTCGATCGTGTGCTCAAGATGGGGCGCACGCATTTGCAGGACGCCGTGCCGATGTCGTTAGGGGCCGAATTCCGCGGCTGGGGCACCACGATCGGCGAGGAGGTCGACCGCATTTCGGAAGCGCGCGCGCTGCTGCGCGAGATCAATCTCGGCGCCACCGCGATCGGCACGTCGGTCACCGCCGCACCCGGCTATCCCAAGCTTGCCGTGCGCCATTTGAGCGTGCTGACCGGCGTCGACTTCATGCTCGCGGGCGATCTCGTCGAGGCGACGTCGGACACCGGCGCCTATGTGCAATTGTCCGGCGTGCTCAAGCGCACCGCGAGCAAGCTCACCAAGATCTGCAACGACATCCGCCTGCTCGCCTCCGGCCCGCGCGCGGGCCTAAACGAGATCAACCTGCCGCAACTCCAGCCGGGCTCATCGATCATGCCGGGCAAGGTCAATCCGGTGATCCCCGAGGTCGTCAACCAGACGAGCTTCCTCGTCATCGGCCTCGACACCACGGTGACGCTTGCCGCCTCCGCCGGTCAGCTCCAGCTCAACGTGATGGAGCCGGTGATCTCATTTGCGCTGTTCTTCTCGATCCGCACCATGGAGCGCGCGGTCAACAGCCTGCGCGAGAACTGTGTGCTCGGCATCACCGCAAACGAGGAGCACACACGCAACATGGTGCTCAACTCGCTCGGCATCGTCACCGTGCTAAAACCGCTGCTCGGCTACAAGCAGTGCGCCGAGATCGCGCGCGAGGGCTACAAGAGCGGCAAGTCGCTGCACCAGATCGTGGTGGTCGAGCGCAAGCTGCTGACGCAGGACAAGTGGGACGAGATGTTCTCGTTCGAGCGGCTGATCAATCCCGATCTGATCGCGTGAACGTTCATGGCGCGATGGATTCCGGGTTCGCGCTCCGCGTGCCCCGGAATGACGAAGCGGGAATTGAAACGAACCCGCATCGCGAATTCCGCGCCTTGGAATTGCGGTAATGGCGTCCGCCGACGGCGTGAAAACGCAATACTTGACAGTGGAAAGATTGCCTTGTTGGTATGGCCGTCAAGCCTTCGATTTGTCCGGCAATAGAGGATCGTTTCGCTATGTCCATGCCTGCCTTGTTCAAAGGGCGCCTGTCGATCCCCGTGATCGGTTCGCCGCTCTTCATCATCTCGGTGCCCGATCTCGTGATCGCGCAGTGCAAGGCGGGCGTGGTCGGTTCGTTTCCGGCGCTGAACGCGCGTCCGGCGGAACTGCTCGACGAGTGGCTGGCGCGGATCACCGAAGAGCTCGCGGCCTATGACCGCGCCCATCCCGAGCAGCCCTCGGCGCCGTTCGCAGTCAACCAGATCGTGCACAAGTCGAACAACCGGCTCGATCACGACATGCAGCTCTGCGCCAAGTACAAGGTGCCGATGATCATCTCCTCGCTGGGCGCGCGCGAGGAGCTCAATCAGGCCGTGCATGGCTGGGGCGGCATCGTCTTCCACGACGTGATCAACCAGAAATTCGCGCACAAGGCGATCGAGAAGGGCGCCGATGGGCTGATCCTGGTCGCGGCCGGTGCCGGCGGCCATGCCGGCACGATCTCGCCGCTCGCCTTCGTCGCGGAAACGCGCAAGTGGTTTGACGGTCCGATCGCGCTGTCGGGCGCGATCGGCAACGGCAAGGCGATCCGTGCCGCGCGCATTCTCGGCGCCGACTTCGCCTATATCGGCTCCGCCTTCATCGCCACGCAGGAAGCCAATGCCGTCGAGCGCTATAAGGAGATGATCGCAGGATCGACGGCCGACGACATCGTCTATTCCAACCTCTTCACCGGCGTGCACGGCAATTATCTCAAGCCCTCGATCCTCGCCGCCGGCATGGATCCGGAAAACCTTCCGACCTCCGATCCCTCCAAGATGAACTTCGGCACCGACGCCTCCGGCGAGCGCGCCAAGCCGAAGGCCTGGAAGGAGATCTGGGGCTCGGGCCAGGGCATCGGCAGCATCGAAAAGGTCGTGCCCGCCGCCGAACTGATCGCGCGTTTCAAGAAGGAATATGACGAGGCGATCGATCCGCCGCTGTGATCAAAGCCGTCGTTCGGCATCTCTCATCCGTCGTCCCGGATAAGCGCAGCGTAGCGGAGCGCAGATCCGGGACCCATAATCACAGGACGTACTCTGGGTAATGGGTCCTGGCTTTCGCCAGGACGACGAGCTGTTTGGCCGGCTACTGCTCACGACAACAGAGAAATGAAACGATGACCGCCATCTACCGTGTCGACGGCTACAGCGTCGTCACCAGCCCGGATGCCGCCGGCCCGTGGGACCGGCGGATGCAGCACGGCTCGGCGCCGGCCTCGCTCGTGACCTGGGCGGCCGAACGCATCCCGACGCAGGTCGCGATGGACATCGCGCGCGTCACGATCGACCTGATGCGGCCGGTGCCGGTGGCGCCGCTCACCATTGCGACCGAGGTCTTGCGTGAAGGACGCAAGATCCAGCTCTGCGAAGTCAAGCTGCTGGCCGAAGGCGTGCAGGTCGTCGGCGCGACCGTGCTCAAGATCAAGCGGCAGGCGCTGACGCTGCCCGACGACGTCAAAGAGCTGCCGGTCGCGTTGCCGTCGCCGGAAGAGTCTCTCGCCGAGGATGGTCACGCCGCCACCAGCCCGTTCGTGCGATCGGTCTCGATGCGCGCCGCGCGCGGCCGCTTCGGCCAGGCCGGCGCCGGCGCGATCTGGTTTCGCGTCGACCATCCGCTGATCGAAGGCGAAGCGATCTCGCAGGCGATGCGCGCCGTGGTCGCCGCCGATTTCTCCAACGGCACCGCCTCGACGCTGGATTTCCGGGCCTGGACCTACATCAATGCGGATCTCACCGTCAGCTTTGCGCGACAGCCGGTCGGCGAATGGATTTTGCTCGACGGAGAGTCCTGGATCGGCGCGGACGGCGCCGGGCTTGCGATGTCGCGGCTCGCAGACAGGCAAGGATATTTTGGTCGCGCGGTGCAGAGTCTCGTGATTGAGAAACGATGAGCATGACCGGGGGCGCACCGCGGTTGCTCCCGAAGCCAGTTGAATGGCAGGCTTCCGCCGCCGCGGAAGGGATGCCCTGGTCGCGAACCTCTTCTTGTCCGGAGGTCTCTTGTTCGACGCCGGCGTCCTGCCTTTCAACTGCCGTAGACGATCTTGATCTCCCACAGCAGAACAATGATAGCCGTGATCAACGTGACCGCAGCCAACGCACTTTCCAAGGAAGCGACTCTCATTTGATACTCCGCTTCCCAGCCCCGTTAGCGGTCTAGTTGATTCGTTGATTCGCCTGCAATTGCGCGCGCATCGAGCTCGCTCACTCCGTGGCGCGTTGTTGTGCGGCGGCCACAACAACACCGTAAAATCCCGGACGCAAATACTGCTACGCACCAGCTTTTCGCGCGACGCGTGTGCTCCGAACCCGGCGTTGCAATCTGAACGATTACCCCACCATCCGGTCTCGCCCGCTCCAGAAGCTCGCGCGCAGCACCTTCTTGTCGATCTTGCCGACGCCGGTCATCGGCAACTGCTTGACGAATTGGATCTGCTTCGGCGCATGCGCCGGGCCCTTTCGGGATTTCACCAGGTTGATCAGCTCATCCGGGTTGGGCTGGGCTCCTTCGCGCGGCACGACGACGGCGGTGACAGCTTCGCCCCATTTCTCGTCGGGAATGCCGACGACCGCGACCATCGCTACGTCCGCATGTTGCGACAGCACGTCCTCGACTTCCCGCGGAAAGATGTTGAAGCCGCCGGAGACGATCATGTCCTTCTTGCGATCGAGGATGAACATGTAGCCGCGTTCGTCCTTGCGCGCGATGTCGCCGGTGTGCAGCCAGCCGCTCTTCAGGGTCTCGGCAGTGATGTCCGGCCGCTTCCAGTATTCCGCCATCACGTGCGGGGCGCGCACGCAGATCTCGCCGGCTTCGCCGGTCTTCACTTCCTGGTCGTTGTCGTCGAGAATCCTGACCTCGCAGGCCGCGATCGGGAAGCCGCAGGACAAAAACAGCTCCGGCGTCTTCGGATCATGGTCCGCTTTGCGCAGCACCGAAACCGGGTAGCATTCGGTCTGGCCGTAGAGCTGCGAGAACACCGGTCCGATCCGCTCGATGCCCTCGACCAGGCGGCTTGGTGACATCGCGGACGCGCCATAGAGCACGAGCTCCAGCGAGGAGAGGTCGGTGTTGTCGAGCGCGGGATGATCGAGCAGCACGTAGATCATCGTCGGTACGAACAGGGTGAAGTTGATGCGTTCGCGCGCGATCGTGGTCAGCACGGCCTCGGGATCAAAGCCCTTGAGCATGTGCACGGTGCCGCCACGCATCAGAGTCGGCAGCACTTTTGTGCCGGCGACATGGCTGATCGGGGCGACCGTGAGATAGCGTGCGCCGTCCGGGATTTCGAAGTCGGCAAGGATCGCGGCGGCGGCCCCGCCATTTTCGCGGTGATAGCGTAGCGCACCCTTGGATTTGCCTGTCGTGCCGCCGGTGTAGTTCAGTGTGGAGAGATCGTCAGGACCGGCAAGGCAGAGCGCGCTGGCATGGCCGGCCGCTTCAATAGCTTTCAGGAGATCGACGCCGTAATCCGCCGGGCCCATCGTGAAGACGGCTTTGAGCTGCGTTGCCTTCGCGGCCAGTTCGCCGCCGCGGTCGCGGAAAGCGGCGGCATCGACCACCAGCATCTCGGCTTCGGAATCCTCGAGCTGGAAGAGCTGGTCGTTCAGCGATCCCAGCGGATGCAGCCAGGTGATGCAAAGCCGCGACAATTGCGCGGCCACGCCGGCGCACCAGGTGTCGGCGCGGTTTGCAGTCAGGAAGGCAACACGGGCGCCGGGCTGAAGTCCGATCCGCATGAAGACGCCCTGGATACGGCCGATCAGATCGATCGCGCCCTGGTAGGTCAGCGACCCGCCGGGCCAGGCGAAGGCGGTGCGACCAGGATAGCGCGACAGTGCGCGTAGCGTCTGCGCGCAAGTCGGGGGCATTGCGTGGACCGGATCGGGCATATGTTTCCTCGTTGCTTTGTCATCGGCTCCTGAGCGTGCCAATGTTGCCGCAACGCTAGCACAGCGAATGCGGGATGGAATGGCGGAGCCCGCGCAAGGAGGCATGGGTGACGTCCGACCGGCTGCAACGCTTCCGCGATCGTCTCAGCCTGCCGCTGATCGCGGCGCCGATGTTTCTGGTGTCGGGCGTCGAGCTCATGGTCGCGGCCTGCCGCAACGGCGTGATCGGCAGTTTTCCAACCGTGAATTGCCGTAGCACGGAACAACTCGAGCAATGGCTGGACGAGATCGCAGCGCAGCTAGAGCTGCATGCGGATCAGACCGGCCGCAAGCCGGCGCCGCTCTGCCCGAACCTGATCGTGCATCGCTCCAATACGCGGCTGGAAGAAGATCTCGCCGCGCTGCTGCGACGCAGGCCGGAGATCGTCATCACCTCGGTCGGTTCGCCCGCGCCGGTGCTGAAGCCGCTGCATGATGCCGGCGCGCTGGTGCTGGCGGATGTCGCCTCGATCCGGCATGCCGAGCGCGCGGCTGAAGCCGGCGCCGACGGGCTCGTGCTGCTCACCGCGGGCGCCGGCGGCCAGACCGGCTGGCTCAACCCGTTCGCCTTCGTTCGCGCGGTGCGCGCGTTCTTTGACGGCATCATCGTGCTCGCGGGCGGCATCAGCGACGGCCGTGCGCTCCATGCCGCCGAAGTGCTCGGCTGCGATCTCGCCTATATGGGCACGAAGTTCATCGCCACGCGCGAGAGCATGGCGGATGACCGCTACAAGCAGATGCTGGTCACAAGCAGCGCCGACGACATTTTGCTCACCACCGCGTTCACCGGACTTCAAACCAACATGCTGAGGCCGTCGATCGTGGCTGCCGGTCTCGATCCGGACGACCTTCCGGCGCGCGGCGCGATCGACATCGGCAAGGACATCGACATCACCGCGCGCGAAAGCCGCCCGAAGCGCTGGCGCGACATCTGGAGCGGCGGACATTCGACATCCGGCGTGACCGACGTGCCGGGGGTCGACGATCTCGTCGCGCGTACGATTGCGGAATATCGCGGAACGGGCGGGGCGCAGCGCGGCGGGTGAGGGGGAGCTTCCGCGAATCCAACTTTCACCGTTTGTGTGGAGACAGCCCCTCACCCCGACCTTCTCAGCGCGAGCGAAGCTCGTCGCGGCTCCGCGAAGAGCGGGGAGAGGGAGAAGAAGCCGCACGGTTAATCCCGCACTCCTGCGGTTCGCCGCGCTTAACGGCAGATTAACCATCACCCGCCAAGAATCCTCTCAAGGGCGCCAATCAGGACCGAGAGGGACAGGCGATGGACTTCGATTTTCTCAACACCAAGACGTCGGCGTCGATGGATGAAATCCGCATCCGCGTGGCCCATGCGCTCGCCCGTCATCCGCTGTGCCGAAACGTGCGCTTCGATATCCTCAGCGTCCCCCGTACCCGCCGGGGCGGCAATTGGACGGTAACGCTGCAATCGGTCGAGCCGCGTGCCGTCTGGGAGGCCTCCGAGATCGTCGCCGACATCCAGGACGCCTATGACCTCGCGATAGCTGCCTGATTCATTGAATGTTCCGGCCAGTGTCGCCCCAGTCCCAGCGAATTCCGCCGTGACGGCACGGTTAGGCCTTATTTACCGCCCAGTTTCCGGGCAGTGATCACGTGGACTTGAAAGCCGGACGCGGAGAGACGTTTGTCCAAAGCCATCACCATCGTCGCGCTGACCTGCGTCCTCGTCCTCGGCGCCGCGGCCACCGCCATTCTCGGCCGCGACAGCGTGCCCAGCGTCAGCGCCGAGATGATCACGCAGGCCCCGCCGCCGAAGCCGGTCGCTGCCAACCGCGCCGCCAAAGCCGACCGCCTGATCCCGACGCTGGCGCTCGCCTCGGCTGCGATCGAGCCGGTGCAGACTCAAACTGAAATGCCTGCGCTGACCGAGCCGCTTCGCCAGGCCTTCGCGGCGGCGACGCCGTCCGACTTCGCGATGCCCAAGGAAATGTCCAAGGCCAGCGCGCCTGATGCGCCGGCGCATGCCGTCGAGGCTCCCGCCAAGCCGAAGGTGGCAAAGCCGCAGCCGCAGAAAGCCTATTCGCTGCTCTCTGACGTGCAGATCGCCGGCATCAGGGATCGGCTGAAGCTGTCCTCCTCGCAGGAATATTACTGGCCGTCGGTCGAAACCGCGCTGCGCAACGTCGCCCGCAAGATCCAGGCGAACAAGCTGTCGAATCCGAATGCGCCGGGCGTGCCGATCGATCCGAATTGCGATGAGATCGCGCAGTTGAAATCGGCCGCGATGCCGTTGCTGTTCCAGTTGCGCGACGACCAGAAAGAGGAAGTGCGCAAGCTCGCCCGCATCATCGGACTGGAAAAGGTCGCGCAGCAGATCTGACGCGAGTTCCCCCTCGGGACCGCGCTTCTGCCTTCAGGAACATCCGGTAATCCCCACGCGTTGCCCGCTCCAAAAGACGGAGTGGACCAATGCGCGCCTCGACAGCCTATTTCGTCGGTGCCGGAACAATCATTGCGGCGATCGCGATTGGTCTCGGCGGCGGCATCGTCGCCGGCAACATCATGAATCCGATCGCGCCCAAGCAGGGCCCTGACACCGCCACGGAGTGGCGCGCCGAATCCGCGGGCGCGGAGAGCGCGCGATCCGAACGCATCCAATATCTCGCCGGCTCGCAGGCTTTCGGCGCCACGATCGCCGCGCCGGCGCAGCCGCACGACGAAGCCAAATCTGAAGCGAAATCCGAAGCAAAGGCTGACGCGAAACCGCAAGCGCAGACCACTCAGGCCAAAGCTGAACCTCCGGCGCCGCCGCCACCGCCGCGGAATGCAACAGAAGAGTCGAAGCGGACAGCCGTACACAGCGTCAAACCTGCTGAGCAGCAGGCATCGACCGAGCCGGCATCCTCGCCCGAAAACGCCAATGCGAGGGCGAAGGATTCCGACGTGAAACGGGCGGCCTCCGAGCGGCGCCGCACCGAACGGCGCGAGCGCTGGGCCGAGCGCCGCCGCAACGAATTCCGCGATTCACGCGGCATGCGCGATCGCACCGACTGGGATGATGTTGCGCGCAACATCCGCGAAGATTCCGACGCCCGCGACTTCGCCGCGCGCCCCCGCGGCGGCTTCCCGCAGATCAGGCTGTTCGGGCCGGATGATGATGATTAGGGCGACAGGCCGACTGGTGGGCGATGGCGAGACCTACGTCGCAAACTCGCCTCGTCATTCCGGGATGCGTGCGTAGCACGCAGGCCTGGAATTTCATTCATTAGCTCGTAACGTGGCGAGAGGGATTCCGGGCTCGCGCCGTTGGCGCGCCCCGGAATGACGGTTACCTCAACCCCCGTGCGATTCCACCACCTTGCGGCAAGCGTCGGAGAGCTTTGCCTTGTTGTCGCGCAGGCAGGCGTTCATCTGCGGCGGCTTGCCGATATGTTCGGCGCAGAATTTGCTGGCGTCGCCACGACAGGCCATCTGCTCCTGCGGCGTGGGACCGGATTGCGCCGACGCGGGAAGGGCGGTCGCGGCGAGCAGCAGCGCGGCAAGAATCGAAGTCTTCATAAAGCACCTCTTTCTCGAATTGTCGTAGTCCGGTTTGAGATCAAGCGGCGCGACCTTTGCGCCCCGGCCGATGGCCGGTCCATGCCATGTTCATGGCATCGGGGGTGCCGGCCTTGCGCCGCAACGACCGCCGCACCCCATCTTCATGGCATGTATCGGCGCGCCGTCTTTTGCCATTGAGGCCGCACGTCGGCTGCGAGACCCGGTAATCGCATCGGGACGCCGAACGGGAAGCAGGAGAGCAAGATGTTGAAGAAGGCAGGAGCGTTGAGCGCCGGCTTGACCATCATGGCGCTGGCGGGTGCGGCGATGGTGTCGCTGGGCACGAGCCCCGCGCAGGCAGTGGTCTATTGCAAGACCGTCGGTGTGCCCAAGGGTTGCGTGGTGCGGCCGACCGCGGCCGTGGTGGTTGCACCGGCTGCGCCGGTTGCCGCGGCGGCGGTGGCGACGCCCGGCGTGGGTGCGCCCGGCGTCGGTGTGCGGGCTGGCACGCCGATGAACCGCGGCGGTCCCGTCAACCGCGTCGGTGTGCGCTGAGCTCTTTCGTCACCCTGCCCCATTCTTGTCCGCCGACGCTTTAGCGACTGCAGATGCGGGGAGAGGACGAACGTTTCGGGCAATGGGACGACTTGCGAACGCAACCCCCGTCCTCCGCAGGCAGAAATCCCGGTCCGATCCCTCTCTCCGTGCGTCCCACACGTTCGGAGAGGGGGCCTTTTCAGCCCGCGGCTGCGTCGCTGTCGGGAAAACGCTGCGGCAATTGCAGCCGAACGCGGGTGCCCGAGGAATCAGAGTTCAAATCGAGCACAGCGCCGCAGCGGGCGGCGCGGCTCTTCATGTTGCGCAGGCCCCGCGCCGTCTGGCGTGCGCCCGCCGCCTCGCCATTGTCGGCCAGCGCAAAGCCCTTGCCGTCATCCCCGACGCTGATCACTCCGTATGGCCCCCGGCCATCATCGAGCGTCTCGATGGTGACGGCGATGTGACGGGCGCCTGCATGCTTGACCGCGTTGGTGACGGCCTCGTCCAGAATCCGAACGATCTGGATGACGTGCCATGGCCGCAGCTCCGGATGCAGCGGCAGGCCCTGCGGTGTTGCCACGTGCCAGTCGAGCACGAGCTCGTGCGGCCGCAATTGTGTCGCCGCACGCTCGCGCCAGGAGCCGAGCGCGAGCATGAGGTCGCCGCCGATGTCGTCCATGGAATCGATGACGAGGCGAAGATCCTTCAGCGCGGCGCGTGCCGCATCCGTGATGGTCGCGCCTTCATGACCGCGCTCGGACAGCGCGACGATGCTGACGAGCTGGCCGCCGAGGCCATCATGCAGATCGCGCATCAGGCGCGTGCGCTCGTTGGCGAGCGCTGCGGCCCGCGCCCGCTCTTCCTCGCGGGCGAAGCTCGCCTTGAGCCGCTCCTCGGCCTCGCGCACCCTCGCGACGAGCTGGCCGGCAAAATTGTCGACCTGGTTCAGCGCGCGGGCGAAGCGCCAGGTCAGCCCTGCGCCGATCGCGACCAGCATCGCCGAATAGGACAGGCGCGAGACGAAGATGCGCTCGTTGGACACGATGTCGAACACCGACAGCATGTCGTGGACCCAGCAAGTCAGCACGATGGTCACTGCGCAGCCAATCGTGAAGCTCGCCGCGTCCTGCCGCCGGATCACTGCGGTCGCCGTCACGCAGGCCATTAGGAACAGACAGATGCCCACCGTCGGAATACCCAAGAACAGGAAGAGAATGCGCGGCAGCGGCGGCCCCGCAGTCAGCCCGACAACGAACACGATCAGCCCCGGCGCGAACAGGAGCGTGCCGTGACGCGGCCAGCGCCAGCCGAAGAACAGCACGCCGAAAACGACGATCAGGGCACTCTCGAGCGGCGCCGATGCCAGCAGCACTGGCGCGAGCCGGAACGAGGTGGCCGGAGGCACGGGCGCTGGCAGGAACGTCTGCACCACGCCGAGCACCATCGCGGCCGCCAGCACGCCATAGACCGGTTCGCGCCGGCGCATCAGCCACATGATCGCGAGAATGAGGGCGAGGATCGATTGCCAGGCGGAGAACACCACCTGCAGCGTGACGAACAGCAGAGTTCGCGTCTCAAAGGCCGGCCGCAAGGCCTCGTCCGGCCCGACATAGACGGTGTCGAGAAAGCCCTTCAGCGGCCCCCATATGAACAACCGCACGGCGATCTGGTTGGCTCCGTCGTGCAGCAGCGAGAACGGGATGACCGCAATCTGCGGCGTGTTGCGGTCGGGCCGGTTGGCGTTAGCGTCGCGCCGGGAGTCGAGTACGACGACACCGTTGATGGCGACTTCCACCGCATTGCTGAAGCGCGGCAGGAACACCGACCATCCCGATGCGGCATCGCCGTTTCGGAAGGTGAAGGTGCCGTTGTAGAGCGGCGGGTCGGCAAGCGAATAGCGCGAGGCGGTGAAATGCGGCAGCGTCACCGGGCGTGTCGTGCCGTCCTCCTGCAGCGAAAACTCGCTCACGGCAAAATCGTCGGGATCGCTCGGCTGGAGCAGCCGCAAGCCGAGGATGGTGGCGATCACGATCAGCGCCTGGAGCAGCAGGTAAGGCACGAGGCGCGAGGCCCGAAGCCGCAGCCGCGTGCGCGTGACCACTGCCTTCGCTGCAACCTCGCTCACAGCTTGATCAGGCCCTGCTGCACCGCCTCGAACACCGCTTCGCTACGCGTGTGCACCTCGAGCTTGCGATAGATGTTCTTGATGTGGCCGGGCACGGTCTGCCGCGACAGGCCGAGATGGCTCGCGATCTCGGCGTAACTGAAGCCCTTGGCGATCCCCCAGAGGATGTCGATCTCGCGCGGGGTGAGCTTTGCGGTGTTGAGCGCGGGACCCGGCGGCGGCTCGGCAGAGCCCTGCGCGGTACCTTGCGTTCTGCGCACGATGAAGCGCGCGATCGAGGCCGAGATCGGCGAATGTCCGGCGACGAGCTCGCGCACGGTGGTGGCAATGTCGGTCGGGAACGCATCCTTCAGGAGATAGCCGGTGGCGCCGACGGTGATCGCCGAGATCACGCTCTCCTCGTCTCCGAGGGCGGAGATCACCATGATCTCGGTGTCTGGAAACCGCTGCCGCGTCTCGCGGATCAGCTCGACGCCGTGGCCGTCGGGCAACCGCAAGTCGGTCAGCAGCACGCGCGGTGCGCCCTCGCCGAGTGCGCTGCGGGCTTCGCCCAGCGTGCCGGCGGTGCGCACCTCGTAGCCGGCCTTGACCAACGCGTCCTGGAGCCGCCAGCAGGTCGGCGCGTCGTCCTCGACGAGGAGGATGGTGATGGCCTCACCCGTCTCGCCCTGTTCGGTCATGATCATCGTCCCGCACCGCGTGTCCCCCGCGGGCCGAGCAATTTTAGCCTCGGCGCGGACCGCGCGACACCCATAATCATGGGGGCGGAAAAAACCTCGCGGCGTCGTGCTCAACAGGCGGGGGACCAATCGCATCGGGCGCGTGGGTTCAGACGTTACTTGTTCGCCAGCGCTGGCGCCGGCTGCTCCGGCGGCGGCAGCCGCTGCACGGTGATCCGCGCCGTGCCGCTATTGTTCTTGTAGTATTGCTCGTCGGGCCCGAAATAGGCCGCGAATTTTGCTGGGACCAGCCATCTCAGGAAACCCGGGAAGATCTGCACGGCGTCATTGACGTAGAAGAACAGCTCGCCGGAGTCCGGCGCCACGAATTCCGCGACCACCCGATCGGTGAGGTGCTGCGCGTCCCAGATTTTCCGTGCCGTATCGTCTTGCGCCAGAGCATCGAACGTGCCCATCTTCGCGATCTCGTCCTTCAGCTTCTTCAGCTTCTCCGTGTCGGCAGGATCCGGCAGTCCCGTCGCGTCTTCGAGGCGGACGGGATATCTGTTCTTCGACTTGTCCATGTCCCTTTCCGCAGGGAGAGTAGGATTCATGCGACGTGGCAGCTCGTCGGCGGAGACTACGTTCACGGCTTGCAAGGGTTGATCGTTCAATCCCTTCTCTCCGACGCGCACCACCGGCTGGAACCAGTCTGCGCCGAACAACCGCCGGATTGGCAAGGCGAGATAGTGGTGTATTTCGTAGGTCTGGAATCCGTTGACGCCGGTCATGATCGTGCGGTCGAACCAGGGTTCGTCCATGTCGATCCAAATGCGATACTTGCGGCCCTTCTCGACCGCGAGCCTGCTCGCCCAACAGAATTGCTCGACTTTGAACAGTTCGCTCGCCTGCAGCGCGGTGTCACTCACCGGCTTCGCCGGCGCGATACTCGTCGCTACGTTCAACCCTGCTTTTTTCTCTCGTTCCGTCTTAGTCTCGGGGCTCTCGCAAACCTGCCCCGTCGCGACGCGCCAGGTGAAAAAGCTGTTCGAGGCGATCATGAGGGCCGAGGAGTAGATCGCGACGATGAAGGCGAACGGAAAGACGATTTTGGCGAACAGGAGGCGGATCCACCACGCCTTCCTCTGCATAAAGCCGCCAAATCTGAACAGCACGTTCACCCTGCTGAGGTGCTTCAGGCTTGCTTTGCGATCCGGCCGGTACCAGGCCAGCCGCGCGCGCTCCTGGATGCCGTCGCGCAGCACAGAGTTCAGGTTCCAGACCCCCCACGTGGCGAGCACAACGAGCGAGGTCAGGAAAGGATAATAGAGTGCGATGTTGAGCCATGGTCCGGCATAGGATGGCAACACGTCCTTGAGCAGGTTTGCAATCGGGCCGATCACGGCGCCCAGGCCCCAGTCTATGTCGGTAATGATCCGCAGCACTGGAGTATCGCGCAGGCCGTTGTCCTCGGATGTCTCGACGATCTTGTGGGCGATCCACGGCCAGGCGACGATCACACCGGCCATGATCAGGAGCGAGAAATAGGCCACGCGTCGCCACCACACGGCGCCGCGCGCAAGATTGGCCATCTTGGCGTCGGGCGCGTTCATCGTGGCGAAGGCGCTGGCCTCTTCCTTGCTCAACGGCCCCCTGGCCTTCTCCAGATAGGCGTCCTGCATTGCCTTGTGCGTGCCGCCATTGGCGAGGTCCCTGATACTTCCGTCTGGCATCAGCACCCGGGCGTTCGCAGGGAGCATAATCGGTGCATAGTCGTCGCACCCGAACAGCATGCGCTCGACCACCGCGAAGTGCACCACCGGCGTGCCGCCGTTCGCTTTGCCTTCAAGGATCGGGCGCGGACCGTAGCGGTAAAGCACCGCCGCGCCGCTGCGCGAATCGTGCGCCGGCCCGATTGCCGATTGATATGCGCAAAAATGCTCGATCGTGCCGTCCTGGAAGCGGAGCTTGCTGCCGAGCTGCTGGACCATCCACACCAGCGGCACGAAGGACAGCGTGCATTCCGGATAGCCGCCGCCGACGTCGGAATGAACGCCCGCGAACCACACTTCCTTGACGACCTGCTTCGCCGCCAGCTTGCTCTGGTCGATTCGCAGCGGGTGGAAGGTGGTGCGCTCGTCATCGAGCGCGAGCGCGTGGCAGGCGTATTTCACCTTGTCCGAAAGCCGGTGATTGCGGAAGGAGATTGGCCAGATCGCCCAGTCGATCGCGACGCGCAGCTCCTCGATCGGAACGCCAAACGCCTCGACCGTGTCGAACAGCCCGAGGAATTCGATCTTGACGTTCGCGCGACGTCCCATCGCCTTGCGGACCTTGCAATAGGGACGATGCAGCAGCAGACCGTGATAGAGAAAGAGCAGGACGTCCCGGATTATTCGCGCAATCCAGATCGTCGGCAGGCTCTTGTAGAACGGCACGGTCGTTCTACGGTACTTCCGCCACGCCGCCATGGCATTGCGGTTCATCTCTGCATGCGAGACCGGCTCGCCCTTGATCTGTGCCGGCACCAGCCCCTGGCTCGCGATCATCGCCGCCAGTGTGCGCGCCGTGAAGGCACCACGGCTGAAGCCGAAGATGTAGATCTCGTCGCCCTCCCGCCAATTCCAGCACAGGAATCGATAGAGCTTGCGGACGTTGGCCGGCACGCCAATGCCGGTGGCGCCGTCGAGCGCGGCAAGCGGCGCCCAGCCTGCGGTGCCCACGCCCTTGATGTAGTACGAGATCTGGTCGGGCTGAGTGTGATCGAGCGCCTCGTAGAGGCGCCACACGCTGGATTCCTGGGTGGTGAACGCGTTGCCCGTGCCGTCGGCGAACAGCACCAGCTTGCGTTTCGGCGGCGTGGTGGTCGCGGGATCCTCTGCCTTCGTGGCGCCGCCCGCACTGGCAGGATCGGCGTTCTGCGCCCCATGATCGTGCAGCATGGACCCCCTCCGACAATCTTGACCGGGGTGCCCGCTCAAGCCCCAGCCGGGCGGCATCCGCCAGCGTCAATCAATGGTTGCGTCATGAAAATAGAGCTGCATTCTGTGCATAAACCCGCTGAGGTAGCAAGCCGGATTGCCGTGGCGGCAGGCGCCGCCGGACGAGGCCGCAGCGATCGCGTGAGCGGACTGCGCGACCGCGCCGGATCATCCATTCAGCTCGTCTCGCGGTGGTGGGTACCGCCGCGCCAGCACCGACAGCGGCAGATGCCGCTCGTCCTCCGGCAGCTCGAGATAGGACAGCACCTGCGACCGCTTCCAGTCGTCGACGCCAAAATCCATTGCCATCCATTTCTGCGGCTCGGGGCCTTCGAGCCCCCGGACCCAGACGAAAAAGCGGGGGAGGTCATCCGGCTCCGTCGTGCGTCTCCTGGCCATCAGAGCTACTCGCTGCACCAACACGCGTTGCCGCAGGATATAAGCATGAAGTCTGGGGAGGTCGAACTCGTTAGGAGGACCCGTCTCTCCGCGCTGAATGCGTTGCCCATCTGGGTCCCGGCGCTGCGCAGCAACGCCCTAAGCGCGTTTACGCGCGTCTTCAACGCGCTATGGCGTTGCCACGCGTCCGCAGTGGCCTCGTCACTGCCAGAGTTCGCTCTCGGCCACGCGGTTGATGTCGGCGAGTCGCCAGCTTGCGTCGCCCTTGGGATCGATGCTGGCGAGGAGCGTCAACAGGCGATGATAGGCGTCATCAGCGACTGCGACCGGTACCGGGGCCTCGTCAAAGGCTTCGACATAGCTGCCGACGAGGCTGCTCAGGAGACGGCACAGGCCGCGCTGCTCGGGGTCGTCGCGACCGAGCGTCTCGAGTTTCTGCTGGAATGTCCGGCAAGTTCGCAGACCGTGGTGCTGCTCTGAGAGCCACGTGTGCAGGTCATTCATGTGAGCCTCTTCGGTGAGCGAAGAAGCTAAGGGCTTATATAGTGGAGATGTGACAATTGCTAGGAGGGGAGATGCGGCGCCAGTCCGTCTTCACCAAGAGGCTTCGCCGGACACGCCTCGCCTTTCGGTCTGACATGGCTGCGCCACGCGAAGCCCGAAAGGGCGAAGCGTGGTGCCCCTGGCCGGAATCGAACCAGCACTCCTTGCGGAACTCGATTTTGAGTCGAGCGCGTCTACCAGTTCCGCCACAGGGGCCCTCGGTCGGCCCCTCTGGCGAGGGCGTCGCGAAGCCGGCGGACTATAGCCATGGGAAAGGCGGGGTCAACCCGCGCCAAAGTGATCCCGGCCGTTCTCGACAGCGGCATGGGCCGGAGTTAGAGGCTTAAGCCGCGACCGATCCGATAGAGGCTGCCGTGACGACCCATAGTGCCGCACTACCAGCGTTCAACCGGGCCGCAAGCGGCCCCGCCCTGACTGCCTCGCTTCTGGTCACCATGATCGCGGCGGTGACGATCGCAGGCGCCTGGTTCTTCCAGCTCGTGCTGGAAATCCTGCCTTGTCCGCTCTGCCTCGAGCAGCGCTACGCGTATTACCTGGCGATCCCGCTCGGAGCGCTCACGGCGTTCGCGGCACGCCGCGGCGCGCCGCGGCCGCTGCTGCTCGTCGGGCTTGCGATCCTCGCGCTGGCGACGCTCGCCAATGCCGGGCTCGGTGGCTACCACGCCGGCGTCGAATGGGGCTTTTGGAAGGGACCGACCGACTGCTCAGGCCCCGTCGTCAGTCTCGGCAGCGCCACCGACCTGCTCTCTCGGCTCGACACCGTGAAGGTGGTGCGCTGCGACGAGGTGCAGTGGCGCTTCCTCGGCATCTCGCTCGCCGGCTACAACGTGCTGATCTCGCTGCTGATGGCCGCGATCGCGGCGTGGGGGTTTGTGGCGACGGCGAAGCGCTAGACCCTACGGCAGCGCACTAGTCATCCACATCGTCCTGCGTGCGTCCGAACAGGTGCACGATGCCGGGGGTCGCGATCGTCACGAACACGAAGCGCGACAAATGATGGGCGCCGACGAAGATCGGGTCGATGTGCAGGGTTAGGGCCAGCGCCAGCATGGCGTCCATCGCGCCCGGCGCGAAGGCGACGACGACGTCGGAGAATTTCACCTGCGTGGTGAGCGCCACGATCCCGACAAAGACGCCGGACACCGCAATCGCGACCGCGAACGAACCCAGCGCGGCGTTGATGTGGCCGGCCAACGTCCTGATTTTCATCCGCGCAAAACGGCTGCCGATCAGCGCGCCGATGCCGACCAGCGCCACGCCGCGCACCCAGTTCGGCAGGCCGCCCTCGACCCATCCCGCGCCATGCAGCACGCTGGAGGCGATCATCGCGCCGAACATCCAGCTCGCCGGAAACTTGATCAGCCGCAACAGCAGCGACAGCGCCAGCGAAGCGGCGACCAGCTTCACGAGGTCGAGCGGCGAGGCGATCGTCGTCGTCAGCGACGGCCCGGCGGAGGGCGCAACGCCCGCCAGCGCCAGCACCAGCGGCAGCGCGGCGGTCAGGATGATGACGCGCATGGTCTGCACCACAGCGATGCCTGGCAAGTCGGCGCCGCGCTCGACCGCAAGGATCGTGATCTGCGACAGCGCGCCGGGGCTGCCGGCGAGGAATGCGGAGGTGCGATCCCAGCCGTGGACACGCTGGAGGTAATAGCTCGAGCCGAAGGTCGCGCAGAAGGTTGCCAGCGCAAGCAGGCCGATGGTCAGGGGATAGGCACTGACTTGCTGGATCAGGTGGCGCGAGACGACGGAGCCCAAGGAAATGCCGAGCAGCACCAGCACGATCTGCGTTAGGAGCGGTGGCATCGCGAGCTGGCGGCCGGCGATCGCGGCGATCCCGACCGCGATCATCGATCCCGAGATCAGCCCGCCGGGAAGGCCCGCGACCAGAAACAACAGCCCGCCGGCAGAGCCGATGACGAGCGTCTCCACCGCGCTCAAGACCTTGGCGCGGCTCGGCCATTCGAACGACAGGGAGGCGGTGATTTGCTTCACGCCACCTTATGGCAAATCGGCGGGAGGCGCACAATTGCGGCCAAGTCATGCCGCAATGCGCACGCCTTTCGCCGAAATGCGACGTTGGGGATTGGGGCGATTTACTTTTTGTCCGCGGGGGCGGCGGTGCCGGCCTTCGCTTCCTTCATGCACTCTCGGCGGAATTTCTTGCGCTCCTTGCCCTTGAGGCCCTTGGCATCCGCCTGCTTGGAGCATTCGAGCGATTCGGCCGAGCGCTCCTTCGGCGCCTTCTTGTCAGTGGTAGCCGCGGTATCGGTCTTGGCAGCCGGCGCGGCGGTCTGCGCGAAGGCGGTGCCGGTGGCGAGCAGGGAGGCAAGGGCGACGGCGGCGAGGCGCGAGGCGAGGTTCATGGCGTTGCACTCTTGGTTGCAAGTTAGCGAGGGACGCGAACGTCGGCTCGCCATGCTGAACGCAGCATGAATAAGCCGCGCGAGGGGATCACTATATTTTGGCATCGCTTCCTTGTCGGAAGCCGCCGACACTCTAGGATAGCAATCCTCATTTCACTTCCCTTGAGGGAAGACCAAGAAGGAGACCAAGGATGACCATTCAAGCCAAATTGTTGTGTGGCGCAGCGGTGGCGGGATTCGCCGCGCTGGTGGCGAGCGCGCCGGCGCAGGCGCTGACCACGCAGGAGTGCAGCGCGAAATACCAGGCCGCCAAGAAGGACGGTACGCTAGGCACCATGAAGTGGAATGACTTCCGCAAGGCCCAGTGCGGCGCGGACGCCACCCCCGCTGCTGCGCCAACTGCGGCTGCACCTGCGGCTCCCGCCGAGCCGAAGCAGGCGAAGAAGGAGGCGGCTCCCGCCGCCGCTCCGGCGCTGCCGGCGGGACCTGCGATGTTCCCGAACGCGGTCGATCCGAAATATGCCAAGGAGACGGCCGGCAAGGCCCGCCTGCACACCTGCGTCGACCAGTACAATGCCAACAAGGCGACCAACGCCAATGGCGGCATGAAGTGGATCGAGAAGGGCGGCGGCTACTACTCGGAATGCAACAAGCGCCTGAAGGGCGCCGGCTGAGGCTCGATGTGATGCGATGGCCGGAGCAGAGCTCCGGCCATTTCGCTTAAGGCATCTAGTCCAGCAGCTTCTCGGCCGACTTCGCCACGAGCTGCGAGCGCTTGCGCGGGCTGCGCTCGACGAACAAGAGGCTCTGGCCGAAGATGAAGCAGTAGAACAGGAAGGCCTGCGCGTCGGCCTCCTCAGTCGCAAGCCCGGTTGCATGATAGAGCTCGGCGACGTGCTTGAGTCGTGCGGCATCGACGCTCGCGACCGCCGCCGCCGCATTCTCGTCCGCGCGGGCCCATTGCCTGATCGCGAGCTCGATCGCCATGCCTTCGGGGTTCAGCCGCTCGGAATAGAGCTGGATCAGCGATTTCAGCCGTTCGCGGGGCGCTTGTCCGTGGAGGCTCGTCTGCTGCGCGATCGCCGCGGCGCGTCCTTCGCGCCAGCGCTCCAGCATGGCATCGAGCAGCGCGGCGCGGTCGGCGAAGCGGCGATAGAACCCGCCCTTGGTCACGCCGAGGTTCTTGGCGAGGACCTCGACCCGGACCCCCTCAACGCCCGAGCGGGCGAGCTCGGTAAATCCTGCCTCGACCCAGACGTCGCCTCTGTCGTCGCTCATGAAGGAAGCCTCACCGGTTCTTGATACGGTGCCGTATTGCTAGCGCGTCCCCAGGCTGATACGCTACCGTATCAAAATCAAAAGGCAGACACAAAAGGGCGGGAATTGCGATGGAGCAGGAGGCGACCTATCGCGGCACGGTCTATCCGTGGCAATGCGATCATGTCGGCCACATGAACATCATGTGGTATGTCGGCAAATTCGACGAGGCCAACTGGAATCTGTTCGCGCGGCTCGGGCTGACGCCGAGTTACCTGCGCAGCTCCGGCCGCGGCATGGCGGCGGTACAGCAGAACATCACCTACAAGCGCGAGCTGCTCGCAGGTGACATCATCGAGATCCGCAGCGTCCTCCTCGAGATCCGAGACAAATCGATCCGCTTCCGGCATGAGATGACGAATGCCGAAACCGGTGAGATCGCCGCGATCTGCGAGATCACGGGCGTGCATATGGACAGAACGGCGCGTAGGTCCGCGCCGTTCGCGGATGCAATCCGCGAAATCGCCATGACGCATCTCGCCCAGCCGGCCGAGGCCTAGGCGATGATCGCGTTCGAGCCGAAAAACCCGGACTACCACGCGGCCGCCACTGCGCTGTTCGCCGGACAGCCGGCGATGCGTGCGCTCGGTATCTCGCTCGTCCATCTCGCGCCGGGCAGGGTCGAGCTGGCGATGCCGCATTCGTCCGCCTTCACGCAGCAGAACGGTTTCGTTCACGCCGGCATCATCACGGCAGGGCTGGACAACGCCTGCGGGGTTGCCGCCTTCACCTTGATGCAGTGGGAGGCCGACATTCTCACCGTCGAGTTCAAGACAACGTTGCTCGCGCCCGCCCGGGGCGAGCGCTTCACCTTCAAGGCCGAGGTCGTCAAGCCGGGCCGCACGCTGACATTCTGCGAAGCCAAGGCCTTTGCCGAGCATGACGGCAAGACCACCTTGATCGCCGCCATGACCGGCACGCTGATGGCGATGTTGCCCCGCGCGTAGCCCTCGCTGCCGGTGCGATGACAATGCCGGCGCGACACTCTATATGTCGCGTAACAATTCCCGGTCGCGCGCCGTATCTGCGGCGATGGGGCCGAAACGGGACGAGATATGACCAAATCCAGGACTAACAGCGGCCTTGTGCCGACGCGGCGCACGGCATTGACGTTGATTGGGGCCGGCGCCCTCGTGGCGGGGGGCATCGCCACGGCGCGCGCGGCGGCGGTCGACGATGGCGAAGTGCTGACCGAAGCCAAGGTGCTGCGCGACCCGGACGTTCCCGTTGCCGGCAATCCCCAGGGCGACATCACCATCGTCGAATGGTCGGACTACAATTGTCCCTATTGCCGCAAGCTCGAGCCCGAGCTGCGCCAGGTCGTTCAGGACGACGGCAAGGTGAGGCTGGTGCTGAAGGACTGGCCGGTCCTCGGTCCGGTCTCGGTCACGGCGGCGCGAATCGCGCTCGCCGCGAAATTCCAGGACAAGTATCATCAGGCCCATGACGCCATGATGGGCGTCAGCTCGCGCCTGACCGAGCCGCGCATCAATGAGCTGCTGGCTGGCGCCGGCGTCGACATGGACCGCCTGAAGCGCGACCTCACCGCGCGCGCCAAGGACATCGACGCCGTCCTCAAGCGCAACAACGATCAGGCCGAGGCCTTCGGTTTCCGCGGCACGCCGTCCTTCATCGTCGGCAAATACCGCGTGCCCGGCGTGCTGACGATGGCGGAGTTCGAGCAGGTCATCGCCGACGCCCGCAAGGCCAAGATGAACTGACAAGATGAACTGATCCGCGTGCCGCACCAACAGCGGCCAACACAAAGGCGCCGCCGCGGATCGCGACGGCGCCTCGTTCGTGTTCGAGCGATGTTACTTCGACGAGATGCGGACCCAGTCCTTGTGCGCGCGATCACGCAGCGCGTCCCAGTCGGCCTTGGCGACGTCCCAGTTCACGAGCGTGCGGTTGGCGGCCGCGACCTCGCCGCTGGCGACCGACGACGTCTGCATGGAGTCATAGATGTAGACGCCGCAAACCAAAAGCAGCGCGCCCAGGATCATTCCGAAAAAAGTCTGCATTGGTGAACCTCCGGTGACCGTCGATAACGTCGGCCCGGAATGATGGTTCCGCGGCACTGCGGCGCAGGCAAGGACGGATTGTTCATCCCCCATTCAGCCATTGCAGCAGCTCCGCATTGATCTCGCGCGGATAGCAGTGGCTGAGATCGTCGATCTCGCGATAGGTCACGTCGGCCCCGGCCGCCGACAGCGCCGCTTGCGTCTGCCGTGCCGTCTGCACCGGAAACATCCAGTCGAGCTTGCCGTGGGTGATGAAGAGCGGCAGGCCCTGCATGCGCGCGGCATCGGCCATCTCCGCCATCAGCGGATGGAAGGTCGCCGAGACCGGCGCAAGATGCGTGAAGGGCGAAGCGCCGTCGAGCCCGGTGACGTAGCAGAAGGTGCCGCCGTCGCTCATGCCGGTCAGCAACAGGCGTGTGGCATCGATGGTCCAGCGGCTGCGTACGGTTTCGAGGATGCGCATGAGATTCGGCGTGTCGGTGTCGTCGCCCATCAGCGCCCAGGTCGGGCCGGTCGCGGTCGGCGCAACCAGTATCGCGCCAAAGCTGCGTGCATCGCGCAGCCAGCTCCACAGGAAGCCGCGACCGTTGCCGCTGCCGCCATGCAGCGCCATCACCAGAGGCATGGCGCGATCGTGCCTGTAATATTCGGGTACGTAAACGGAGAAGCCGCCACGGCTGCCCGGCTCGTTGTGATCGTGGAAGATGCCGGTGTGCTCGCTCGCGTCGGCGGCAAGCCGCGTCAGCAGGCTTTCAGCCTCGCGTGTCGCGGCGCCAAGGAAGAAACTGCTCACCGGCGGAAACTTTGCCGCGAGCGGATAAAGCGCCTCCTGCGCGCGGGGCACGTGGCGCAGCGCGCGGAACACGGCGACCAGATCGCCATTGCCGCGCTCGACCTCGCGCAAGCCGGCGAAGGCGGCGAGCGTCTCGTCGCAGGCGCGCTCCACCAGGCTGTGAAGTGCAGCGAACTGCTCCGGCCACTCACCGATGCCGGCGCGCGCTGCCCGCAACGCCTCGTCCGGCGCACCGATCGCGTTCATCACCGAACCGAAGGCTGGCGGATGCAGGTGCCGGCCGACGAAACCCAGCCCTTCCAGCGCATTGAGCAGCGGTGGCAGCACGGCGACGATGTCGTCCACCACGGCCTCGGTCATTGCCTCGTCCTTGCCTGATGTCAGTCCTGCTCAGTGCAGCTTCGGCGCCTTCAACAGCTTGAAGCGGTCGGTCGACGTCACCGTGACGTCGAAGGTGACGCCTTCGTGGTGCACCGTCAGGGGGACGTCGACGCCGGCGTCGCCGAGCGCCCACATCTTGCGATAGAAGTCGGTCTGGCTCGTCACCTTGTCGCCGTCGACCGCGAGAATGACGTCGCCGGTCTTGAGCTCGGCGCGCGCGGCCGGGCCGTCGGAGGAGATCCCGATCACGACCACGCGGTTGTCGATCTCGGTCGAGTAGAGCCCGAGCCAGGGCCGTGCCGGCTTGTTGACGCGGCCGAATTTGCGCAGGTCGTCGAGGATCGGCTTCAACAGATCGATCGGCACGATCATGTTGACGTGCTCGGCCTTGCCGTCGCGCTCGCGCTCGAGCTGGAGCGAGCCGATCCCGATCAATTCACCGCGCTCATTGAGCAAGCCCGTGCCGCCCCAATTCGGGTGGGCAGGGTAGGTGAAGACGGCTTCGTCGAGCAGATATTCCCAGTAACCGGCGAATTCCTGCTTGGCCACGATCTGGCTCGCGACCGATCGCGTGCGCCCGCCGGCGCCGCCGACAACGACGCGATCGCCGGTCCGGGTCGCGGCCGATGCGCCGAGCGGCAGCGGCTCGATGTCGAGCCGGCCGAGCGCCTGCACCAGGCCGAAGCCGGTGACGGAATCGAAGCCCAGCGCATGTCCTTCCACCACGCGGCCGTCGGCGAGATGCAGCCAGACCGATTCCGCCTCGGTGATGAGATAACCGATGGTGAGCACCAGCCCGTCGTCGATCACGACGCCGTTGCCGGCGCGCTCGGTGCCCAGCGTCTCTGCGCTGAAGGCGTCCGGTGGGATGATGGCGTGCAGCCCGACGATGGAGGCGAGCGCGCGGTCGAGGTCGAAACCGTAGTCGCTCGCGCGCGGCTGGTTGGCCGGCGGCACGCGCCATTCGGTCAGAGCGGGCATGGAGTTCTCCTGATCAGCGAACGCGGCCCCTTCGTCGCGACAAGCGGACGCGCGAAGCATTGGTAATTTAGGCCGGGGGCGGCCGTCTTGAAAGACTTGACCGCCAACAATTCGGGACGCTGCGTGAATTCTTCGAAAGGGCACAGGAACTGTCTGCACAAGATTTGACAGACATGCCGTCATACCGGCACCGGCCGCATGGCTGGTGTCCGGCCAGCGGCTGGTCGTTCGCAGACGAAGCTGCTAACCATTGCCGCTTCGTTTTGACCTAGATCACGGACCGAAGCATGGATAACCGCAGTGACATCTGGCGTGGCGTCGACACCATCAAGGCGCGTTTCATCGACCTGAGCGACAAGGTCTGGGGCACGCCCGAGGTGTGCTACACCGAAGCGCGGTCCGCCGCCGAACATCTCGCCGAGCTCCGTCATCAGGGTTTCCGTATCACCGAGAACGTCGCCGGCATCCCGACCGCGCTGATGGGCGAATGGGGTGAGGGCGGTCCGGTCATCGCCTTCATGGGGGAGTATGACGCGCTGCCGGGCCTCAGCCAGGAGGCGGGTGTCGCCGAGCACCGCCCGATCGAGACTGGCGGACATGGCCATGGCTGCGGTCACAACCTGCTTGGCTCTGCGGCGCTGCTTGCCGCGACCGCGGTGAAGGACTGGCTCGCCGAGAACAGAGTGCCGGGCCGCGTGCGCTATTACGGCTGCCCGGCGGAAGAGGGCGGCGCGGCCAAGGCCTTCATGGTGCGCTCGGGCGCCTTCGCGGACGCCGACATCGCCATCACCTGGCACCCGCACAGCTTCTGGGAAGTGGCGGTGACGCCGTCGCTTGCCAACACGCGCGCCGACTTCATCTTCACCGGCCGCACTTCGCATGCGGCGGCCTCGCCGCATCTCGGCCGCTCCGCGCTCGATGCGGTGGAGCTGATGAATGTCGGCGTGAACTACATGCGCGAGCACATGCCGAGCGATGCGCGCGTGCATTACGCGCTGCTCGATACCGGTGGCATCGCGCCCAACGTCGTGCAGGCCCATGCGCGGGTGCGCTATTCGATTCGCGCCCGCGATCTGCCCGGCATGACCGAGCTGGTCGAGCGCGTCAGCAAGATCGCGCAGGGCGCGGCGCTGATGACCGAAACCAAGGTCGAGATGAAGATCATCTCCGCGGTCTCGAACATCCTTCCGAACGCGCCGCTGGAGCAAGCACTGCACCGGGTCATGGAAGAGCTCGGACCGCCGCATTTCGACGATGCGGACAAGGGCTTTGCCAGCCAGATCCGCGCGACGCTGAGTGAGAAAGATATTGCGTCGGTCTATTACGCGATCGGCATGGAGCCGACCGATCGTCCGCTCGCCGATTTCCTGGTGCCGCTCGATGCCAAGCGCAACCCGCTGGTCGGCTCGACCGACGTCGGCGACGTGAGCTGGGTCGTGCCGACGGTGCAGGTGCACGCACCGACGGTTGCTATCGGCACGCCGTTCCACACCTGGCAGGTCGTGGCGCAGGGCAAGAGCGCGCATGCCCACAAAGCCATGGTGCAGGCGGCCAAGGCCATGGCCGGGCTCGGCGTCAGGGCGCTCACGGAACCGGAGCTGATCAAGGCCGCCAAGGCGGATCTGATGAAGCGGACGGCCAAGACACCTTACGTCTGCCCACTGCCGGATCACGTCGCGCCGCCGCTCGATATGTCCGTGGCGTAGAATTTCGTCTCGATACTTCGTCTGATCCGGCGAACAAATTTTCCGCAGTGCAGCGCGGCTTTTGGCGCGTTTTGACGCCGGATTGCCGAGCGCTTGGGCTGCGGAACGCAGTTTTGCCCAACGGAAAGTCAGAAGACCGTTTGCACACACACGGTCCCAGTTGACGCGCGCCCTATTCGGTGTGCCATCTACCGCCAGCCAAACCCGGCGGCCGCATCTCGGCCGCCTGCATCCGTAAGGGAACCAGACGGGGGACAACCATGCTGGATAAAGAACTGCGTTCGATGATCGACAAGGTGGCGGGCGGCAAGATGGATCGCCGCGCCTTCATCCAGCGCATGGCCGCCATCGGCCTCACCGCACCCGTCGCCAACCAGATCCTCGCGCTTGGCGGCGTCGCCATGGCGGAAGGCGCCTCGACCTACAAGCCGACCAAGCGCGGCGGCGGCGGTGCGCTGAAGCTGCTGTGGTGGCAGGGCCCGACTTTGCTCAACCCGCATTTCGCCACCGGCACCAAGGATCAGGACGGCTCGCGCCTGTTCTATGAGCCGCTCGCCTGTTGGGATCCGGACGGCAACATGAAGCTGGTGCTGGCCGCGGAGATCCCTTCGATCCAGAACGGCGGGCTGGCCGCCGACGGCAAGTCGGTGACCTGGAAACTCAAGCCCGGCGTGAAATGGCACGACGGCAAGCCGTTCACGGCCGACGACGTCGTGTTCAACTGGGAATACGCCAGTGATCCCGCGACCTCCGCGCTCACCATCGGGACCTTCCGCGACATCGTGGTCGAAAAGATTGACGACCTCACGGTCCGCATCGTCTTCAACAAGCCGACGCCGTTCTGGGCCGACGCCTTCGTCGGGGCTCCGAACGCCATCATCCCCAAGCATCTGTTCGCCGATTACAAGGGCGCCAAGTCCCGCGAGGCGCCGAACAATCTCTCGCCGGTCGGCACCGGCCCCTACAAGTTCGTCGAGTTCAAGCCGGGCGATCTCGTGCGCGGCGTGCTCAACCCCGACTACCACATGCCGAACCGTCCTTATTTCGATACGCTTGAAATGAAAGGCGGCGGTGATGCCGTCTCGGCGGCGCGCGCGGTGATCCAGACCGGCGAATACGATTTCGGCTACAACATTCAGGTGGAAGACGATGTCCTGCTGCGGCTCGAGAAAGGCGGCAAGGGCAAGGCCGTCTACGCCGTGGGCGGTGACACCGAATTCGTCGCGCTGAACTTCACCGATCCGAACACCGAGGTCGACGGCGAACGCTCCTCGATGAAGACGAAGCATCCGCTGTTTTCCGATCCCGCCGTGCGCAAGGCGTTGTCGCTGCTGGTCGATCGTGAGTCCGTCAAGAAGGCCATCTACGGACGCGCAGGCCGCACCACCGCGAACTTCCTCAATGGCCCGGAAAAGTTCGTCTCCAAGAACACCACGTGGGAGTTCAGCATCGAGAAGGCGTCGAAGATCCTGGATGATGCCGGCTGGAAGCCCGGCGCGGACGGCATCCGCGAGAAGGACGGTAAGAAGCTTAAGCTGCTGTATCAGACCTCCATCAACGGCCCGCGCCAGAAGACCCAGGCCATCGTCAAGCAGGCCTGCCAGAAGGCGGGAATCGATGTCGAGCTGAAATCGGTCGTAGCCACGGTATTCTTCTCCTCCGACGTCGGCAATCCCGACACCTACCCGAAGTTCTATGCGGATATGGAGATGTTCCAGATTCCGATGAGCCAGCCCGATCCTGCCCAGCACATGCGTCGCTATATTTCGAGCGAAGTGGCGACCAAGGAGAACAAGTGGCAGGGGCGGAATTTCCCGCGCTGGGTCAACAAGGAATACGACGCGACGATCGAGGCCGCCGAAGGCGAGATGGATCCCGTCAAGCGTGCGGCGCTCTACATCAAGGCCAACGATCTCCTGATCCAGGACGTGGTGTTCATCCCGGTCCAGCATCGCCTCAAGGTCGAAGCTGCCGCCAACAACCTGCAGTGCATCATCAGCGGCTGGGCCAACGAAACCGACAATCTGTTCGACTGGTACCGGGAGGCATGATCGCGCGGGCTGAGAAGGGGCTTTCTACCCTATGAGTCAGTATGTCCTGCGTCGTCTGCTGATTGCCATTCCGAGCCTGCTCGGCATCTCGCTGGTGCTGTTCATCGTGCTGGCGATGGCGCCGGGCGACCCGTTCTCGGAACTGACGACCAATCCGAACGTGCCGCCCGAGGTCGCTGCCGCTCTTCGGGCGAAGTTCGGCATGGATGATCCGATCTACCTTCGCTACCTGCACTGGCTCTCGGCTATGGCGCATGGCGACTGGGGATTTTCCTTCGTCAGTCGGATGGACGTCGACACGCTCATCCTGCAGCGCCTGCCGGCCACGCTCTACGTGATCGGCTCGGCGCAGATCCTGGCGCTGCTGATCGCGATTCCGGTCGGCGTCTATGCCGCGACGAAGCCCTATTCGCTGTTCGACCAGATCGCGAACACACTCGCCTTCGTCGGCTTCTCGCTGCCGACCTTCTTCACCGGCATCCTGTTCATCCTGATCTTCTCGGTCACGCTGGACTGGCTGCCCTTCGTCTATTCCACCGACATCAAGGCGACCGGCATCCGCTGGGTGCTCGAGATGATCCGGCAGGCGATCATGCCGGTGGCGGTGCTCGGTCTGTTCCAGGCAGCGTCGATGACGCGTTTCGTACGCTCGGCCATGCTGGACGTGATCAGGCTCGACTACGTCACCACGGCGCGGGCCAAGGGCCTCGGCCAGGCCAAGGTCATCGTCAAGCACGTGATGCGCAACGCCATGATCCCGGTGGTCACGCTGATCGCGCTGCAGATGCCCGCGGTGTTCGGCGGTGCCATCGTCACCGAGCAGATCTTCCGCATCCCCGGCATCGGCTCGCTGCTGATCTCCTCCATTCTGGCCAACGACACGCCGGTGGTGATGGCCGTCACCTTCGTTTTCGCGTGCCTCGTCGTGCTGTTCAATCTCATCGCGGACGTCCTGTATGGCTGGCTTGACCCTCGCATCTCCCTCCGCTGAACGGACCACCGCGCGGGCCGCTTATTCGCCCTGGCGCGAGACGTGGCGGCGCTATCGCCGCCACCGGCTTGCCGTGGTCAGCGCCTTCCTGCTCCTGCTCCTGGTTCTGGCGGTCGTCGTTGGACCGTTCGTCTGGCGCGTCAAGATCAACGACATCGACATCGTGGCCGGCCTGCAGGGGCCCTCTCTCGCCCATCCCTTCGGCACCGACGATCTCGGCCAGGACATTCTGGCGCGCATGATCTATGGCGGCCGCATCTCGCTGGCAGTCGGGCTCGCCGCGATGCTGGTGTCGGTGTTCGTCGGCACGCTGATCGGGGCGCTCGCCGGCATGTCGCGCGGCGCGCTCGGGCACGCCTTGATGTGGCTCACCGACCTCTTCCTGTCGCTGCCGCAACTGCCGCTGCTGCTGCTGCTCATCTATCTCTTCCGTGACGGGCTGAAGACGATGTTCGGCCCCGAGGGCGGCATCTTCATCCTGATCGTGCTGGTGATCGGAGGCTTGCGCTGGATGCCGGTCGCCCGCCTCGTGCGCGCGCAGTTCCTGTCGATCCGCGAGAAGGAGTTCGTCGAGGCCGCGCGTGCGCTCGGCGCGAGCCCGGTGCGGCAGGTGGTGCGCCACATCCTGCCCAATGCGGTTGGCCCGGTGATCATCGCCGGCACCATCGACGTCGCCGCCGCTATCATTGCCGAATCGACGCTGTCCTTCCTCGGCCTCGGCTTCCCGCCGGATACGCCGACCTGGGGACGGCTGCTCTATGACGCCAAGGACTTCCTCGACATCGGCCCGCATTGGGCGCTGTTTCCGGGCGGCGCGATCTTCATCGCGGTGGTTGCGATCAACTTCATCGGCGACGGTTTGCGTGACGCGCTCGATGCGCGACGGGTGATCTGATGGCGCCGCTGCTCGAGATCAAAGGGCTCAAGACCCACTTCTCCACCGACGACGGCATCTTGCAGGCCGTCGACGGCGTCGACATCTCCATCAACAAGGGCGAGACGCTCTGTGTCGTCGGCGAATCCGGCTGCGGCAAAACCGTGACCGCGATGTCGATCCTGAAGCTGATCGCGATGCCGCCGGGCCGCATCGCGGCCGGCGAGATCATCTTCGAGGGCCGCGATCTCGTGCCGCTGACGAGCAACCAGCTCGACGAGATCCGCGCCAAGGAGATCGGCTTCATCTTCCAGGAACCGATGACCTCGCTCAATCCGGTGCTCACCATCGGTGAGCAGATCGCCGAGAGCCTGCGCCGGCACGAGGCCGTGACCAAGAAGCAGGCGCTCGAGCGCACCATCGAGATGCTGAAGCTGGTGCAGATCCCGAACTCGGAGGGGCGCGTGCACCACTATCCGCACCAGTTCTCCGGCGGCATGCGCCAGCGCGTGATGATCGCGATGGCGCTCGCCTGCAAGCCGAAGCTCGTCATCGCCGACGAGCCGACCACGGCGCTCGACGTCACCATTCAGGCGCAGATCCTCGACCTCCTGCAGGACATGAAGGAGCGCTTCGGCATGGCGGTGATGTTGATCACCCATGCCATGGGCGTCGTCGCCGAGACCGCGCAGCGCGTAGTCGTGATGTATGCCGGCAAGGTTGTGGAGGAGGCTCCGGTCGACGAGCTCTTCGGCGATCCGCGTCATCCCTATACCCAAGGCCTGATCCGCTCGATCCCGCGTATCGATCTCGCCAGCGAGCACAAGACGCGGCTGGAGGCGATCGGCGGCTCGGTGCCGATCCTGATCAATCCGCCGGTCGGCTGCCGTTTTGCCCCGCGTTGCCGCTTTGCCATGGATATTTGCACCAAGAAGGAGCCGCTGTTGCGCGAGATCGCGCCCGGCCACCGCATGGCCTGTCATCTGGGAGATGCGTCATGAGCGAGCCCTTGCTGCGCGTCTCCGGGCTGAAGAAGTACTTCCCCGTGCTCGGCGGCCTGTTGTCGCGCCAGGTCGGCAGCGTCTATGCGGTCGACGGCGTGTCGTTCTCGGTCAATCGCGGCGAGACGCTTGGGCTGGTCGGCGAATCCGGCTGCGGCAAGTCCACCACGGGGCGCTGCGTGCTGCGGCTGATCGAGCCGACCGACGGCGAAGTCGTGTTCGACGGTCAGGACGTGCGCAAGCTCGGTGGCAACGACCTGCGCGCGATGCGGCGGAACATGCAGCTCGTATTCCAGGATCCGTTCGCCTCGCTCAATCCACGCATGACGGTCGGTGCCATCCTCGGCGAAGCCTTCACCATCCACAATCTCGCGTCCTCCGCCAAGGAGCGGGAGGAGCGCGTCGCGGGCCTGCTGGTGAAGGTCGGCCTCAAGGCCGAGCACATGCGCCGCTACCCGCACGAATTCTCCGGCGGCCAGCGTCAGCGCATCGTGATCGCGCGTGCGCTTGCAGTCGAGCCGAAGCTGATCGTCTGTGACGAGCCGGTCTCCGCGCTCGATGTCTCGATCCAGGCGCAGGTCATCAACCTCCTGGAGGACCTCCAGGCCGAGTTGAACCTCACCTATCTCTTCGTCGCGCACGATCTCTCGGTGGTCGAGCACATCTCCGACCGCGTCGCGGTGATGTATCTCGGCCGCATCGTCGAGATCGCGAAAGCGAGCGACCTCTACCGCAATCCGCAACACCCCTATACCAAGGCGCTGCTATCCGCCGTGCCGGTGCCGGACCCGAAACTCAAGCGCAACCGCATTCGCCTGAAGGGCGACGTGCCGAGCCCGATGAAGCCGCCCAAGGGCTGTCACTTCCACACCCGCTGTCCGATCGCCCAGCCGCGCTGCTCGGAGAGCGCGCCGGAGCTGAAGGAGGGGCCGGGTGGACACGCCGTGGCGTGTCATCTGGCCTAAAGGCGCGCTGCGCATGTGAGATACGGCTTGATTCAAACGGATCGGCCCGGGGAGCGGGGGAGCAATGAGCCAGATAGAAGGCGTCGGTCTTGCCGGTATCGACGCGCAGCCGTCGAGGGATGCGGACACGGAGGCACGCCGTGCGCTGTGGGGATCGGCGCTGGGCTATGCCATGGATGGGTTCGACCTCCTCATCCTCGGCTTCATGCTGACGGCGATTTCCAGGGATCTTCATCTCACGCAACCGCAGGCGGCCTCGCTGGTGACGGGGACTCTGGTCGGAGCTGTCGTCGGCGGCTTCATCTTCGGCATGCTGTCGGACCGGCTTGGCCGGGTCCGCGTCCTGACCTGGAGCATCGTCCTGTTCGCGGTCTTTACCGGGCTGTGCGCGCTGGCGCAGGGCTATTGGGATCTGCTGACCTACCGGGCCATCGCCGGGCTCGGTCTCGGCGGCGAATTCGGCATCGGCATGGCGCTGGTGGCGGAGGCCTGGCCGCCCGCGAAGCGCGCGCGGGCGACGTCCTATGTCGGCCTCGGATGGCAATTCGGCGTGCTCACCGCGGCGCTGGTGACGCCGATCCTGCTACCCCTCATCGGCTGGCGCGGGATGTTCGCGATCGGCGTGTTTCCGGCGCTCGTCGCCTATGTGATTCGGCGCAAGCTGCATGAGCCTGATGTGTTCGTGGCGCACAAGGCGAAGACGGCGGACGCCGGCTCCGCGCTCCGCGCGCTCGTGGCCGACCGCGAGACGACCAGGATCAGCCTCGGGATGATCATCCTCTGCTCGGTGCAGAATTTCGGTTACTACGGCATCATGATCTGGCTGCCGAACTATCTCTCGACGCGGTTCGGCTATGGCCTCACGCAATCGGCGCTGTGGACCGCCGTCACCATCGCCGGCATGGCGCTCGGCATCTTCCTGTTCGGCCACGCCGCCGATCGCTTCGGTCGCCGCCCGGCGTTCCTGACCTATATGCTGGGCGCGGCCGTCATGGTGGTGGTCTATTCGCAATTGACGGGGGCGACGGCATTGTTGATCGGCGGAGCGGTGATGGGCTTCTTCGTCAACGGCATGCTCGGTGGTTACGGCGCGCTGATGAGCGAACTCTATCCGACCGCGGCGCGCGCCACCGCGCAAAACGTATTCTTCAATATCGGTCGCGCGGTCGCCGGCTTCGGTCCGCTGGTGGTCGGCATCGTCAGCGCAGCTTATGGCTTCCCGACGGCGATCGCCGGTCTCGCGCTGCTTTACATCCTCGATATCGTGGCGCTGCTCGCACTGATCCCGGAGCGAGGCGGCGTCGATCTCGCCTGAAGCGATGCTCGTTCATCGTCCCCGAAGCAGGCCGTTACTCGACAGAGCTTGCTTGAAGGCCTCTACCGACGTGTGGTGATGCGCGACGAGACCGGCTTGCCGTGCGCCTGTGACATTTGCCGGGAGGTCGTCGACAAAGAAGACGGTCTCGGGTTTCGCCTGGAGCTCCGCGAGGCAGAGGCGGTAACATCGCGGGTCGGGCTTGGCCGCCTTGAACTGGGCCGAGGTGTAGATCCTGGAGCCGAACAGCGGCCGCAATTCCGGCAGCAGCGTATCGATGTGTTCGGCAACCAGCGTCGTATTGTTGGTGAGGACGGCAATGTCGACCGATCCGCGCAAGCCGCCGGCGATCTCCAGCATCGCGAGGTCGGCCCTCATCGAACGGCGCCGCGCCTCCACCCACTGCTCCAGCGACAAGGGGTAGCCGATGCGTTCGCCAAAACCACGTAAATAATCCGCTGCATCGAGGGCGCCGCTGTCGCCGAGAAACTCGAATCCTGCCTCCCAGATCGCCTTGTAGACGAACTCGCTGGTGGATCCCGCAATCTCCGCGAGATGTGCGATGCGCTTTCCCCTGTCATATTCGCAGAGGACATTGTCCATGTCGAAGAGGATAAGCTCGATCTTGTTAGCCACAGCAACGCTCTCAGCCTGGCCGAAGCATCCGGCGGCACAGGAATCATATCCCGTCGGAACGCGGGCGACAAATCCGGCGGCGCCAACATATGAAGGCTATTCCTCGGTCGTCACGCGCTCTTGGCCGGCGAGGGCATGACCTCGCCCGACATCACCAGCCGGGCGCGGCCGCCGTCCTTGGCCGCGTAGAGTTCGCGGTCGGCGGCGGCCACCAGTGCGCTGCACAGCTCGAGCGCGGTGCTGCCGTCCTCATCCCTCCAGCGTGAAGCCGACGCGCAACGTCACCTGGTAGTGACGCACGGCGCCGTTCTCGATGTGGCCGCGCGTCTGCACGACCTCGAACCACTTCATCTCGCGAACGGTCTTGGCGGCGCGGCTGATCGCGTTCTTGATCGCATCATCGATCGACGTCTCCGACGATCCGACGAGTTCCAGGATCTTGTAGACGTGGTCCTTCTCGGCTGTGGGCATGGCGAACCTCCGATTGGTCGGCTACGGCAGGCTAGGGGCAGCATCTACAAATGCCCTCATTCGTAAGCCGCGCCACCTCTCATCTGAACGGGCGGAACGGTCGCGGGTTCCGTCGTCCGCGATGGCCCGCATGCACCAGCCGAGGTGGAGCGGGCCGCGTTCGCCTGCTAAGCGCGTTCTCCATGGATTCGGGGCGCGACAGGACGATCGGCTTTCTCTGCCTCTGCGTGACAGCGTTCGGCTGGGCGCTGAACTGGCCGCTGATGAAGCTTTTGCTGCAGCAATGGCCGCCGCTGTTCGCCCGCGGGCTCGCAGGTATCTGCGCCGCGACGATCCTCGCCATGCTGGCCCTCAGCCGGAAGGAGACGCTTGCCGTCCCACGCGAGGTGATCCCGCGGCTGTTGTTTGCGACCTTCACCAATGTGTTTGCCTGGATGGGGCTCGGTACGGTCGCCATGAAATATGTGACCGTGGGCGAAGGCGCTCTGCTCGCCTACACCATGCCGATCTGGGCGATGCTGTTCGCTTGGCCGGTCCTGCATACGCGGCCGACCATCCGCGACGTCGCAGGCCTCGTTCTCGGCGTTGCGGGTGTTGCGTTGCTGCTCAGCGGCAACGGCCTGGCATTCAGCGCTGACAAGCTGCTCGGCATCGCCCTGGCGCTATCCTGCGCCATCCTGTTTGCGCTTGGCAACGTGCTCAACCGTAAGCCGCTGCCGATGCCGCCGCTGGTCGTCGTGGCCTGGCAGGTCGGGCTCGGCTGCGCCACGATGCTGATCCTCGGTGTTCTCTTCGAGCATCCCGATACCACCGCGATCACGCCTCTAGGACTCGGCTGCTTCATCTACATGACGCTGGTGCCAATGGGCGTCTGCTATGTCACCTGGTTCGAGACCCTGCGGCGCCTGCCGCCGACCTCTGCCTCGACCGGCATGCTGATGGTTCCCGCAATCGGCGTGGTCTCCGCCGCAATCATTCTCGGCGAATCGCTCGGCCTGCGCGAAGGGGCGGCGATGGCGCTGACACTCGGGGGCGTGACACTGGCGCTGCAGCGGGCCTGATTCACTCCAGGACGCGCGCGGGGCGCGGCAGAAGATCGGCGGGCTCCTCGCGCTGCGTTGCGTTCGCGGTCCTGGCATCGCGAAGCAGGAGACGCAGCAACATCGCGAGCACGGCCAGGAGCACGACGCCGGCGACGGCCGGCGTGAAGTAGTGCTCGAGCTCTTCCGCGGTGGCGTGCTCCGCAGCCAGCCGCGCCGATTGCAGCAGCCCGTAGGAGTTGACGAACAGGATGAGCCCGTACAAGACGCTGCGTTCACGCGCACTGGCCAGTCTGGAAAGATCCGGAAGCAGCAACGCAAGACCGATCCCCACGATCGGCAGATCGTAGTCGTAGGCGTAAGGGCTGATCATCACCGACACGATCGCGACGACGCCGAGCGCGAAGCGGGCAGACGGCCCGCGAAGGACGGCGAGTGCGACGGCCGCGAGCGCAAGGCACGCGACGGCCGTTTGTCCCCAGAATGCCAGGACCGGAGGAAGGCCGGACTTGTGCAGCGACGCGTAGACCGAGATCATCCGAAACAGCGGATACCGCCCTTGCTCCAGATAGCCGGCGGACTCCTTGATGGCGCCCAGCCATGCGATCCAGATTTGCGGCCCGAACGCGATCGTGCACACGAGCGAGCTCGCGATCACCACGATCGCGGCAGTGGCGATCGTGGTCCAGCGGCGTGTCAGGAGCATATAGACGCCGACCGCAATGGCCAGGTGAGGCTTTATCACCATCGCACCGAGCGCGAGACCGGCGAGGACCGGGCGTCGATCGGCATTGATGCAGACAAGTCCTATCAGCGCGCCGGTGAGAAAACCGTTCTGGCCACAGGCGATGGTGATCGCGATTGCCGGGAACGTGATGACGAGCACATGCGCCAGATGGTTTGCCGCGACTGTGCGAAGCGTGATCAGATAGGCTGCAAGCGTTGCTGCGGTGAAGACAAAGTAGCCGGCCCAGCCGGGCAGGAATCCAAGGGGCGCCAGCAGCAGATCGAATTGCGGCGGATAGGTCCAGGGCATGAAGCTGGTCGCGCCGCCGGATGCTTCCGCTTGCATCCGCGCAAACAACGCGAACTGGTAAGTCAGGTCGAGATCGCCGCGCCATACGTGCTGCGCGACGATGTGGAACGCGGAGAAATCGGCTGTCTGGTTGCCGGCCCACAGACCGCCCTCGAAGAACCGGAAGACCTTGAAAGCCACCATCGCCGCCAGTCCCGCAACAATGACGCGCACATACGTCTCCCGCTTCGACGGCAGGAATTGAATTTGCTCAAGCGTTTCGGTGAGCATGAACGCGCTATCTCTGGCAACGGGACGGAACAGCCGGCAGTATTGCGGGAGAGATTGCCGCCTGAATCTTAAGGTCCGGTAACGGATTGGAGAGGATTTTGGCGTGACCAGCCGTGCTCTCATCGCGCCGGCTTGAGATCGGGGGGCCACTCGAAACGCGGGCCAGTTGCCCCGTGTGCGCTGATCCTACGGATCCAGCTCCGTATCCCAGTAGAGATAGTCCAGCCAGCTATCGTGCAGATAATTCGGCGGGAAGAGACGGCCGTTGCGGTGGAGCTGGTGCACGGTCGGGGCGAAGGCGGTCTGGCGCGGAAACATTTTTGCCTGCGCCGGGGTGAGATTGCCCTTGCGCAAGTTACAGGGCGAACAGGCCGCGACCACGTTCTCCCAGGTGGTCTGGCCGCCCTTGCTGCGCGGGATGATGTGATCGAAGGTGAGGTCTTCGGGCGAGCCGCAATATTGGCAGGCGAAACGATCGCGCAGGAAGACGTTGAAACGGGTGAAGGCGGGATGGGTGGTCGGCTTGACGAAGGATTTGAGCGAGACGACGCTCGGCAGTTGCATTTCCAGCGTGGGACTTCGAACCGCCTGATCGTAATGCGCGACGATGTTGACACGGTCGAGGAACACCGCCTTGATCGCGTCCTGCCAGGACCAGAGCGACAGCGGGTAATAACTCAGCGGCCGGAAGTCCGCATTCAGCACCAACACCGGCCAACTGCCTTGCGAGACATGTGCGTTCAAGTAACGCTCCCGGCCTCCATATACGCTGCGAAGCAGCATGTATTGACATACTACATGCAGCGTGACGGGATTGTGAAGCCCGCCGAGCGACTTATTCAGCCGCACGCAATGCGGCGGCCGGGTGGCAAGCGCGCAAAAAACGCCGCGATTTGGGGAAGATCCATGCGAGGCTGGCTCGCCGTGCTGCTCGCGGCCGTGCTCGGTGCTGCGTCGATCGGGCCTGCTATGGCCGAGGATTATCCTGCGCGCCCCGTCACCATGATCGTGCCGTTCCCGGCGGGCGGTGCGACCGACACGCTGGCGCGGTTCCTGGGTGAACGCCTGCACGCCGTGCTGAAGCAGCCCATTGTCATTGAAAATGTCGGCGGTGCGGCCGGCTCGCTCGGCGTCGGCCGCGCGGTGCGCGCCACAGCCGATGGCTATACGCTGTCGATCGGAACCTCGACCACGCACATGCTGACCGGCGGGCTCTACGCGCTGCCGTTCGACCTCTTGCGCGATCTCGAACCGGTCATCCTGATCGGCAGCGAGCCGCTCTTGATCGTCGGCCGCAAGGACCTGCCCGCCGACGATCTCAAACAATTGATCGTGTGGCTGAAGGCAAATCCGGACAAGGCGTCGGTCGGCATCGCCGGTGTCGGCGCCACCGGCCATCTCGCCGGCATCTCGTTCCAGAAGGAAACCGGCACGCAATTCCAGTTCGTGCCGTATCGCGGCAATGGTCCGGCGATGCAGGACCTCGTCGCCGGCCAGATCGATGCGATGATCGAGCCGGCCTCGAACTTCAAATCCCTCGTCGGCGCCGGCACCATCAAGCCGTTCGCCGTCACGAGCAAGTCGCGCTCGCCGTCCTGGCCGAACATTCCGACCGCGGATGAGGCCGGCGTGCCCGGCTTCTCCGCGTCGCTGTGGTACGGCTTGTGGGCGCCGAAGGGCACCTCGAAAGACGTCATCGCAAAGCTCAACGCCGCCATGGTGCAGATCCTGGCGAGCCCGCAGGTGAAGCAGCGCTTCGCCGAGCTCGGCATCCAGGTCTCGCCCTTGATGCAGCAATCCCCGGAAGCGCTGCGCGCCTACCAGAAGGAAGAGGCCGAACGCTGGTGGCCGATCATCAAGGCGTCGGGGATCAAGGTCGAGTGAGCCTTCGACAGCTTGACGTGTCGAACGATGCCGCCACATCGGATAGTCTCAGTACCACACGATGACCAGTCTTCGTCGGGACGACGTTGGGTGGGCACTGTCGCCTCGACGGCGTGCGGCGGTCCTGTTTGCGCGTCTACTCCGGTACCCGCTCCAGCTTCTGCAGGCATCGCGCGGTGCGCACTGCGGCAGGCATCTCCTCGTCGGGAAAACTGGTCTTCCAGTCGGTGACGCCGACCTCGCCGACATAGATGTCGCCTTTCGAATCCAGCGCGATGCCGTGCGGCGCCAGGAATTTGCCGCTCGCAATGCCCGGGCCTTCCTCGCCGCCGAGCCGCGCGATGCGGTTTCCCTTGGCGTCGACGATCGACAGCCGCGGGCCGAGATTGGGTACCTTGCGGTTGACGGCCATGCCGGGGCCGAGCTCGCCGACGACGAAAGTCGGTTGCTTTCCGCCGCAGCAGCACAGTGCGCAGGGCCGGTGCAGATTGTTCCACTGCGCCTCGTACTTGCCCTCGTCGTTGAACACCTGCACGCGATGGTTCTCACGGTCTGCGACGTAGACCCAGCCGTCAGCGTCGGTCGCGATGTTGTGGACGATGTTGAACTGGCCGGGATCGGTGCCGGGCTCGCCCCAGCTCTTCATCAACTTGCCGTCAGGGGTGAACTTGTGCACGCGCGCGTTGCCATAGCCGTCCGAGACGTAGATCTCGCCCTTTGGCGACAGCGCCGTGTGGGTGCAGCGATGGAAGGGATCGCCGCTCATGAACGGCGCCGGCTTCTCGGGAATGCCGATCGTCAGCAGCACCTTGCCGTCGGTCGTGCATTTGCGCACGGTGTGGTCGCCGTCATCGGTGCAGTAGAGATTGTCGTCGGCGTCGATGTGCAGGCCGTGCGCACGCGAGAACAGGCCCTCGCCCCAGCTCCGCAGGAAATTGCCCTCGCGGTCCAGCACCACCATCGGGTGGGCGCCGCGGTTGAAGACGTAGATGCGGTCCTTGCTGTCGACGGCGACGGAGGCGACGTCGGTGAGCTGCCAACCATCCGGCAGCTTTGCGAAGTTGTCGACGACGCGGTAGCGGTGCTCGCCGGTGCCGAGAATGGCTGGCATTGGCTTCTCCTCTTGTTCGTTTCAGCGACGCGCGGTCGTTGCCACACCATCATTGCGAGTGCAGCGAAGCAATCCAGACTGGCTTTCGGAAAGATTCTGGATTGCTTCGCTCCGCTCGCAATGACGAGAGGCTCAAGCCGCGCCTACATCGCGCCCGAGCATCCCTTCCTCGATCGCCTTGATTTGAAGGGCGAGATATTTCGAGTTGATGCGGCACTGCGCGAGGCTGCCGGCGATGAACCACAGGCCGGGCTGCCTGGTGCGCGCATACATGTTGCGCAGCTCGAAGCCGTCGCCGAAGCCCCAGATCGGGCCGACGCGATCGGCGACGCCGTCGCCGAACAGCTTTCGCACCAGATAGGCTTGCGGCTTGTAGCCGGTGGAGAGAACGATGAGGTCGGCGGTGAGGAGCGCGCCGTCCTTCATTCGCGCGCCTTCGGCGACAAAACCCTCGATGTCGGCGAACTGCTTCAGCTTGATCGCGCCCTGGGCGACGAGATCGGAGCAGCCGACGTTGAAATAATAGCCGCCGCCGCGGGTGAGATATTTGAACTGCCAGCCGGTGCCGGCCTCGCCGAAGTCGAGCTTGAAGCCGACGCGCCCTAAGGCCTCCAGCAGCTCCTTGTCGAGCTCCTTCGACTGCTCCGTCAGCATCACATGCGTCTTCTTCGCGAGCGGCGTCGGCATCGAGGTCGCGATCAGGTCGTTGTCCTCGAGCGTGCCCTCATTGTAGGTCGCATACGCAAGCTGCGCCGACGGCTCGATATTGGTGACCAGTGTCGGCGAGCGCTGCACCAGCGTCACCTCGGCGCCGCTGGAATAAAGATCCTGCGCGATATCGTGGCCGCTGTTACCGGTGCCGATGACGATGGCGCGCTTGCCTGTCCAGTTCTCGCCGTCCTCGTATCGGCTCGAATGCACCAACGTGCCCTTGAAATTGTCGAGGCTCGGGAGGTCCGGGATGTTCGCGATGCCGCTGACGCCGGTTGCCATCACCACATGGCGCGGATGCATGATGCGCTTGGTTCCGTCTGCGCGGCGCAGCGTGACCGTCCAGCGGCCCTTCGCATCGTCGTGGGAGCCGCCCTCGAATTCTGTGCCGGTCCAGAAGTTCAGCTCCATGGCATCGACATACGCCTCGAACCAGTTGGCGAGCTTGTCCTTGGGGATATAGACCGGCCAGTTCGGCGGGAACGGCATGTAGGGCAGGTGATTGACCTGCACCTGGTTGTGCAGCGTCAGCGCGTGATAGCGCTTGCGCCAGTTGTCGCCGATCCGTGGCCATCGGTCGACGATCAGCGTATCGACCTTCATCTGCTTCAGCCGCGCTGCAATCGCGAGCCCGGCCTGTCCGCCGCCGACCACCAGCACGGCGGGATCGCGATCGGCGTAGTCGGTCGATGCCTTGCGCAAATCGAGCCAGTTCGGCCCGCGGAAATCGCGCGAGTAGGCCTGTCCGCGCGGCCGCGTCGTGCCGAGCTGTTCCTCAAAACCCTTCAGCTCGTCGAGCGCCGTGAGCAGCGTCCATGCCCTCAACCGGTCGCCGTCAGCGGGATCGGGAGCGAGCCGGACGATGCCGCTGCCGCGGCCGATCGCGGTCTCGAAATTGAAGATCGCTTCGATGTTGTTGGTGCCGGCGCGCGCCACCCAGCGCGGCGCCGCGCGGTTCTGTGCGATCTGGAAGCTGCGTGGTGCCGCCTTGGGCGCGAGCGTCGCCAGCTCTTGCGCAATGCCATCTCGGCCGGCGATCGTCTGCAGGTTCCAGCTCAGCGCCAGCACATCGCGCCAAAAACTGTCGGCGAGGAAGAGGCGGTCCAGCGCAGTGCGATCAGGCTTGCCCAGCGTGCGCTCGAACTCATCGAGCCAGGCTTGCGCGGATACGGAAATATCCTTCGTCCTGTCCAGCATGCGCGAACCTCATGGCCGTCTTCGCGGCGTTTCCTCTGAGATCGACGCTATACCGTTTCGCCAGCGCCCAAAAGCCGATTACCCGAGCAAGGAGAGCATGTGGCCCTGCTCAGGCGGAATACGGCCCTTCAGCGTGCCGAGATAGACGCGCCGCACGGCCTCCGGTCCGCGGCTCTCGACGACGGTCAGGCATGTCTCCAGGAGCGGAGCGAAGCCGGACCATGCCGTGGCAAAACGCTGCTCGATGCCGCCGGGGCCCCATTCCTTGGCGCGCTTGCGGATCTGGTCGGGAGCGAAGAACCAGCGCGGCTTCGCGCCGGGCAACTCACCCTCGTCGGCATCGGTGGCGCGATGCGTCAATCCGACGCGCACGGAGCATTTCATCTGATCGCGAAAGTGCCGGTGCAGCTCAGCGCGCAGTGCGCTGTTGCCGGCCATGTCGATGAAGGCGACCGGCGTATCCGACGGCAGCGTCGTCACACCGTCGTAGGTGACGACCTCGTCATAGCAGCCGAGCGAGGCAACGAAGCCCGCATTGCCGGCCGACGTCAATCCGATCACCTTGCGCCCGCGCGTGTGCAGAAGATACGCAAGCCCGAACGCTGTCTTGCTCGAGGCGCTCGAGAGCAGCACGGTCCGCGCGCCAAAATCGTCGTTCTCGGCGAGGAAATCGTCGACCAGGAACGAGAGCATGAACAGCGGCCGCAGCAGCGCCTGATAGTCGCCCTGGCGGCCTGCGTAAGCGGGATCGCCGCCGATGCGCGAATAGGCGTTATAGACCGGCGCCACGCCCTGCCGGTGCGCGGCGCCGTCGCGCAAGCCGCGTTTGCTGACATCGGTGGCCTCGATCACGAGATGCGTTGCCATCGGGAAATAGCCGAAGAGGCGTTCGCCCACGGCGACGTTTTGATGCTTCGAGGCGATTACCTCGCCGAAGCCCCACACCGGAATGTTGCCGAAGCCGTTCGGTGCGGGAAAGAGCTGCCAGTACTTCAGTTCGTCGCCGAGCACAGCGTAGGTGATGTTGTTTGCGGTGAAGGCAAAGCGCTCGACCTTCACGAGCAGCGCATCTTGCGGCAGCGCCTCGCCGGCAGGAAGCTCGGTTGCGATCGTCTTGCACGTTTCGAGATCGTCTCGCGCAACGATGAACTCGGCGGCTGTCATGGTCTTGATCCCGGCTCCTGTCCGCGCCGGCATCTCATCGGTCACGCGCGTGCCGTTTGCAACAGCAACATAGTTTTAAACGGTGTTCGGCCATTTCAGGCCGTCAGCACGCCTTCGCGCTTCTTCACGGCGCGATAGTAGCTCCACCACAGATGCGCCGCGGCGCCGCGCAGCGGCCGCCATGGTTCGGCGAGCGGCGCCATCTGCTTTTCCGTCGGCCGTGCCTTCAAACCCAGTCCGATGCGGATGCCTTCCTGCACGGCGAGGTCGCCGGCCGGCCAGGCATCGCCATGGCCGAGACAGAACAGGAGGTAGACGTCGGCCGTCCACGGCCCGATGCCCGGCAGCGAGATCAGGGTGTGATGTGCCGCGTCAGCGTCCTCTTCGGCGAGCACCTCGAGGTTGAGCCGCTGCGCGGTGATCTCGCGCGCAAGATGCTTCAAGGTCTTGATCTTGGCGGCGGAGAGGCCGAGCCGTCCCAGCCGGTCGGTGCGGGCGCGGCGCACCGCGTCATGGTCGAATGGATCGAAAGCGGCCGACAACCGACCCCAGATCGCCGCGGCGCTTGCGGTTGAGAGCTGCTGCCCGCAGACGATGTGCGCAAGCCCGACAAAGCCCGGCTCGCGCCGCCGCAAGGCGGGCATGCCGGCGACCTCGAATACGGGTTTGAGGCGCGGGTCGCGTTTCACCAGCGTTTGGACGGCATCTTCGAGATCGGACTGGCTTTCGAGGTGGATGGTCATTGGGGTTGGGCAAGCTCTTTCCAGCGTCATGGCCGGGCTTGCCCCGGCCATGACGTCTTTCTAACCGCGCATCATTGTTAGCATGAGTGACGGTCTTCGTATTCGTCCCTGAGCTTGACACGATCGGCATGTGGCACCGAAGAAGGTGGATGGCCGGGTCGTAGGTGAGCGGAAGCACGCCGTCCTTCAGACGGCTATGCCCGGCCATGACGAGATCTGTCGTATGTCGCCACCCGTTTTCCGATTCGCGCCGAGCCCGAACGGCTTCCTACATCTCGGCCACGCCTATTCGGCGCTGCTGAACTTCGACCGTGCGCGTGAGAGCGGCGGGCGGCTGTTGCTGCGAATCGAGGACATCGACGCGACGCGTTGCCGGCCGGAATACGAGACGGCGATCTACGACGATCTCGCCTGGCTCGGCATCACTTGGGAGACGCCGGTGCGGCGGCAGTCGCAGCATCTTGCCGACTACCACTCCGCGCTGGAGAAGCTTGCCGTGCTCGGCCTCGTCTACCCCAGCTTCGAAAGCCGCGCCGAGATCGCGAGGCTGATAGCCGGGCGCGAGGCGGCCGGGCCCTGGCCGCGCGATCCCGACGGGGCGCCGCTTTACCCCGGTGACGCGAAGTCGCTGCCGACCGACGAGCGCGCGCGCCTCATCGAGTCCGGCGCGCCTTATGCCTTGCGGCTCGATATGGCGGCCGCCTGCCGCTGGGTTGCCGACCTGACTTGGCACGAATTGGGCGAAGGGCCGGACGGCGAGCGCAACCTTGTCACGGCGCGGCCCGAGGCGTGGGGCGACGTCATCCTCGCGCGCAAGGAGACGCCGACCAGCTATCATTTGTCGGTGGTGGTCGACGATGCGCTCCAGGGCGCAAGCGAGGTGGTGCGGGGCCAGGACCTGTTTCACGCCACCTCGGTGCACCGGTTGCTGCAAAGTCTGCTCGATCTGCCCGAGCCCGCTTACCGTCATCACCGGCTGATTCGCGACGAGGCGGGGCGGAAGCTGTCGAAATCGACCGGCTCGACCGGTCTGCGGGAGTTGCGCGCGGCCGGCGCCACGCCCGCCGACATCCGCCGGCTGGTGGGATTAGGTTAAGTTTCTCTGGGGTTTAGCAAAAGGTCGCCGTGACTCGGAGTGTTCCTCCGTGCGATGCTCGCCGTGAGCCCGGGGGTTCGAAGCGATACTTCGAAGGGATTCATGGCGGCGAAAACGCGCGCATTGCGCACCACGCGGACGTCCAGGCGGCCGCCTCGGAAGCGGTCCGGGGTGGTTGCCCCGGCGCGCAAACGCGCCACGGCCATCACGCCCGACGTGGTCCAGGCGGCGCTGGCTGCTTTCGCCCATGAGGTCCGCACGCCTCTGACCGGAATTCTGGCGATCAGCGACCTGTTGGCGACCTCCGATCTCGGCGAGCGGGAGCGGCGCTGGGCCGATACCATCAAGGCCGGCGCCGAGCACCTGGCGAGCCTTGCCACCCTGTTCGTCGACGCGGCCAGGACCGGGAAGGGCGCAAACGCGCTGCGCCAGGACCTGTTCGACCTGCGGGCGCTGGCCCGCAGCATGGGCGACTCGCTGGCCGGGCGCGCCGCGGCCAAGGGACTTCAGGCCCAGGTCGAGATCTCCGACAAGCTTCCCGCCCTGGTGGTGGGCGATCCCGTCCGCCTGCGCGCTGCGCTCGAGAACCTGATCGACAATGCCGTGAAGTTCACCGACCGGGGCGGCGTAGCTCTTGCGGTCGCGCCCTGGCGTCCCCCAGCGGGCAGCGGTAAGGCGAAAGACAAGGGCAAGGTCGGCGTTGCGTTTGCGGTTTCCGACAGCGGCATCGGCCTGAGCATGGCCGAGATCAAGCGGCTGTTCCGTCCGTTCACCCAGGCCAACGTCACCATCGCGGCGCGCTTCGGCGGCGCCGGGCTCGGGCTGTCTTCGGTGAAGCAATTGGCGCGTGCGATGGGCGGCGACATCACGGTCGCTCCGCGGCGCAACGGCGGCGCCACCTTCACGCTGACGGTATCGCTGCATGCGTCGGGATCAGGCGAGCCCCACGGATTGGGCAGCGACGATCCCGAGGCTGATGCGGTGGCGGCCTTGCGCGTGCTCAGCGTGGAAGACAATCCGTTCGGCCGGGTCGTGCTCAACACCATCCTGACCGAGCTCGGCCATCATGCGGAGTTCGTCGGGCGCGGCGAGGATGCGGTCGACCGGCTCGCGCAGGGCACCTTCGACGCGGTGCTGATGGATATGGTGCTGCCGGGCATCGGCGGCATCGAGGCGATCAAGCGGATCCGCACTATGCCGCCGCCGCTCGCTCATATCCCCATCATCGGAGTGTCGGGCCGCGGCGAGGACGAGGTGCCCTCGCGTCAGGCTGGCGCCGACGCCTTCCTGGTCAAGCCTGTGTCCCCGCGGGCTTTAGCGACTGCGCTGCTTGAAGCGAGACGCCGTGAGGAAGCCGCGACTTGATGATCGCGGCATTGAGCTCACCGCCGTAGACGAAGATCGCGGCGATGAAATACAAAAACACCAGCGCGATGATCACCGAGGCGAGGCCCGCATACATCGTCACGTAGTTGTTGGCGAAGCGCGCCAGATATTGCCCGAACACGATGCCGGAGATCAGCGATGCCCCCACGGTGAAGACGATGCCGGGCAGGATCTGCAGGAAGCCGCGCCGTCCCGCCGGGAGCCAGGCGTGCAGGATGAATAGTGCCACGACCAGTGCGCCGATGGTGATGCCGTAACGCAGCCAAGTGAGGATGCTCTCGTTGGACTCGACGAATAGCGGGATGTGGCGCCGCGCCGCCTCGATGATGAGCGGCCCGAGCACGATCAGGAACGCCATGGCAAGCGCGGTGAAGGCGGCGACCAGCGTGTAGCCGATCGACTCCAGCCGCAGCCAGTACCAGCGCCGCATCTCAACCACCGCATAAGCGCGGTTGAGCGCGACCCGGAGCGCTTCGACGCCGTTCGAGGCGAAATAGACCGACAGCACCGCGCCGATCGTCAGCACGCCGGAGCGGGTGGTGGTCAGCACGTCGTGGACTTCGCCCGAGATCGAATCGGCGACCTGCTTCGGCCAGACCTGCAGCATCAGGCCTGCGGCCTGGTCGGCGAGCTCCTTGGAGCCGAAGAAGCCGGCGAGCGAGGTCAGCACGATCAGGAACGGGAACAGCGCCATCAGCGTCGACAGCGCGATATGGCTCGCAATCGCCCAGCCGTCGTCGGCGAGGAACGTGTAGAACGCATCCATCGCGACGATATAGAGGTAGCGAACCGCCTTCACGCGCCACCTACATAGCTGATGCTGCTCCCTCTCCCCGCATATGGGGAGAGGCGAACAAGGCAGACAATTGGCGCAGATCGGAGATCATCCCGCTAGCATCTGATATTATTGACCTAAAAGCCAGATCGTGGATGCGGCCGTTCCCCGTCGATCGTCATTCCGGGACGCGCGCAGCGCGAACCCGGAATCCATTCAGCGGCGGTGCTAATGGCGAAATGGATTCCGGGCTCGATGCTCCGGGGCGGCGCTTTTGCGCGGTCCCGTCGCATCGCCGCGGAATGACGCCGGTCGCCACGGCGACGCCATGGCGCATCGGCAAGCACGGTGTTATCTAGCCCCAATGGCATCCCTTTTGAGTTCTTTCATCCTGCCGGTGGCAGCCGGCGCCGTGGCGTTGGTGCTGCTGCTCGGACTCGTCAACATGATGCGCGGCGGCTCGCCCAACACCTCGCAGAAGCTGATGCGGTGGCGCGTGCTGCTTCAGTTCGTGGCGATCATCATCGCCATGCTGGCGGTGTGGGCGATGGGCCGCTAGCGCAGAGATCCGCGAGGCAAACATGGTCGTGCTCAACCGCATCTATACCCGCACCGGTGACGACGGCACGACGGCGCTCGGCACCGGTGAACGCCGGGCCAAGTACGATCTGCGCATCGAGGCCTATGGCACGGTCGACGAGACCAATGCCGCGATCGGCGTGGTGCGGCTCCATACCAAGGACGCCTCCGATCTCGATGCGATGCTCGGCCGCATCCAGAACGATCTGTTCGATCTCGGCGCCGACCTTGCGGTGCCCGAGCGTGAGGGCAAAGCGGACCGGCTGCGGGTCGTGGCAAGCCAGGTGGAGCGGCTTGAGCGCGACATCGACGCGCTCAACGAAAACCTGGCGCCGCTGACCTCCTTCGTGCTGCCGGGTGGCACCCCGACGGCGGCGCATCTCCATGTCGCGCGCACGATATGCCGCAGGGCGGAACGGGTGATGGTGGAGCTTGCCGCCAAGCCGGGCGAGCCGGTCGGCGCGGCTGGCATTCAGTATATGAACCGGCTGTCCGATTTCCTGTTTGTGGCGAGCCGCTCCGCAAATCATAATGGCGCGGGCGACGTGCTGTGGGTTCCGGGCCAGAACCGCTGACCCATTGGGGGGTAGCGTTCGGCCCACCCAAAATTTGGCCCGTTCGCGCGTTGACCGGGCCGGATCAGGCCTTTAGGTTCCGCGCCAGTTGATAACCCCCCTCCCAAAATAAGTGAAAGAGGATCGATGAAGGTCTTAGTGCCGGTAAAGCGGGTGGTCGATTACAACGTCAAGGTCCGCGTCAAGGGCGATGGATCGGGCGTTGAACTCGCCAACGTCAAGATGTCGATGAACCCGTTCGACGAAATCGCGGTCGAGGAAGCGCTGCGCCTGAAGGAAGGCGGCAAGGCCACCGAGGTCGTGGTGGTCTCCATCGGACCGGCGCAGGCGTCGGAGACGATCCGCACCGGTCTTGCCATGGGCGCCGACCGCGGCATCCTGGTGAAGGCCGAGGGCACCGTCGAGCCGCTCGCCGTCGCGAAGATCCTGAAGAAGGTCGCGGAGGAAGAACAGCCGGGCCTGATTATCCTGGGCAAGCAGGCGATCGATGACGACAGCAACCAGACCGGCCAGATGCTGGCCGCGCTGCTCGGCTGGTCGCAGGCGACCTTCGCCTCCAAGCTCGAGGTCGACGGCTCCGACTTCAAGGTCACGCGCGAAGTCGACGGCGGCCTGCAGACTGTCAAGCTGAAGGGGCCGGCGATCGTCACCACCGACCTGCGCCTCAACGAGCCGCGTTATGCTTCGCTGCCGAACATCATGAAGGCGAAGAAGAAGCCGATCGCGGAGAAGACAGTCGCCGATTACGGCGTCGACGTCACCGCGCGTCTCGAAGTTCTCAAGACGACGGAGCCACCGGGCCGCAAGGCAGGCGTCAAGGTCAAGGACGTCGCCGAACTGGTGGCGAAACTCAAGAACGAAGCCGGGGTGCTCTGATGACGACGCTTCTGATTGCCGAACACGACAATGCGTCGCTGAAGGATGCGACCAACAAGGCCTTGACCGCGGCTGCCGCGCTCGGCGCGGACGTCGAGGTGCTGGTCGCCGGCCAGAACGCGAAGGCCGCGGCGGATGCCGCCGCCAAGCTCGCCGGCGTGAAGAAGGTGCTGCTCGCCGACGGCGCGCTCTACGCGCACGATCTCGCCGAGCCGCTGGCTGCGCTGATCGTGTCGCTGGCGTCCGGCTATGACGCGATCGTCGCGCCGGCGACCTCGCGCTTCAAGAACGTGATGCCGCGCGTCGCCGCGCTGCTCGATGTCATGCAGGTCTCGGAGATCACCAAGGTGGTCGCACCCGACACCTTCGAGCGCCCGATCTATGCCGGCAACGCCATCCAGACGGTGAAGTCGAAGGATGCCAAGAAGGTCATCACGGTCCGCACCTCCACCTTCTCCGCGACGGGCGAAGGCGGCGGCGCGGCTGTTGAGAACGTGGCGGCGGCGGCCGATCCGGGCCTGTCGTCCTTTGTCGGCGAGGAAGTCGCCAAGAGCGACCGCCCCGAGCTGACCTCGGCGAAGATCATCGTCTCCGGTGGTCGCGCGATGCAGAGCCGGGAAAACTTTACCAAATACATCGAGCCGCTCGCCGACAAGTTAGGGGCCGGCGTCGGTGCCTCGCGCGCGGCGGTCGATGCCGGCTATGCGCCGAACGACTGGCAGGTCGGCCAGACCGGCAAGGTCGTGGCCCCTGAGCTCTATGTCGCGGTCGGCATTTCCGGCGCGATCCAGCATCTGGCCGGCATGAAGGACTCCAAGGTGATCGTCGCGATCAACAAGGACGAGGACGCGCCGATCTTCCAGGTTGCCGACTATGGACTGGTCGCCGACCTCTACCAGGCGGTTCCGGAGCTCACGGCCGAACTCGGCAAGCTCGGCAAGTAAATTGGCGTCAAAAACACCGGCCGGAGGGGGTACACTCCGGCCGGTGTTTCATTTTTGAGGCGTTTTCTTCCGTGCAGGTGCGCGGAAGAGGCGTATCCGATCTAGGTTTCGAGCCAAGGTTCTGATTAAATCAAGGTTCTGATTAAATCGGACCTCCCGGCTGAGGGGATAGACAGGCGCGGTTCGTGCGCGCCGTTCCGGTGGATGACATTATGGCGGCAGTGATCAACAAGGTCGGCGTGATCGGCGCGGGGCAGATGGGCAATGGCATCGCGCATGTTGCGGCGCTGGCCGGCTTCGAGGTCGTGCTCAACGATGTCTCGGCCGATCGACTCAAATCGGGCATGGCCACCATCAACGGCAATCTGGCGCGCCAGGTCTCCAAGCGGGCGGTCAGCGAGGACGACAAGACCAAGGCGCTCGCGCGCATCAAGCTGGCCGAGAAGCTCGACGACCTTGCCGACTGCGACCTCGTGATCGAGACCGCGGTCGAGAAGGAGGAGGTGAAGCGCAAGATCTTCCACGAGCTCTGCGCGGTGTTGAAGCCGGAGGCGATCGTGGCGTCCGATACCTCCTCGATCTCGATTACGCGTCTTGCCGCCGCGACCGACCGGCCCGAGCGCTTCATCGGCATCCACTTCATGAATCCAGTGCCGCTGATGGAGCTGGTGGAGCTGATTCGCGGCATCGCCACCGACGACCAGACCTTCGAGGCGGCCAAGGAATTCGTCGCCAAGCTCGGCAAGCAGGTCGCGGTCTCCGAGGATTTCCCGGCCTTCATCGTCAACCGCATCCTGCTGCCGATGATCAACGAGGCGATCTACACGCTCTATGAGGGCGTCGGAAACGTCGAGGCGATCGACGCCGCGATGAAGCTCGGTGCCCACCATCCGATGGGCCCGCTGGAGCTCGCTGACTTCATAGGCCTCGATACCTGCCTCTCCATCATGCAGGTGCTGCACGAGGGGTTGGCCGATTCGAAGTACCGGCCGTGTCCGCTGCTGGTGAAATACGTCGAGGCCGGCTGGCTCGGCCGCAAGACCCAGCGCGGTTTCTACGACTATCGCGGCGCCAAGCCGGTTCCGACCCGCTGATCGGTCTCGTGGCGCCCTAGGCTGGGCAAAGGCGCGAAGCGCCGTGCCCACCATTCTCCAATCATGTGATGGAATTGGTGAGCACGCTTCCGCCTTCGCTCGTCGGGCTACGGCGGACAAGCCGCTTTGCTCACCTACGGCATTTCGTGTCGGACTGTGTCTGCGACACGAAGCCGTCCGAACTCTCCACCTCTCGTTAACCCCTCGCGCCTAGGCTGCAGCCGGTACGAGGGTTCGCGTAATGGACATGATGGCGATGGTCAGCACCATGCTGGCCGCTCAGCAGGGCGCATTCCAGTCGCAGGTGTCGGCGACTGTGATGAAGCAGAACATGGATGTGGAGAAATCCGCCGTCCTGACCTTGCTCGGCGCCGGTCAGCCCTCGCTTGCCAATGTCGGCCCTGGCGTGGGCGGCAACCTCAACATCACGGCCTAAAACGCCGCCGCAGGGTTAACCGCGGCTCGGAGCAGCTTCAGCGCGTCCTCGCTCGCCCATTCGGCGGGCCCGGCGATCGTCGCGATCTCGCAGCCCTGGGGATCGACCAGCACGGAGGTCGGCATTCCCAGCGCCCGGCCTATAGCCTTAAGATCCTGAAAAACCTTGGCTTTCTGGTCATTGAAATAGCCGAGCCTGGTCAAATTGGCCTCTTTCAGGAAGTTTTTCGGCTTCTCCGGGTCGCGGGTGTCGATATTGATCGCCACCACCTCGAAATTCGGTCCGCTCATCTTGGCCTGGAGCTCCTCCAGCGCCGGCATTTCCTTGCGACAGGGCACGCACCAGGTGGCCCAAAGGTTCACCAGCAAGGTCTTGCCGCGGAAATCGGACAGCTTCTTCGGCTTGCCGTCGGCGTCCTCGAAGGCGAGGTCGGGCAGCTTCAGGGGGGCGCTCGCCATGGTCAGCGCCGCCACCTCGCCACGGGCGAGCGGGGCGATCTTCTGCGCGGTGGTCACCGCGGCCCGGCAGGCCGGATCGCCGCTGGGCGCGCGGCTCAGGCCCAGCCCGTACAGCGCGGCAAAGCCGGCCAGCCCTCCGATCGCCACGGTGGCGATGACGAGGGGAATCCGGCGCGTGGCGGAGGGCTTCTGGTCGAGCATATCGTTTGTCATCCGGTCGCAGATATGGCTATCAGGGGCCTCTTAGTACGGCTGGCTGCGGCCAGCAAACGTGCGGCACAGGCCGCGCAGCGACAAGCCAAGGCGTGAGCAAGGGATCATGAGCAACAAGATGTGGGGCGGCCGGTTCTCGGAACGTCCCGATGAGATCATGGAGGAAATCAACGTCTCCATCGACGTCGATCGTCACCTCTTTGCCCAGGACATTGCCGCGTCCAAGGCGCACGCCGCGATGCTTGCCGCGCAGGGCATCATCACGGCCTCTGATGCGAAAAATATCGGCAAGGGTCTAGACACGATTTTGTCAGAGATCGGCAAGGGCGGCTTTGAATTCAAGCGCGCGCTCGAGGACATCCATATGAATGTCGAGAGCCGGCTGTCCGAGCTGATCGGCCCTGCCGCCGGCCGCCTGCACACTGCGCGTTCGCGCAACGACCAGGTCGCCACCGACTTCCGCCTGTTCGTCCGCGACGTGATCGACGAGCTGGACGCCGCGCTTGCCGCGTTCCAACAGGCGCTGGTGGAGCGCGCGCTCGAGCATGCCGCGACCGTGATGCCCGGCTTCACACATCTACAGACCGCGCAGCCCGTGACCTTCGGCCACCATCTGCTCGCCTATGTCGAGATGGCCGCGCGCGATCGCGGCCGCTTCCAGGACGCGCGCAAGCGGCTGAACGAGTCGCCGCTCGGCGCGGCCGCGCTCGCCGGCACTTCGTTCCCGATCGATCGTCATGCCACCGCGAAGGCGCTTCTGTTCGACCGTCCGATGGCGAATTCGCTGGACGCGGTTTCGGACCGCGACTTCGTGCTGGAGACCTTGTCGGCCGCTTCGATCTGCGCCGTGCATATGTCGCGCTTTGCCGAGGAGATCGTGATCTGGACCTCGCCGCTGGTCGGCCTTGTCAGGCTCAGCGACAAGTTCACCACGGGCTCTTCCATCATGCCGCAGAAGCGCAACCCGGATGCGGCCGAGCTCGTGCGCGCCAAGACCGGGCGCGTCATCGGCGCGCTCAACGGGCTTCTGATCGTGATGAAGGGCCTCCCACTCGCCTATCAAAAGGACATGCAGGAGGACAAGCAGGGCGCCATGGAGGGCTTTGCCGCGCTGTCGCTCGCGGTCCGCGCCATGACCGGCATGGTCCGCGACCTCGTGCCCGATGAAGCCAAGATGATGGCCGCCGCAGGCGAGGGCTACGCCACCGCGACCGATCTCGCCGACTGGCTGGTGCGGACGCTGAAAATGCCGTTCCGCGAAGCCCATCACGTCACCGGCCGGATCGTGGCGCAGGCCGCCAGGGATGGTGTGGCGCTCCACGAGCTGCCGCTCAAGGACATGCAGGCGATCGAGCCGAAGATCAGCAAGGACGTGTTCGGTGTGCTCTCGGTCGAATCGTCGGTGAAGAGCCGCACCAGCTTCGGCGGCACCGCGCCGAAGAACGTGGCGTCCCAGGCCAAGGCCTGGGCGAAGCGGCTTGAAAAAGAGCGAAAATTGGGCTGAGGGTAAAATTTCGCTTATGTTTCATAACCATCCGGCTCTCGCCAGAGCGCGCCAATCTCTGTATGGTGCGGCCCGCGTAGTGGGGATCTCGTCGTGACGTCAAAGTTTCGCCCGGCCAGCTCGGGGTGGGCCATCATTGTCCTTAGCCTGACGGCGCTCGCGCTTGCCGGCTGCGGCCGAAAGGGCCCGCTCGACTTGCCGCCGACCGCCTCCAACGCGTCCACGGCCAACATTGCCGCGCCGACGGACACCGAGACCGAAGCCCAGAGGACGCCGAGCGTGTTCAATCCCACCTACGGTGCGGAAGCCGCGCCGGCGGCGCCCAGGGGCAAGAAACGATCGTTTATCCTCGACCCGCTCCTGGACGAAAAGCCCGGAAACTGACCCGGGGCAACCGAGCCAACGCCATGAACCATTTCGACTACCGCAACGGCGTGCTGCACGCCGAGGCGGTGAACCTGTCCGACCTCGCCGCAACTGTCGGCACGCCGTTCTATTGCTATTCGACCGCGACGCTCGAGCGGCACTACCGCGTCTTCACCGAGGCCTTTGCCGGCGAGAAGGTGCTGGTCTGCTATGCCATGAAGGCCAATTCCAACCAGTCGGTGCTGCGCACGTTGGCAAAGCTCGGGGCCGGCGCTGACGTCGTCTCGGGCGGCGAGCTGAAGCGCGCGCTGGCCGCAGGCATTCCCGGCAGCAAGATCCTGTTCTCCGGTGTCGGCAAGACGGAAGCGGAGCTGCGCGCCGCGCTCGCCGCCGACATCCTCTGCATCAATGTCGAATCCGAGCCCGAGCTCGAATTGCTCTCGCGCCTTGCCACCGAGATGGGCAAGACCGCGCGCATCTCGGTCCGCGTCAATCCCGACGTCGATGCCGGCACGCACGCAAAGATCTCCACCGGCAAGTCCGAGAACAAGTTCGGCATCCCGATCGCGCACGCGCGCGAGGTCTATGCCCGCGCGGCGAAGCTGCCTGGCATCGAGGTGACCGGCACCGACGTGCATATCGGCAGCCAGATCACCGATCTCTCGAACATGGAGACCGCGTTCCGGATCCTCGCCGAGTTCGTGCAGACGCTGCGCGCCGACGGCCACGACATCTCCCATGTCGATTTCGGCGGCGGCCTCGGCATTCCCTACTACATGGACCGCGAGGCGCCGCCGGCACCCGACGCCTATGCGGCGATGGTCAAGCGCGTCACCCACAATCTCGGCTGCACGCTGATGTTCGAGCCGGGCCGCATGATCGTCGGCAATGCCGGCATCCTGGTCACCAAGGTGATCTACGTGAAGCACGGCGACGGCAAGAACTTCGTCATCATCGACGCTGCGATGAACGACCTGATCCGCCCGACGCTGTACGAGGCGCACCACGACATCCTGCCGGTGAAGCAGCCGGCGAAGGGCGCGGCCACCATCATGGCCGACGTCGTCGGCCCGGTCTGCGAGACCGGCGACTATCTCGCCCTCGACCGCACGCTGCCGACGCCAAAGCCCGGCGATCTCCTGGCCATCATGACCGCCGGCGCCTATGGCGCCGTGCAGGCCGGCACCTACAACACGCGGCCGTTGGTAGCGGAGGTGCTGGTGAAGGACGACCAGTACGCGGTGGTGCGCCCGCGCATCGAGGTCGAGCAGTTGATCGCGATGGACAAGCCGGCGCCGTGGCTGTGATCACGAGGCGAGGGGCGGCACAACCGCGTCTCCTGTTCGGTCGTCGTCCTGGCGAAAGCCAGGACCCATTACCCCAGGATGCGGTTGTGGCACGAAGCTGGTAACTGCGAGTCTTCGCCAAACTTCTCCCTGTGGCAATGGGTGCTGGATCAGCGCTCGCTTTGCTCGCTTGTCCAGGACGACGCGGGGAGGGAGTTGCGCCCGAAAACTATCTTCCCGCCAATCCGCCCGTCGTCCCGCCGACCACGACACCCGCCTTCTTCTCGATCGGCTTGATCGCCGCGGTGAAATCGGAATCGGCGCCCTCCGTGCTGATCACGGTCTCCCACAACCGGCCCACTGCATCCGCGACCTCCATCGACAGGCCGAGCTGCTTCATCTCCTCGAGCGCCAGCCGCACGTCCTTCACCATCAAGCCCGTGGCGAAGCCGAAGTCGAAGGTGCGCGGCAGCACCGAGCGCGGAAACTTGTCGCGGCTCGCGGTGTTCATGCCCGAGCCGGCATTGATGACGTCGATCATCACGGCGGGATCGAGCCCGGCCTTCACGCCCATCACCACGGCTTCCGAGGTTGCCACGATCGCGGTGGCCGAAAGGAAGTTGTTGGCGAGCTTCATGGTCTGCGCTGCGCCCGGTTTCTCGCCGATGAAGAACACCTTGCCGATCACGCCGAGTGCGGCCTTGATCGTCTCGAATTCCGCTCTCGGCCCGGACACCATCACCGCCAGCGTGCCCTTCTCCGCGCCGCCGACACCGCCCGAGACCGGGCTGTCGATCTGCACGATGCTGCGCCTCGCGAGCAGGCCGTGGATCTTCGCCGCCATCTGCGAGCCGACGGTCGACAGGTCGACGAAGCGCTTGACGCGCTGGCCCTCGATCACGCCGTTCGGCCCCGTAGCGACCGCGAGCGACGCTTGCAGGGAGGGCAGGCTCGCCATCACGGTCTCGACCTGGTCGGCGACGTCCTTCGGCGACGTCGCAGCTTTTGCGCCGCGGGCCACAAGCTTGTCGATGACCTCCTTGCGCGTGTCGAATACGACGAGCCGATGTCCGGCCTCGACCAGCCGCCGCGCCATCGGCAATCCCATGTTCCCGAGGCCGATGAAACCGATGTCCATGGTGTTTCCCTTGTGCTTGTTGTTCGTTGTTGAGAGCGGAGCCGCGCACCACACCCTCGGCTGTCGTCCCGGCGAAGGCCGGGACCCATTACCCCAGGGAGTAGTTGTGGCGCGAAGGCGGTAACCCCGAGTCCCCGCAACCACATCTGCCTGTGGTTATGGGTCCCGGCCTTCGCCGGGACGACGGCGGTGAGGGACGGTGCGTCCCTCACACAGTCGTCCCCTCACGCCTTCCCGTCGATCTCCGCGAACACCTCGCGCGCGATCCGGAAGCTATCGACTGCCGCCGGCATGCCGCCATAGATGGCGACCTGCATCAGGATCTCGCGGATCTCGTCGCGCGTAACGCCGTTGGTCAGCGCGCCCTTCAGATGCGCGCGGAATTCGTGCTGGCGGTTGAGGATCGCGATCATCGCGATGTTGAGCATGCTGCGGGTCTTGCGCGGCAGCTCCTCGCGGCCCCACACCGTGCCCCAGCAATATTCGTTGAGCATCTCCTGGAACGGACGGTTGAAATCGTCGACATTCTTCAGGGCGTTGTTGACATAGGCCTCGCCCAGCACCGCTTTGCGGACTTCCAGGCCCTTGTCGTGCATCTTCTTGTCCATGGCGTTTCCTTCGTCTCCCTTGGATGGCGTCGCGGAAACTACGGGGTTGCGCCGGGCCAGTCACGTCCTCGTGTTATGCGGCAAAAGGGGTGGGTCCCGTACAGGAACGGATGCCTCAGTGCTGCCGTTGTGATACGCTTCTCTCACCGGGCAACCTGGAGAGTTGATTGAACGGTGTCACCCCCGACCCGTCAGATCCGGTCCGCGACGGCGACGCGCTGTCGCGGCTGAAGCTGGCGCAGGCCCTGCAGCGGGCCACATATGCAATCGCCTGGGAGCGCGCCTGGCCGCATCTGGCGCGCCTGCTGACCGTTGCCGGGCTGTTCCTGGTGGTTTCCTGGGCCGGTCTCTGGCTGGCGCTGCCCTCTGTTGCCCGCGCGATTGGTCTTGCCGTCTTCGCAGGCCTCGCGGCTGCCGCGCTGTTCCCGCTGATTCGCTTCCGCTGGCCGAGCCGCGAGCAGGCCCTGGGCCGGCTCGACCGCGGTTCGGGTATCCGTCACCGTCCGGCGACGACGCTCACGGACACCCTGACCTCGCAGGATCCGGTCGCGCAGGCGCTGTGGCAGGCCCAGCGTGAGCGCACGCTGGCCTCGCTCAAGCGCATCCGCGCCGGTTTGCCGCGTCCGCGCCTTCCCATCCACGATCCCTGGGCGCTCCGCGCGCTGGTCATGGTGATGTTGGTTGCGACCTTCTTCGCCGCCGGCGACGAGCGCGCGCTGCGGTTAGGCGCCGCCTTCGACTGGAACGGCGTGCTGGCGCCGACCAATGTCCGCGTCGATGCCTGGGTCACCCCGCCGGTCTATACCGCGAAGCCGCCGGTAATCCTGTCGGCCGCCAATAAGGAAGCCGCCGCGTTGCCGGCAAACGGGCCGCTTGCCGTTCCCGCCGGCTCGACGCTGATCGTGCGCTCCTCCGGCGGCAACCTCGATGTCGCCGTTTCCGGCGGCCTCAAGGAAGCCGCTCCGACGGAAGCCGCGCCCAAGGGCACAAACGAAAAGCACTTTACGATCACTGGTGACGGCACCGCACACGTCCGCGCGCCCTCGGGCCAACCGCAATGGACCTTCGCCGCGACGCCGGATCGCCCGCCGACGATTGCGCTCGCCAAGGATCCGGAGCGCCAGGCGCGCGGCGCGCTGCAGCTCGCCTACAAGATTGAGGACGATTACGGCGTGACCGGCGCCGAGGCGCAGTTCGCCCTGCGTCCCGCCGATTCCAAGGACACTGCCAAGGACGGCAACAAGGGCAACAAGGATGCGGATGCCAACGCGGCTCGGCCGCTGTTCCAGCCGCCGCAATTCGCCCTCGTGCTGCCGAATGCGCGCACCCGCAACGGCGTCGGCCAGACGGTGAAGGATCTCAGCGAAGATCCCTACGCCGGCGCCGACGTCACGCTGACCCTCACCGCCAAGGACGAGGCCGGCAACGAGGCGAAAAGCGAGCCCTTCAACATGCGCCTGCCGGAGCGGCTCTTCACCAAGCCGCTCGCGCGCGCGCTGATCGAGCAGCGCCGCATCCTTGCGCTCGACGCCAACAAGAACGCTGACGTCTACGCCGCGCTCGATGCGCTGATGATCGCGCCTGAATTGTTCACGCCGGAGGCCGGGCAATATCTCGGACTCCATAGCGTCGCACGGCAGCTTGAGGCGGCGCGTACCGACGATGCGCTGCGCGAGGTCGTGGCGAGCCTGTGGGCGCTCGCGGTGACGATCGAGGACGGCAACATCAGCGACGTCGACAAGGCGCTGCGCGCGGCGCAGGACGCGCTGAAGCAGGCCCTGGAGCGCGGTGCGAGCGACGAAGAGGTCAAGAAGCTCACGCAGGATCTGCGCCAGGCGCTCGACAATTTCATGCGCCAGCTCGCCGAGCAGTTCCGCAACAATCCGCAGCAGCTCGCCCGGCCGCTCGATCCCAATACCAAGGTCCTGCGTCAGCAGGACCTCAACAACATGATCGACCGCATGGAGCGCCTGTCGCGCTCCGGCGACAAGGACGCGGCCAAGCAGTTGCTCGATCAGCTTCAGCAGATGCTGGAGGGCCTGCAGATGGCGCAGCCGGGACAGTCCGGCGACAGCGACATGGAGCAGGCGCTCAACGAACTCGGCGACATGATCCGCAAGCAGCAGCAGCTTCGCGACAAGACCTTCAAGCAGGGCCAGGACTCCCGGCGCGACCGCATGCGTGGCAAGCAGCAGGGCGACCAGTCGATGTCCGACCTCCAGCAGGACCAGCAGGCGCTACGCGACCGGCTGAAGAAGCTGCAGGAGGACCTCGCCAAGCGTGGTCTCTCACAGAACGGCCAGAAGGGACAGAAGGGTCAGCGCGGCCAGCAGGGCGAACAGGGACAAAAGGGCCAGGGTCAACAGGGACAAGACGGCGATCAGGACGGCGACCAGGGTGATGACGACAACGGCCTGGACACCGCCGACAACGCCATGGGCGATGCCGGCTCCAAGCTCGGCGACGGCAATGCCGACGGTGCCGTGGATTCCCAGGGCAAGGCGCTGGATGCGCTGCGCAAGGGCGCGCAGAAGATGGCCGAGGCGATGCAGCAGGGCGATGGCGACGGCCAGGGCGATGGTCCCGGCAACCGCGCCGGCCGGCAGCAGAGTGGCGGCAATCAGACCGACCCGCTCGGGCGGCCCTTGCACGGCCGCGAATTCGGCGACGACTACACGGTGAAGATCCCCGGCGAGATCGACGTCCAGCGCGTCCGCCGCATCCTCGAAGAGCTCCGCCGCCGCCTCGGCGACCCCTCGCGCCCGCAGATCGAGCTCGACTATCTCGAGCGGCTGCTGAAGGATTTTTGAGGCGCGATTTTGCGGCTCAGCATGGTTCGCGATGGGCGCACGCGATTTGTGTCTTCCGTCCCGCATTCTCGGTGTCATCGCCCGATTTGATCGGGCGATCCGGTACTCCGAGACATCGCTATGTCATTGAGAAGCCGCGGCGTACTGGATTCCCCGCTTTCGCGGGGAATGACAGCGTTGGTTTCCGAGACGAAGCGACATCCGGGACGGCTGGTCCCGCATGTCGCTGCGCTCGCAATGACGAGGTTGGAGCAGTGGGGGTAGTTCAACTCGCTGCGCCGCTACCTCTTCTTCGCCGCCAGCGCATCGGCGACCGCGGTGCGGATGTCGGCGACTGAGAACGGCTTCGTCACGACATCATGCACCAGCGCATTCAGGTTCGAGGCGCGTTCGCGCTGGTCGGCAAATCCGGTGATCAGCAGAATGGTCAGATCGGGGAAATCGCGCGCGGCGGAGAGCGCGAGCGCAATGCCGTCCATTACCGGCATCTGGATGTCTGTGAGCAGCAGGTCGAACGCACCGTCCTCGCGGATCAGGATCTCCAGCGCCTCGGCGCCGTCCTGCGCGGTGACGGTCTGGTGACCGTCCATCGCGATGGCGCGCGCCACCAGCGTGCGCATGGACTCCTCGTCGTCGGCGATCAAGACTTTTGGCATGGGACCAATCTCCCGTGCGGACCTGGGCGGTGCCGATTATACGCTGCCGCCGACAACGTCGCGCCGGTTGAAGAAACGAACATCGATATTGCGGCCCTCAGCCGGTGGCGAGGCTAGGCGCGACCTGAAAAAGGCGCGCTCGCCGGGCCGAAGAACTGTCTGCTCCAGTACTGCGTTCCAGGCATAGATCTCGGCGCCTTGCGCGTCGCGCACCGCGAAGCGCAGCCGCGGGATCTCGAGCGGCTTCTTGTTGCCCTCGCCGACGATCACGCCCTCGATCACCAGCACCTGCTTGCGGTCCACCGTCTCGCTGGAGAGCTTGACGTCCTTAAAGGCCAGCCCACGCAGGTTCACGTCGAAGCCGACCATTCTGTAGAATGCCGCCGTCTGCGGCAGCAGCCGCACCATGTCGGTGCGCCAAATCACGAGGGCCGCGACCAGGGCGCCCATCGCGGCGCAGGCGGTCGGTAGCCCGGGATAGGATTTCCGCCGAGCCGGCGCGGCTTCGGTGCGGCTCGCTAGCGCCATGCGGCGGCGGAACAGGCCGCGGAACCAGGACTGGTGCTGCACGCCGGCGCCGTCGTCCTCGGCGGAGCCGGCCGCCGACCAGTCGTCCTCGGTCTGTCCAGCGTTCTCGTCCGGCCAGTCGCTGGCGATCGAAGGGCTGTCGACCACGGGCGTATCGGCCGCGCCGTCGTCCCTGGCGTAAGAGTTCCATTGCTCGGCCAGATCAGACTGATCGTCGGCCCGGCTTGCTGCGACCATGGTTGGGACGGAGGCCTCCTCGATGGCGTCCTCGGGATGCGCCACCCAGGTCTCCTTGCAGCGGGAGCAACGCACGGTCCGCCCATTGGCCCCAAGGCTCGCGAGCTTGATGGCATAGGATGTCGTACAATGGGGACAGACGATGTGCATGGACCAGCCTCGGCGATGACCCGATCGTGCGAAACCGGGCACCTTGAATGCTACAAGGCGACCGTTAACGAACCGGAAACCATAACGGCCGCACAACCCTTCTCGAGCGTGCGGCGGAACTTCGCGCTGCGTGCTGCGTCCCCTCTCGAACGGAGCTGAGCTTGGTTCGGTTCGAAAATGTCGGACTGCGTTACGGTCTGGGGCCAGAGATCCTGCGCGACCTGAGCTTCCAGATTCCGGCGCATTCCTTCCAGTTTCTCACCGGCCCGTCCGGCGCCGGCAAGACCTCGTTGCTGCGCCTGTTGTTCCTGTCGCATCGGCCGACGCGTGGCCTGATCAACCTGTTCGGCCATGACATCTCGCAGCTCGGCAAGGACGAGATAGCCGACTTGCGCAAGCGCATCGGCATCGTGCTCCAGGATTTCCGCCTGCTCGACCACATGACGACCTACGAGAACGTGGCGCTGCCGTTCCGCGTCATGGGTCGCAGCGAATCGAGCTATCGCAAGGAGGTCATCGATCTCTTGCGCTGGGTGGGGCTCGGCGACCGTATGGACGCGCTGCCGCCGATCCTGTCCGGTGGCGAGAAGCAACGCGCGGCGATTGCGCGCGCGGTGATCTCGCGGCCGCAGCTCCTGCTCGCGGACGAGCCGACCGGCAGCGTCGATCCGACGCTCGGGCGCCGTCTGCTGCGCCTGTTCATCGAGCTCAACAAGTCCGGCACCGCCGTCATCATCGCGACCCACGATATTACGCTGATGGATCAGTACGAGGCGCGGCGGCTGGTGCTGCACCAGGGACGGCTGCACGTCTATGAGTAGGACCGAAGAGCGCGGCGTGCTGGTTGACCTCGGACAGGAGCGTCCGCCGCTGCCGGCCAAGGCGCGCAACATGTCGCCGATCGTGCCGCGCGCCTCGATTCACGGTCGCGCGCTGGTCGCCGTTGTTGCCATCATGACCTTCCTCGCCTCGATGACGACCGGCACGGTGTTACTGGTCAGCGCCTCGGCGGCGGAATGGCAATCGGATGTCGCGAGCGAAATCACCATCCAGGTCCGCCCGCAGGCCGGGCGCGACATCGAGCGCGACACTGCGGCGGTCGCCGAGGCGATGCGCGCGCAAGCGGGCATCGTCGAAGTCAAGCCGTTCAGCAAGGAGGAATCCGGCAAGCTGCTCGAGCCGTGGCTCGGCACCGGCCTGTCGATGGACGATCTGCCGGTGCCGCGCATGATCATCGCCCGAGTGCAGCCGGGCACGGCGCTTGACCTCGCCGCCTTGCGCGCCCGCGTGACGCAGGTGGCCCCAAGCGCGAGCGTCGACGATCACCGCGCCTGGATCGAGCGCATGCGCTCGATGACCAATGCGACCGTGCTCGCCGGCCTGGGGATCCTCGCGCTCGTGATCGTCGCGACCATCATCTCAGTCTCGTTCGCAACCCGCGGCGCGATGGCGGCGAACCGCCCGATCGTCGAGGTCTTGCATTTCGTCGGCGCCGGTGACCGCTACATCGCCAACCGTTTCCTGCGGCATTTCCTCCGCCTGGGGCTCGAGGGCGGCGTGATCGGCGGCGGCGTCGCCATGTTGGTGTTCGGTTTCTCCGAGTCGATCGCCGGCTGGTTCTCGGGCACCCCGGTCGGCGACCAGTTTGCGGCCCTGCTCGGCACCTTCTCGCTGCGGCCGTCCGGCTACATCGTGCTCGCGGTGCAGGCGCTGCTGATCGGCGCGATCACCGCGGTCGCCTCGCGCCAGACACTGTTCGCGACGCTGAATGATGTTGAGTGAGTGCGCGAGTGTCGAAAAGAATGAGCTTGCCCGTGATTTCTTCGCCTCTCCCCGCAAGCGGGGCGAGGGAGCGCACTGCCGACGTCGATGCTTGAGCAGTTCATTGCGTTGGCGCAAGCCCGCCAAACCGGACTCCACTTCGCCTCAAAACGTCTTAAAATCACCCGGGGAAGGGATCACCGACATCGCATGACCTCGCCGACCGACGATCGATCGCCGAACCTGCCGCGCGGCTGGCTGCGCGCGATGGTCGTGTCGACCCTCGCGATCGCCTTCGTCGGGGCCGCGGCGGGCTTCCTCGCGTTCCTGTCGCAATTGCGCGGCGCCGAGCTCGCGCCGGACCGCAAGGCCGACGGCATCGTGGTGCTGACCGGCGGCTCCTCGCGGGTGTCGGACGCGATGGAGCTGCTGGCCGCCGGCTACGGCAAACGGCTCCTGATCTCGGGGGTGCACCCGACCTCTACGGCAAGCGACATCTCCCGGACACTGCCGGAGAGCCAGTCCTTCATGCATTGCTGCGTCGATCTCGACCGCACCGCGGTCTCGACCCGTGGCAACGCGGCGGAGACGCGGCGCTGGGCGCAGGAGCGCGGCTTCAAGTCACTGATCGTGGTCACATCGAATTACCACATGCCGCGGGCGCTGGTGGAGTTCTCGCACGCAATGCCGGAGATGGCGCTGATCCCGTTCGCTGTGGTCGGCGACAAATGGCGCGAGGAGCCGTGGTGGACTTCGGCCTCGACGCTGCGGCTACTCTTGTCGGAATATGTCAAATACATCGCGGCTGAGCTTAGGGTGCGGCTCGAGGATTTCGGGGTTGACCTTGCGCCCGAAGTGTCGGAGCAGCCTGCGGGCCAGCCGCCGAAGCGGCCCGCCACCGCACAGGCCAATTGATCGGATTGTTGATGTTCCTGATTTTCCTGCGCTCGCTCGTGTTCAACGTGCTGTTTTACATCGTGTTCGTTGTGCTCGCGATCGTGGCGCTGCCGACCTTCCTGATGCCGGTGCGCGCGCTGCTGACGGTCGCCGGATGGTGGGCAAATGCAACCCTGTTCCTTATGCGCGTTGTCTGCAACATCAAGGTCGAATTCCGCGGACAGGAGAAGATCCCGAAGGGGCCGCTGGTGATCGTGGCGAAGCATCAGTCGTTCTGGGAGACCTTTGCATTGCTCCAGTTCTTCGATCGGCCGATCTTCATCCTCAAGCGGCAGCTCATGAACATTCCGGTGTTCGGCCAATTTCTGATCAAGACCGGCATGATCGCGATCGACCGCACCGCCGGCGTCAAGGCGCTCCTGGACATGACACGGCGGGCGCGTGAAGCCGTGCGCAGTGGCTGCCAGCTCGTGATTTTCCCCGAAGGCACGCGCCGTGCGCCCGGCGCGCCGCCCGACTACAAGACCGGCTTCGCCCAGATCTATTCCGCCTGCGGCGTGCAGTGCCTGCCGATCGCGCTCAACTCCGGCCTGTTCTGGCCGCGCCGCACCTTCATGCGCTATCCCGGCACGCTGGTGGTCGAATTCCTCGACCCGCTGCCCCCAGGCCTGCCGAAGGACGAGTACATCGCACATATCCGCGATGCCATCGAGGGCGCGACCAGCCGCATCGTCGAAACCGGCCGCAAGGAGCAGGAACGGCTGATCGGATCCGCGCCGAGCTACGCGGCGACGAGCACCTAGCGATTTTCGTGGTCTTCAGCCGGAGCCGGCGCGTGCAGGGCATGCGCATCACCATGCAACATTGTCGCGAGTTGATGTAGCTGTGTGTCGCGAAAGCCTTCGGCCTCGATCGCCTTCACCGTTGCGGTCACGTAATCGCGGTTGGCGCCGGACTGGCCATGGCCCTGGAGCACGTGGCGGTGCTGCTCGGCGAGCGACAGCCGTCCGGCATATTGGGCGTGGCCGCGGTCGACGACATAGGCGAGCGCCGATACGCGCTGGCGCGCATCGTTCTCGAGCCACACCGAGCGCATCACCTCGCGATAGACCGACGTCACCTGCTCGCGTTCCCGCAAATAGGCGACTACGTCGGTGCGGTTCTTTTCGGCGATGCGGAAGGCGATGCCGCGGCACGCCCCGCCGCGGTCGAGCCCGAGCACGAGGCCCGGCTTCTCCGGGGTACCGCGATGCACGAAGGAATAGACGCAGAGCGCGCGGTGCTCGCCGACCAGCCGCGCCGGGACGCGTTCCTCGAATTCGAAGCCCGGCCGCCACATCAGCGAGCCGTAGCCGAACACCCAGAGGTCGCCCGTGGCGGTGGTGACGGGGGGAAGGGCAATTTCCGACATTTCGGGCACGGCTAGCAGAACCGCGCCCCCAAGCGAAGCGAATTCTCCGTCTTTCGTCGCAGTCGAACCTCGCTTACATTTGCCAAAATCTGTGGTCAAAGGGTCGCCGCATGTCCGATATGACCGTTGCCGCAGGCCGGCGCTCCCGTTGGGGCCTTTTCATCGCGCCCGTCCTCCTCCTGATCCTCGCCGCCGCCTGGAGCGGGTTCTGGTTCTATGCCGCCTCGCAGGCCGAGGTGGCGGCCGACGCCTGGCGCGCGCAGGAGGCCAAGTCCGGCCGCATCTATGATTGCGCTAAGCGCTCGATCGCGGGCTTCCCGTTCCGCTTCGAGGTCCAGTGCAATGGCGCCAGCGTCGCCCTGGTGTCGCAGAGCGCAAGCAACACGCCGTTCACGGCGAAGCTCGACAATATCCTGGTCGTAGCCCAGGTCTACGATCCCAAGCTCGTCATCGCCGAATTCAAGGCGCCCGCGACGCTGACTGACGGCGTCACGCAGACCTCGTTCGTGGTGAACTGGAGCAAGGGCCGCAGCAGCGTGTTCGGCCTGCCGGCCGTGCCGGAGCGTGCCTCCATCGTATTCGACGATCCCACCATCAACCGCCTCGACGGTACGGTCCAGGTGCCGATGGCGCGCGCAAAACAGGTCGAGCTGCATGGGCGTCTCGCCGACGGATCGTCGCGCGAGCATCCGGTCATCGAGACCGTGCTGCAGATCGCCCAGGGCAGCATCCAGGGCCTGCACCCGCTGCTCTCGGAGCCGTTCGAGGCCGACGTGCGGGCGAAGATCACGGGGCTCTCCGACCTCACGCCGAAGCCCTGGCCGCAGCGCTTCCGCGAGCTCCAGGCCGCCGGCGGCCATGTCGAAATCGTGCAGTCGCGGATCCAGCAGGGCGAGATGATCGCGGTCGCGGCCGGCACGCTCGGCCTCTCCGCCAATGGCCGTCTCGACGGCGAATTGCAGATGACGGTGGCCGGCCTCGAGCGGGTTATCCCGGCGCTGGGCATCGAGAAGATGCTGGAGGAGGGCGTGCCGCAATCGACGCTCGATCGTGTTGCGCCTGGCGTGAAGACGCAGGACCTCAACAATCTGTTCGGCGCGCTCGATCGCGCCATTCCCGGCCTCGGCAAGGTCGTCAAGCAGAACGCCAATGTCGGGGTTGCCGCCGGCATCAATTCGCTCGGCACCGAGAGCACGCTGGAGGGCAAGAAGGCCCGCAGCTTCCCGTTGCGCTTCGTCGACGGCGCGGTGCTGCTCGGCCCGATCAAGGTCGGACAGATCCCGCCGCTCTATTGACGGGCCGTCACGGCACCTTCGCGCCATCGTGATGGCGAAGCGGCCCCGCACCGGGAATGCGAGGCTGCGACGTCCGGTCTCTCTCCATGTCGGCCGCGCAATTTAGCGGCCGGTTCAGGAGAGACCACCATGACGAAGTCCAAGCTGTTCATTGCCGCCATTGCCGTCACGACCGCATTTGCGACGCCCGCGCTCGCGCAGTGGCAATCGCAGGAGCCGGCCGCTTTCGCGGCCCAGTACCCCAATGGCGATCGTGCCGCCGCACTCAGCGGCGCGCGGGATGTGATGGCGTTCGTGCCGCCGATGGCGAAGTCGCCGCGGCACCTGATGCCGCACCCAGCCAAGGCCAAATAGGATTGCTTCCGTCCGTGAGCGCTGCGCGTTCTGAGGTGGGCCCGGCCGGATCCGATCGGCTGGGCCCATGCTCGTCATTTCTTGTCGAGCGCAGCGTGCGGCCGGCCGAAATCGGGCGCGGCCGAATCCTGGCCGATCTCGACGATGCCGCGGCGGATGGCGCGGGTGCGGGTGAAATGGTCGAACAGGGCTTCGCCGTCACCGCGCCGGATCGCGCGGGTGAGCTTTGCGAGATCCTCGTTGAAGGTGCCGAGCATCTCCAGCACGGCTTCCTTGTTGGCGAGGAAGACGTCGCGCCACATCGTCGGATCGGACGCCGCGATGCGGGTGAAATCGCGAAAGCCGCCGGCCGAAAACTTGATCACCTCGGATTCCGTTACCTGCGCCAGCTCGTCGGCAGTGCCGACGATGGTGTAGGCGATCAGATGCGGCAGATGGCTGGTGATGGCGAGCACGAGGTCATGGTGATCCGGCGTCATCACCTCGACCTTGGCACCGAGCGCGGTCCAGAAGCCGCGCAGCCGTTCGACGGCGGCGGTGTCGGTCCCTTCGGGCGGGGTGAGGATGCACCAGCGGTTGGTGAAGAGCTCGGCGAAGCCGGAGTCCGGCCCCGAATGCTCGGTGCCCGCCACCGGGTGCGCCGGGACGAAATGAATGCCTTGTGGCAGATGCGGCGCCATGTCCTTTACGATGGCGCCCTTGACCGAGCCGACATCGGAGATGATCGCGCCGGGCTTCAGATGCGCAGCGATCTCCTGCGCCACCGGCCCGCAGGCACCGACGGGGATGCAGAGGATGACGAGATCGGCGTCCTTCACCGCTTCCGCGTTGGTCGCCACGACCTGGTCGACGATGCCGAGCTCGACGACCCGTGCACGCGTCTTCTCCGAGCGTGCGGTGGTGACGATCTCGCCCGCAAGCCCTTGAAGCTTCGCAGCGCGCGCGATCGAGCCGCCGATCAGCCCGAAGCCGATCAGCGCGACGCGCTGGAAGTGCGGAAGCGCGCTCATTTGCCGGCCATGAACTCGCGCAAGGCTTCGACCACGAGGCGGTTGGCCTCCTCGGTGCCGATGGTCATGCGCAGCGCATGCGGCAGGCCGTAGTTCTTCAGCGCCCGCAGCACCAGGCCCCGCTTGGTCAGGAAGACGTCGGCGTCATCCGAGGTCCTGCCCTTGTCGGTCGGGAAGTGGATCAGCACGAAATTGGCAACGCTCGGCGTCACCTTGAGCCCGAGCTTGCCGATCTCCTCGGTCAGCCAGTTGCGCCAGGTCTCGGTGAACTGCTTCGACATCGCCTGATGCGCGGTGTCCTCGATCGCGGCGACCGCGGCGTACATCGCCGGCGTCGACACGTTGAAGGGGCCGCGGATGCGGTTGACCGCGTCGATGATGTGCTCGGGCCCGAACATCCAGCCGATGCGCAGCGCCGCGAGGCCGTGGATCTTGGAGAAGGTGTGCGTCACCACGGTGTTCTCGGTCGTGGCGACGAGCTCGATGCCCATTTCGTAATCGTTACGAGAAACGTAGTCGCAATAGGCGGCGTCGAGCACCAGCAGGATGTGCGAGGGCAGGCCGGCGCGCAGGCGCTTGACCTCGTCGAACGGCAGATAGGTGCCGGTGGGGTTGTTGGGATTGGCGAGCCAGACCAGCTTGGTGCGCGGCGTCACCGCGTTGAGGATGGCGTCGACGTCGGCAGTGAGGTTCTTCTCGGGCGCCACGATGTTCCTGGCCCCGTTCGCCATGGTCGCGATCGGGTAGACAAGGAAGCCATGGGTTGTCGAGATCGCTTCATCGCCATGGCTCAGATAGGTGTGGGCGAGCAGATTGAGGATCTCGTCCGAGCCGGCCCCGCAGATGATGCGGTTTGGGTCGAGACCGAAGGAACGGCCGATCGCCTCGCGCAGCACGCGCGAGGTGCCTTCCGGATAGTCCTCGAGATGCGTCGCCACGTGCGTGAAGGCCTCGATCGCCTTGGGCGAGGGCCCGAACGGCGTCTCGTTGGCCGACAGCTTGAACACCTTGCGGCCCGGCTCCGGCACCGGGCTCTTGCCGGGCGTGTAGGGCGCAATATCGAGAATGCCGGGATTCGGCACGGGGCGGGACATCTTGGACTCCGGATTGGCGGGGCGGCTCGCGATTTACGATTTCGTCCCGGTCGGGGCCACCGTATAGCGCGTTGCGTGGCTGCCGACGAGGGCCGTGGAGCGGACCGAGGCCCCCGCGTCGATCAGGGCTGCCTTGATCCTGTCGAGGCTCGTCGCCGCAGTGATCGAGATCAGGAGCGCCGCGCCGTCGAACGCGGTATCGGGCACCGCCACGATCTCGGCGAGCGGCGACAGGGCGCGTGCGATCTCGGCATTCCACCCGGACACGCGCACGCTGAACGTCTCGACCTCCGTCACCATGGCGCTGTCGGCGACGCGCGAGACCACGAACACCGGCAGCGCCGCCGGATGGTCAGCGCGCTCGACGAAGGGCAGCCGCGCGATGATTTTTGGCGCGCCAACTTCCTCCAGCGAGAGCCACCAAGGCGTGCGGCTGGAGGTCGCCGAGACCAGCGCCAGATCGCCCTTGGATTTCGCCACGGCCTCGACCGCCGCCTGCGCGCTGAAATGCGCGACGTAAGGAACAGTAAAGCCGAAGTGAAATCGCGCGGAATCGCGCATCGCGGGCTCGCTCACCGACACGTCGGCATGCACCGCGAACGGCGCCTGGACGTAGGTGAACGTCGAGATGATGACGCGCCAGATGCTCTCGACCGTGTCGAGCGGCAGGATGCCGCGATGGCGCTGGACGAGGTGGCGCATCATGTCGGCCTCGCGTGCGGGCCGGAAGGCGGAGCCCACCTCCTGGGTCTGCTTCACCTGGATCAGGCGGTCGATGATGTCGCCACGCTGCATCAGGAGGCGATGCATGCCCTCGTCGATCGCATCGATCTCCTTGCGCAATTCCTGCAACGATGGTGGCGCGGGCGGACGTTGGGACATATCTGTCAGGTGCTGTTGAGAGGCGGTCCAAGGCGGATCGGCAGGCCGGATCCGCTGCGGGTCAAGGTCCTGATTAGGCAGGATGGGCGGCGAAAGCAAAGAGAAATGACGGCCTTTTTGGCAGACCTAACGGGGACGAATTTGGTTAATCCGGACCGCGGCTTGACGAAAACCGCCCAAGCCAGTAGTTTTTGCCTGTTCCGTGGTCATTTGAGCCGGCCGGCTTGCAGCCACGTTAAAAAACTCGCTAAACAGGCCGGGGACGCATCCGATCCCGGCCGAACCTATCGTTCAGGCCGGGTTTTTCATGGCCTGATTTCAGCGGCGGCTCGCGAGGGCTGATCGCAAACGAGGTCGATGGTCAGAGATGGTTGGCGTCAAGTCGATTCCCAGTCCGGCGATCAGTGCCGACGACCGGTCGCATGAGGTGGATCATCCGAGCTCGGAGGTCGCGCATTTTGGCGCGGATCAGCCGCTGCCGCTCGATTGCGGCATCGATCTCTCGCCGTTCCAGATCGCCTACCAGACCTATGGCGAGCTCAACGCCGAACGCACCAATGCCGTTCTGATCTGCCATGCGCTGACCGGCGACCAGCATGTCGCCAACGTGCATCCGGTCACCGGCAAGCCGGGCTGGTGGGACACCTTGGTAGGCCCCGGCCGCCCGCTTGATCCGAGCCGATATTTCATCATCTGCTCCAATGTGATTGGCGGCTGCATGGGCTCGACCGGGCCTGCCTCAATCAATCCCGCGACCGGCAAGGTGTGGGGGCTGGATTTCCCGGTCATCACCATCCCCGACATGGTGCGCGCACAGGCCATGCTGATCGACCGGCTCGGCATCGCCACGCTGTTTGCGGTGGTTGGTGGCTCGATGGGCGGCATGCAGGTGCTGCAATGGACCGCGGCCTATCCGGGCCGCGTGTTCTCGGCGCTCGCGATTGCCTGCTCGACACGGCATTCGGCGCAGAACATCGCCTTCCACGAACTCGGCCGGCAGGCCGTGATGGCCGATCCCGACTGGCACAATGGCCGCTACACCGATCGCGGCCTCCATCCGCACCGCGGTCTCGCGGTGGCGCGGATGGCAGCCCATATCACCTATCTCTCGGACGCCGCGCTGCACCGCAAGTTCGGCCGGCGCATGCAGGATCGCGAACTGCCGACCTTCTCGTTCGATGCCGACTTCCAGGTCGAGAGTTACCTGCGTTATCAGGGCTCCTCCTTCGTCGAGCGCTTCGACGCCAACAGCTATCTCTACTTGACGCGTGCGATGGATTATTTCGACATCGCCGCCGACCACGACGGCGTGCTGGCGAAAGCGTTCACCGGCATCAAGACACGGTTCTGCGTGGTGTCATTCACCTCGGACTGGCTGTTCCCGACCTCGGAATCGCGCGCGCTGGTGCATGCGCTGAACGCGTCGAGCGCGCGGGTATCGTTCGCCGAGATCGAGACCGATCGCGGCCATGACGCCTTCCTGCTCGACGTCCCCGAATTCTTCGATATCTCTCGCGCCTTCCTGCAATCGGCAGGCAAGGCGCGCGGACTCACCAGCAAGGGCAGCTAGCGATGTCTGTACAGGAACTACTGCCGCTCAACGGCCTTGCCGCCGAGTACCCCGGCCATTACCGCGCCGACCATCTCTTGGTCGCCGAGATGGTCAAGCCGGGCTCGAAGGTGCTCGATGTCGGCTGCGGCGACGGCGACCTGCTTCAGCTTCTGGAGACCCGCGGCATCGACGGGCGCGGCATCGAGCTGTCGCGCGAGGGCGTCAACCGCTGCGTCGCCAAGGGGCTTGCGGTGGTGCAGGGCGACGCCGACGCCGATCTCGTCAACTATCCCGACGACGCCTTCGACTACGTGATCCTGTCGCAGACGCTGCAGGCGACGCGGCAGCCGCGGGTGGTGCTGGAGAATCTGCTGCGCATTGGCCACCGCGCGATCGTGTCGTTCCCGAACTTCGGTTACTGGAAGATGCGCTTGCAGCTCCTGATCGGCGGCCACATGCCGCGCACGGAGAACCTCCCGGCGACCTGGTATGACACCGCCAACATCCACTTCTGCACCATCAAGGATTTCGTCCAGCTCTGCGACGAGATCCACGTCAAGATGGAGCGCGCCGAGGCGCTCGACCTCTATGGCCATCCCTTGCGGGTGCGGCTGCCCTGGTGGGTGTGGAATCTGTTCGGCGAGCAGGGCGTGTTCCTGCTGAGCCGCGGCGGGAGGAAATAGTGTCTTCGTCCGCGCGAGCGAAGCTATCTGGTAGACCCTCACCCTGAGGAGCCGCGTAGCGGCGTCTCGAAGGGCGAGGCTACCAGCCGGGCCTTCCATCCTTCGAGACGCGCGTTCCGCTCCTCAGGATGAGGAGCTGATGCTACACTTCGTCATTGCTTCGCTGCGCTCGCAATGACGGAGTGCCTGGTGATGCGGTCGGACTAATTCGCCGGCATCGACCTCGGATCGCGCACCGGCCATCGCCCGGCTTCCACCAGCGTGACGAACCGCTCCACCGTCGCGTTGAACAGCGCGGGCTCCTCCAGATTGAGCACGTGGCCCGACTTCGGAAACATCGCGAGCCCGGCCGCCGGCAAATGCTGCTTCAGGAACAGGCTCGGCCCGACACACGGATCGTCCTCATCGCCACAGATGATCAGCGTGGGCGTCGCCACAGCCTTGATCGCATCCGTCATCGTGTAGATCGAGGGACGGCCGCCCTGGAATCCGCGCATCGTGTTGGCCGATCCCTTGGCGTCATGCCGTGCCAGCGCCGCGTAGAAATCGGCATGGCCGCGCGGGTCCTTCACCAGGAAGGGAATCCGGCTCGGCGCCTCGCGCGTGACCTTGGCGACCTCAATGGAGCCGAGCGTCTCGAACTGTTCGGCGTTGTCGCGGCACTGCTTCCGCCATGCCTCAAGGTTCTCGAGCTCCGAGCCGGAGCCGACGCCGGCGAGCGTCATCGACAATGCGCGCTCTGGCGCGTTGAGGCCGATCTGCAATGACGAATACGCCCCCATCGACAGACCGACGAGATGTGCGCGATCGATCTTGAGATGATCGAGCACGGCCAACGCATCGGTGTAGAAGTGCTTGTAGGTGTAGACATCGCCCGTCGGTACGTCCGACGGCGTATAGCCGCGCGCGGAATAGGTGATGCAGCGGTGGCCGCGCGAAAAGTAGCGCATCTGCGGCTCCCAATTGGTGTAGTCGGCCGCGAACTCGTGCAGAAAAATGATGGGCGATCCCTGGCCCGCTTCCTCGAAATAGATGCGGACGTCGTCCCTGGTCGTGGCGTGGGGCATTAACCTTTCCCTCTCATAAAGCCGTGCGAACAGGATCGCAGTTAATGCTGTCGGCAGCAATACGGCAGCCTCAGACCAGCAGCGACACAAAATCATCGCAACAATTCCGGAAGTGGCGTTTTGCAGCGCGGTGCGATGTCTTGTTCTTGCCACATCTAACGTTTTTACGGCCCGACGGATGTCGGCCACTGCATGGGCCGATGGGAATTGGGGGTGTCAACGTAGGATGAAGAATGCTTGAGTTGTTTGCGTACCGCCTGTCGCGTCTCGTCGTCGCGCTGGCTCTCCTCTTCGCGGCTGCGGCCGTGTTCATTTCTCCGGCGTCAGCACGGTCTCATCGTCATCACGTAAGCCGGCACGACTACGTGCATCACAGCGCACATTACGCCACCAGACATCACCGCTATCGGCACCTTGCGCGCGGCTCGCGCTTCGAGCGCGGCGCGGCGCAATTGCAGGCGCGCGGCCTCAGTGACACCCAAGCCAGCTATAATCCGAACGCCAACAGTGGCGGCATGGCTGTGAGCGGCAGCCTCAGTGGTGGATCGGGTCTCGTCTCCGAGGCGCGCCGCTATCTCGGCGGCAATCCGACCAGCCGCGGCAGCCTGTGGTGCGCGCGCTTCATGAACATGGTGCTGGAGCACACCGGCCATAAGGGCACCGGCTCCGACATGGCGAGCTCGTTCGCGCATTATGGAACGCGTGTTTCCGGTCCGCAGGTCGGCGCGATTGCGGTGATGTCACGTGGCGGCCGCGGCGGCCATGTCGGCATCATCACCGGCATCGACGCGAAGGGCAATCCGATCATGATCTCGGGCAACAACGGCAACCGCGTCCGCGAGGCACCGGTCTCGCGCGGCCGGATCTATGCGTATGTGATGCCGAACTAACGTTCGTCATTGCGAGCGAAGCGAAGCAATCCAGAATCCTTCCGCGGAGATAGTCCGGATTGCTTCGTCGCTTCGCCCCTCGCAATGACGGGGGTCGTTGAACCAGCGACCTGTCACACCAGCTTCGGCTCTTCCACCGCTATTCTGTCGCCGACGCCGATTTCGCCGTCGGCGATCACCTCGGCATAGATGCCGCAGTCCATGTGGCCGAGGCTGCGCGAGAGCGTGGGCGGGATTTCGAGGTCGCGCACGGCGGTCTTCGGATCGACGTTCACGGCCGCACAGCGGACGATGCGCTTGACCACCTTCAGCCGGGCCGCGCCGATGGCGAGCGTCTGGCCGACGAGGTCGAGCTCGGACCAGGCCGGCCAGCCCTGGACGTAGAGATTGGCGCGGAAGCGCAAGGGATTGACGGCGGTGCCGCCGAGTATGGCCTCGATCGCGCGGACGCTGCCGAGATTGATGATCGACACGACCTTGCGGGCGACATCGGAAAAGCTGTGGTCCCGTCCGGACAGCACTTTTGGCGGTCCGCGCAGCTCGCTCGGGAAGTTTTCGGTGAAGTAGCCCTCGATGGCGGAGCGCCCGGCCGCGGTCTCGAGATCGCCGCTGGCGACGACCTTGCCGTCCTTGCGGATGGTCAGGAGATTGGTCGCGTCCTCGAAACGGGTGTCCAGCGCGGCCAACCGCTCGTTGCGCATCAGCATCAGGAATTGGGTCTTGGGCATCCATTGCGGTGCCGCGGGATCGAAGCCGCTCGGGCCGTTCTCGATGGCGTAGCGGCGATCGGCGGGAAGGGTCTGGCCGACCCGCAAGGCGGCGCGGGGCAGGGGCTCCGGCGTCAGGCCTTTGACCGGGTAGCGGTAGAGGCCGGTGATCTGGGCGGCCGGGCTGGATGTCGTTGCGCTGGATGTCATGGTGCTACTTAAGGGATTCGGCCGGATCGCGCCAAGTCGGCGCTTTCGCGCACGAATTTGTGAACTGGCCTCTTCCGATCCGAGGGCACCCTTCCCACATCTGGATCAGGCCGGCGCCAGCGCCGGCTGATAACGACCGCTGCCGGTTGAGGAACGTCAATGCGGCCAGCGGAAACCCAATGAAGATGCCGTTTGGGGTGCCTTAGAGGGCTCCAGGGGCAGGCCGAGGGAAAGAAAAGATATGAACATCGAGAAGTATACCGAGCGCTCCAGGGGCTTCATCCAATCCGCGCAGTCGCTCGCGATGCGCGAGGGGCACCAGCAGTTTTCGACCCTGCATCTCCTGAAAGTCCTGCTGGACGACAATGAGGGGCTCGCTGCCGGTCTGATCGACCGTGCCGGCGGCAATTCCCGTGCAATTTTGAAGGCGACCGAGGACGCCCTGAACAAGGTGCCGAAGGTCAGCGGCGGCGGCGCCGGGCAGATCTATCTGGCGCCCGAGCTCGCCCGCACCTTCGACGCCGCCGAAAAGGCCGGTGAGAAGGCCGGCGACAGCTTTGTAACCGTCGAGCGCCTTTTGCTCGGGCTCGCGCTGGAGAAGACCAGCGAGGCGGGCTCGATCCTGGCCAAGGGCGGCGTCACCCCGCAAAGTCTCAATGCGGCGATCGAAGCGCTGCGCAAGGGCCGCACCGCCGACAGCGCGACCGCCGAGAACGCCTACGACGCGTTGAAGAAATATGCCCGCGACCTGACCCAGGCTGCGCGCGACGGCAAGCTCGACCCGGTCATCGGCCGCGACGAGGAGATCCGCCGTACCATCCAGGTGCTGTCGCGCCGGACCAAGAACAATCCCGTGCTGATCGGCGAGCCCGGCGTCGGCAAGACCGCCATCGTCGAGGGCCTGGCGCTGCGCATCGTCAACGGCGATGTGCCCGAAAGTCTCAAGGACAAGAAGCTGCTCTCGCTCGACCTCGGCGCGCTGATCGCCGGTGCAAAGTACCGCGGCGAGTTCGAGGAGCGGCTGAAAGCCGTGCTCCAGGAAGTGACCGCGACCGAAGGCGCCTTCATCCTGTTCATCGACGAGATGCACACGCTGATCGGCGCCGGCAAGGGCGACGGCGCGATGGATGCGTCCAACCTGCTCAAGCCGGCGCTGGCCCGCGGCGAGCTGCACTGCATCGGCGCGACCACGCTCGACGAGTACCAGAAGCATGTCGAGAAGGATGCTGCACTGGCGCGGCGCTTCCAGCCGATCTTCGTCAGCGAGCCCTCGGTCGAGGACACCATCTCGATCCTGCGCGGGCTCAAGGACAAGTATGAACAGCACCACGGCGTGCGGATCGCCGATTCCGCGCTGGTGGCGTCCGCGACGCTGTCCAATCGCTACATCACCGACCGCTTCCTGCCCGACAAGGCGATCGACCTCATGGACGAAGCCGCCGCGCGGCTGAAGATGCAGGTCGATTCCAAGCCGGAAGAGCTGGATTCGCTCGATCGCGAGATCATCCGGCTCAAGATCGAGCAGGAGGCCCTGAAAAAGGAGAGCGATCTTGGCTCCAAGGCGCGTCTGGAGGTGCTGGAGAAGGAGCTCGTCGAGCTCGAGGAGAAGTCGGCGGCGCTGACGTCGCGCTGGAGCGCGGAGAAGAACAAGCTCTCCAACGCCCAGAAGCTGAAGGCGGAGCTCGACGGCTTGCGCGTCGAGCTTGCCAATGCGCAGCGGCGCGGCGAATTCCAGCGCGCCGGCGAGCTGGCCTATGGCCGGATTCCTGAGCTCGAGAAGAAGCTCGCGGAGATCGAGGCGCGTGAAGGCTCCGGCGAGATGATGGAGGAGGCGGTCACCGCCAACCACATCGCGCAGGTGGTCTCGCGCTGGACCGGCGTGCCCGTCGACAAGATGCTGGAAGGCGAGAAGGAAAAGCTGCTGAAGATGGAGGAGCAGCTCGGCCGGCGCGTGATCGGCCAGAGCGAGGCCGTGCGCGCGGTCGCAACCGCTGTGCGCCGCTCGCGTGCAGGCCTGCAGGACCCGAACCGGCCGACCGGTTCGTTCATGTTCTTGGGCCCTACCGGCGTCGGTAAGACCGAGTTGACCAAGGCGCTCGCCGAATACCTCTTCAACGACGAGACCGCGATGGTCCGCCTCGACATGAGCGAATACATGGAGAAGCACTCGGTCTCGCGGCTGATCGGCGCGCCTCCGGGCTATGTCGGCTATGACGAGGGCGGTGCGCTGACCGAGGCGGTGCGGCGCCGGCCCTACCAGGTGGTGCTGTTCGACGAGATCGAGAAGGCGCATCCGGATGTCTTCAACGTGCTGCTGCAGGTGCTCGACGATGGCCGGCTGACCGACGGCCAGGGCCGCACGGTCGACTTCCGCAACACGCTGATCATCATGACCTCGAACCTCGGTTCGGAATTCTTGGTGAACCAGCCGGAAGGCGAGGACACCTCTGCGGTGCGCGAGCAGGTGATGGCGACGGTGCGGGCGCATTTCAGGCCGGAATTCCTGAACCGCGTCGACGAGATCATCCTGTTCCACCGCTTGCAGAAGAGCGAGATGGGCCGGATCGTCGAAATCCAGTTCGCGCGCCTGCAGAAGCTGCTGACCGATCGCAAGATCGTTCTGACGCTCGACGCTGCCGCACGCGACTGGTTGGCTGCCAAGGGCTGGGATCCGGCTTACGGCGCAAGGCCGCTCAAGCGCGTGATTCAGCGCTACCTCCAGGATCCGCTCGCGGAGATGATCCTGGCGGGCGAGGTGAAGGACGGAGATACCGTTGCGATCTCGTCCGCAGGCAACGTGCTGACCTTCAACGGCAAGGCGCCGCAGACCGCGGAGATCGCCCAGTTCGAAACGCCAGTGCCGAAGCGCAAGCTGAACTGATCTGGCATTTACATGAACGACAAGCTCCCCGGAGAGGTCTTCCTCTCCGGGGCGAATTGCATGTGCGGATTGGGCGGCTTGCTAGCTGACTGCGGACGTGGAGCTCGGATCGGCAGCGTTGTCGTCGTCGCGGTCCTGTTCGAGCTCCGACAGTATATCCACGAGCTCGCGCACTCTTCCATGCGCCAGCGGCCGCAGGTCGTTGATCATGGGCTCGTCATTGGCGAGCCAAGCCTGGGCTTCGGCGAGTTCTTCCACAGTCGCGCCGGTTCCAATGATCTGGGCGATGGTGACGTCGTCGGCTCGATCCACGGCCTTGATGACATCGTCGCGTGAGAGGCGCGTCATGGGTGATCCTCCTGCTGGTCGGCTTCCCGTCAGCGTCTAAAACCGCGAAGCCGCGCACCGGTTCCACCGCGGCCAAGTCCCGCGGGGGACCGCTATTTCTTTGCGACCTTGTAGATCGCGTTCTCGATGTCGGAGGTGAAGTAGATGACGCCGGAGGCGCCGATACCCACGCCTGTCGGTATGTGGGTGGGCAGGCCGCCGGGTGCGCCCATCAGGCCGATTGGAAGATTGGCCGCGATCTCGGTCACCTTGCCGTTCTCTGGTGCAATCTCGATCAGCCGCTTGGCACCTACTTCCGCCACGATCAGCTTGCCGTCGCTCGCTCGTGCGATGCCTTCCGGCATTTTCAACTCCTTGGCGAGTACAGTCTTTTCGCCGTTCTTGTCGATCCTGGAGACGAGGCCCGCAAAGGCTTCGGTGACGTAGACCTCGCCACTCGATCCGCCGATAAGCCCCACAGGTCCTTCGAGGTCGCCGATCACCGTGCTCCGATCCTTGCCGTGCTCGCCGCTTGCGCGGACCAGCGACTTGGTGCCGAGCTCGGCCACCAGGATGCTGCCGTCCTCGAGTCGGATGGCGTCATGCGGTGCCTTGAAGCCGTGCAGCATTTCGCGCGTCGCGCCGGTCTTGCTGTCGATCACCTGCACCGTGCCGGTGAACCAGCTCGACAGGATCACGTCAGCGCCCTTCGCCGTCGCACTCATCGGATATTCGAGGCTGACGCCGGCGGCGTGCATGCGCGCCTTCTCGACGACCTCGCCGGTCGTGCCATCGACCGTGCGATAGGCGAACACGTCGGCGACGTGGATCGTGTCCTTGCCATTGTCCGAGGTAACGCCGATGCCGCCGGGCAGCGCGAGCTTGCCAATGATGATCTGCCTGGCCTGGCCGGTCGCCGGATCGACCTCCTGGATGCCGTTATCGGCCATGTTGGAGACGTAGATGTGATCCTTGTCGTCGATCGCGAGGTTGTCCAGTGACGGCTTCAGTTGCGCGACCATCGTCTTGGCGCCCGACGTGGGATCGACCCGAACGAGTTGGCCGAGCGCGGTGTCGACCACCCAGAGATTGCCCTTGGAATCGAAGTTCACCGCGGCCGGGACCTTGAAGCCGTCGGCGACGACAGTCAGCTCGGCTTTGTCGACGTCGACCCTGGCGACCTGTCCCTTGAACCAGAGGGGACCATAGAGCTTGTCGTCAGGACCGAACTCGAAACCGTTGAGGCCGCCCATCTTCTCCATGATCTGACGGGGCGGTTTGACGCCCTCGACGTCGATCTCATAAAGCGTGTCGCCGAGGAAAACGGTCGTCGCGTAGAGCCTGCCGTCCTTGCGGAAGGCGAGCGAGTTGATGCCGGGGAGGCCGGAGGCAAGCTTCTTGATCGGACCGTCGCCCTTGCGGGAATAGAGATCGCCGGTCAGGAAGCCGGTCCAGCCCATAGTGCCATCGGGCGCGAACGCGATGTCGTCGGCCATCCCGACGGGGGAGGGAATTGCAACCTTGGCGGTGCCGCCTGCGACGTCGACCTCGTAGAGAGCCGCGCCTGCGACGCTGCCTGCAAACAGATGGCCGGCCTTGTCGATCCCGAGCCCGTGCACGCCGTGGAACGCCGAGCCTGGGACGAGCCTGGTAACCTCCCAAGTTTCGGCCGAAGCGTTTGTGGAGACAATTGCAGCCACGACGGCTGCGCAGGCGAGCCTGATCTTCATGACGCGTCCTCCCATTTTTTGGAAAGTATTCGCTTTTTGGAAAGTATTCGCCCGCGATGCGGCTTTGGCAAACGAAACTTGACGTTGTGACGCAGTGAAGCGACGTCGCTTCACAGCATCGCATCCGGATCGCGTTCGACATCCGGGGCGATGCCGCCGTTGTGGCCGCTCATTGCCGCATCGAGTCGGCTTTTCGAGGTTTTGCGCGCATCGGGCCTTCCAGCGAATGGCCGCGCGCCAATCGTGATTGAGCGTCCAACAGTTCCATCGTCCTAGCCCGACGAGGCCACCGGAACCCTTCGATTTGATGAAACTGGCGCGGTGGGCTGGGGGTTGCCCCAGCACAGGTTCGCCGCCGAGCGCAGCGATTCCTCGGGATCCGTCTGGCACGGCGTCTGATCCGAGGCCTGTTTGAGCCCTGATCGATCGCTGTCAGCAACTCCAAAATCGTCGTCGGCAAACCTGCTTCGTAAAAGCCAGCGCAGGATATCGCCATGAAAAAAGATCTTGTCGCCCGCAATCATCCTGTCTTCGACGAGCTTCATCCCAAGATCTATGGGGCCGCCGTCGGTCTGGTCGCCTGGTTCGCGCTGATGGCCTGGGTGCTGTTTGACCGCAGCAGTGATATCGGCCTGTCCCTCGGATTGGTCACGCTGCTGTTTGCGGTCGCGATTCTGCTGCCATGGATTCTTTCGCGACTCTGGGTGAGGTATCGGATGCCGCACGAGCCGCACCTGGGGCCGACGTCACTACACGACTGGGAGGCCGGCGAATTCAAGGTCTGGGACGCAAAGCTGCACGGTTCGCATGCCGCGATCGACGTCCTGTTGCCGCTGATGGCCGTCTCGTTCGGCCTGACGGCGATCGGAATCGTCTTCGTGATCGTGCGGGCGCAGGTTTTGCCCTAGCCCGCTCAACTTAGGTGAGGGATCGCGGATTACCGGTTGGTGACCTGCAGCGGTCCGCCGGTCGCATCCGACATCCGGGCGATGGCGCCGTTGCGGCCGCTCATCATCGCATCGAGCCGGTCGCGTTCCTTCTCGAAGCCGGCGAGCATCGGGCCTTCCAGCGAGCGGCCGCGCGGCAGCTTGACGCGCATCGGGTCGACGAAGCGGCCGTTGACCAGGATTTCGTAGTGGACGTGCGGGCCGGTCGACAGGCCGCTCGAGCCGACGAAGCCGATCACCTGGCCCTGCCGCACCTTCTTGCCGACCTCCATGCCCTTGGCGAAGGCCGACATGTGGCCGTAGGCGGTCTCGTAGCCGTTGGCATGCTTGATGCGGATGTACTTGCCGTAGCCGCCTTCGGGGCCGGCCTTCTCGATTATGCCGTTGCCGGAGGCGAAGATCGGCGTGCCGTAGGCGGTGGCCCAGTCGACGCCGGTGTGCATCTTCACATAGCCGAGGATCGGGTGGCGGCGACCGCCGAAGCCGGAGCGCATGATGGCGTTGTTGACGGGCTTGCGGACCAGGAACTTCTTCGCGCTCTTGCCGGTCTCGTCATAGTAATCGACGACGCCGTCATCGGGGCTCTGGTAGCGATAGTATTTCTTGGTTTCGCCGCCGACCGTCAGCGAGGCGAACAACACCTCGTTCTTTTCGCTCGCCGTCACGCCCTCGTCTTCGCCGGCATAGAACACGTCGAAGGAATCGCCAGGCTGCACCTTGCGCTGGAAGTCGACGTCGTAGGAGTAGATCTTGATCATGTCGTCGATGACCGGCATCGGCACTTTGTTGCGCATCGCGGTCTCGTAGATGCTCTGGTAGAGCCGCACGCCGGAGCCGTCGTCGTCATCCTCGTCGTCGCTGCTCGCGTTCGCGGTCGCATCGGCAACGGTGTTCATGCTGGAGACGTCGACCGCGACGTATTTGCCGAGATCCGACAGCGCGGCGATGGCCTCGACCGTGGTGTCGTTGGCGACAACGACGCGGAACGGCTGCAGCCGCGCGCCCGGTGTTGCCGGCGCCATCAGGATGCGGAGCTTTTCGCCTTCCTTCAGGCCGCCATCGCGGCCGCGGGGCCCCAGCGTCGCCGTGATCGCCCTGATCTCCTCCGGCGTGGCACCGAGGTCGCGCAGCACGGAGGCGACGCTGTCACCCTTCTTGACCATGTGGACGCGCTCACCGTTCGGATTGCCGCCGGTGATCTGCTCCTTGGTCTTCGGCAGCAGGGTGACGTTCTCCGGCACCACGCGCGTCTCGAAGCCGGCATAGGGGTCCGCTGAGGGCGCCTCGGCTGCATAGGCCATCTTGATGTCGGACTGGCCGGCGGCACCGGAAACGTCGGCGGTGGCATTGCTGAGCGCCGCATAGCGCACGCCGCCATTGCCGCGCCAGTTGGCGGCGTCGCGCACGCGCATCAGGATGTCGTCGAGCGCCACCACCGCGGAAATCTTGGCCTTCGGCAGCACCGGCGACAAGTCCTTGGTGACGAAGGAGACTTCGGCGTCGGGCTCGACCGCTTCGGGATTGTTGGGATCGTCGGATGCCGTCTTCGGATCGGACCCGACGTCGCTGAGAAGGCGCTGGGCGTTGAACGGCGGGATCTTCGCCGACAGATCGCTCGTCGTCATCGACAGATTGCCGGCGATCCGGACGAAGGGGCGCACCCGCATCACGTCGCGATTGCCGACGCGGGCGACGGTGGAGACGCGCACGATGTTGCGCGAGGCCGTGGATTCGTTGGGCGGCGGCAGGCGGTCGCTCTTGTGCAGCGTGGCGGCACGATCAGCCGCGCCGAACGCGCCACGCAGCGCGCCTTCGACCCGCTCCGGCACCTTGGCAAAGGTCATTTCGCCGTCGAGCGATGCGAAAACGGCGCCGCCGATCAGGGCCGCACCGCAGAGTCCGGTCAGAATTGTCCCGCTAAACCATTGTACGGAGACACGACGACGATCGATGACGGCGGCTTCGGAACCATCGACGGAAAGCGGCGGCTCGTGGCCGAGATCGATAATCCCGGTCTCACGCCCGTACGCGCCGCGTGACGTCCTTTGGTTCAACCCACGTCCCCCAATCACGACCCAAGAACCCCCTGATCCGAACCTTCCCCGGGTCGCCCTCTTCAGGGGGGATCGCGGGATAAAAGCAGGCCGCACAGGCGTCCGTAGTCAGAAAGCCCCGAAGGGGCCGGCCGAAATTACGAACAGCAACGCGGACGGAGGTCTCTCGATGTCTCTCGAATGTCCGAAGAAGGCTGCTTCATGGTAAGATCGCCTTCCTCCGACCAGTAGAAATCCCCGGCAGCCCCCACAGGCACCCGACGATTCAGCTTGTCTCTTATCAGAACGCCGCGGGATTGTGGCTCTAGTACGGCCACAAATCCGGAAAAAGTTTCCTGAACGTCCGCCAACGGGGCATCCCAGGGGCGCCAGGGCCCATTGGGGACTTCTTCCGAGGACCCTCCCGCTCAAAAATTTTTTTCGATTTTTTTGCCACCCACGTTGCGGGCCGCGCTGGTCGGCGATCCCAGGACCCTCCGCGGGAGCCCTCCGAGACCCCTTCCGAACCCCTCCGGCCCCAAACTTTTTTTCAGATTTTTTACCACCCGCGTTGCCGAGCCGCCCATGGCCTATCACCTAAGCACCGGAAAACACGGGCGTTTTTCCGCACCGCACAATCGATTTTGCCGTGCGACGATTTGTTGACAATGGGCGTTGACAATCCCGATCGGTGGGGACTATAACCCCAACCACTGAGCGCGGCGCCGCCGGGTCACTGACCGAGGCGAGCGAACGCGCCACTGATGCTCCTCACCTTGTTGAGTGACACAACAATCGACACCAGTCGGTTGGAGTCATTCATCGTCGGTAAGGGTGTCGGAACCCTTCCTCCCAGGAAGGTTGGGGCCTCTCCGGTCCCGGGCTGTTTGACAAGTGAAGATGAAGAAAGAGAAACGTGGACGGCGGAGTCCTTGCGGGTCTCGCTTCTGAAAAGCTTCGGCTTTTCTGATCGAGACCGGACGAAAGACTTCGGCGGTACACGTTTCAAAGGTAACACCATGATCTCTTCATTGAGATCAGTTCGCCAGCGATGTGAATCGCTGCGCGAGTATGGTGGGACCTCGTCAAACGTTGTGATCAGCCGGTTCAAAGTTTCAAGTCCAACTTGAGAGTTTGATCCTGGCTCAGAGCGAACGCTGGCGGCAGGCTTAACACATGCAAGTCGAGCGGGCGTAGCAATACGTCAGCGGCAGACGGGTGAGTAACGCGTGGGAACGTACCTTTTGGTTCGGAACAACACAGGGAAACTTGTGCTAATACCGGATAAGCCCTTACGGGGAAAGATTTATCGCCGAAAGATCGGCCCGCGTCTGATTAGCTAGTTGGTGAGGTAATGGCTCACCAAGGCGACGATCAGTAGCTGGTCTGAGAGGATGATCAGCCACATTGGGACTGAGACACGGCCCAAACTCCTACGGGAGGCAGCAGTGGGGAATATTGGACAATGGGGGCAACCCTGATCCAGCCATGCCGCGTGAGTGATGAAGGCCCTAGGGTTGTAAAGCTCTTTTGTGCGGGAAGATAATGACGGTACCGCAAGAATAAGCCCCGGCTAACTTCGTGCCAGCAGCCGCGGTAATACGAAGGGGGCTAGCGTTGCTCGGAATCACTGGGCGTAAAGGGTGCGTAGGCGGGTTTTTAAGTCAGGGGTGAAATCCTGGAGCTCAACTCCAGAACTGCCTTTGATACTGAAGATCTTGAGTCCGGGAGAGGTGAGTGGAACTGCGAGTGTAGAGGTGAAATTCGTAGATATTCGCAAGAACACCAGTGGCGAAGGCGGCTCACTGGCCCGGTACTGACGCTGAGGCACGAAAGCGTGGGGAGCAAACAGGATTAGATACCCTGGTAGTCCACGCCGTAAACGATGAATGCCAGCCGTTAGTGGGTTTACTCACTAGTGGCGCAGCTAACGCTTTAAGCATTCCGCCTGGGGAGTACGGTCGCAAGATTAAAACTCAAAGGAATTGACGGGGGCCCGCACAAGCGGTGGAGCATGTGGTTTAATTCGACGCAACGCGCAGAACCTTACCAGCCCTTGACATGTCCAGGACCGGTCGCAGAGACGTGACCTTCTCTTCGGAGCCTGGAACACAGGTGCTGCATGGCTGTCGTCAGCTCGTGTCGTGAGATGTTGGGTTAAGTCCCGCAACGAGCGCAACCCCCGTCCTTAGTTGCTACCATTTAGTTGAGCACTCTAAGGAGACTGCCGGTGATAAGCCGCGAGGAAGGTGGGGATGACGTCAAGTCCTCATGGCCCTTACGGGCTGGGCTACACACGTGCTACAATGGCGGTGACAATGGGATGCGAAGACGC